>DASRXL010000016.1:0-7135 GCA_035654175.1 Phycisphaerales bacterium
GCGGGTGGAGGGGCTGCTGGCCGAGCTGGGCGAGCTTCGGATCGCGGAGACGCGGGTGCGGCAGGAGATCGAGGCGGGGAGGCGGGTGCACGAGGAGCGGGAGCGGTCGCTGGCGCGGGAGCGTGAGGCGCTGGAGAAGCAGGTCGGGGAGCTGGACGGGCGGATGTCGGAGGCGTTCGAGGCGCTGTCGGCCAAGTCGCTGCGGGCGGCTTCGGAGGACTTTCTGAAGCGGGCGAAGGCGCAGTTCGAGGCGCAGCAGAAGGAGGACGCGGCGGAGCTGGAGCGGAGGCGGGCGGCGGTGGAGCAGCTGGTCAAGCCGATCAGCGAGACGCTGGCGGCGACGCGGGAGCGGCTGGAATCGATCGAGCGGGCGCGGGCGGAGCACTTCGCGCGGTTCTACGAGCACATGGAGCAGATCGCGGGGGCGAGCAGCGGGCTGCGGGAGGAGACGGCGCGGCTGACCAAGGCGCTGAGCCGCCCGGAGATCCGGGGGCAGTACGGGGAGATCCAGCTCCGCCGGGTGGCGGAGCTGGCGGGGATGACGAGCTACTGCGACTTCTGCGAGCAGGCGAGCGTGCGCGACGGGGACGGGAACCTGCTGCGGCCTGACATGGTGGTGACGCTGCCGAACGAGCGGGTGGTGGCGGTGGACGCGAAGACGAACACGTACGCGTACATCGAGGCGGTGAACGCGCGGGACGGTGCGGAACGGGAGGCGTGTCTGGACCGGTTCGCGCGGCACGTGGCGGAGCAGGCGAAGAAGCTGGCGGACAAGAGGTATTGGAGCGCGTGGGAGGGGAGCCCGGAATTCGTCGTGATGTTCGTGCCGGGGGATCACTTCATCGACGCGGCGCTGGCGCGGCGGCCGGAGCTGATGGAGCAGGCGGCGCAGATGGGGGTGATCCTGGCGAGCCCGAGCACGCTGATCGGGCTCTTGCGGGCGGTGGCGGTGGGGTGGAGGGAGCACCGGCTTGCGGAGGAGGCGAACGAGCTCTTCGCGCTGGGGCGGGAGCTGCACGAGCGGGCGGCGGTGGCGTTCGAGCACGTGGCGGGGCTGGGCGGCGCGCTCGAGGGGGCGATGAAGAAGTACAACCAGATGGTCGGGTCCATCGATGCGAGGCTGACGCCGACGCTGCGGAAATTCGAGGAAGCGGGGGCGAGGAGCGCCAAGCCGCTGCCGGAGCTGAAGCCGGTGGACGGGATGGCGCGCACGATGCAGATGCTGCCGATCGCGGAGGCATGAGCGCTGGGCGCGACGTCGCGGGAGCCCGTTCGTGTCGCGAGAGCAGGCCTTGGTGCATGCGGTCGGATGGCTGCTGGGGCCGGCGTGGATCCGGCGGATGCGCCGGCGGCATCGGCTAGGGCGGCGGCCGCTGACGGAGGCCGAGCTGGAGCGCCTGGGCCGGTACTTTTCGCCGGAGCTGCTCGCGCGGGTGCGGGTGGTCGAGGTGCGGCGGATCGAGCTGTGGGGGTCGGGGCGTGTGCGGTCGATTGCGGCGCGGCGGGGGGGGCGTGTCGCGACGCGGCCCGCGGGTCTGACGCTCGATGACCTGGTTCTCGTGATCGACAACGCCGCGGACCGCGGCTCGCTGCTGTTCCACGAGCTCGTGCACGTGGCGCAGTTTGCGAGGCTGGGCCGGCGCGGGTTCGCGGCGCGCTACCTGACGGAGTGGTGGAACGCGGGGCGCGACGTGGGGCGGATCGATATGGAGCGGGATGCGTATGAGCTGCAGGCGAGGTTCGAGCATGGCGAGGCGTTCTCGGTCGAGGCAGAGGTAGCGCGGCGGCTCGGAGGGCGCGGGGGCTGAAAGGCGCGCCCCCGGCAGGAGGCCGGGCGCCGGCGGAAGGCTCCGCGCCGGCAGCAGAGGCTCCGCTCCGGCGGGGTGTAGACTGCGGCGGCGGTTCTGGCAGGAGGCTTCAGATGCGGCGAGCGATTTTGGCGGCGGCTGTCGGCGCGGGGGTCATGTGGGGGGGCGCCGGCGCGGCGCAGGACGCGGCGCCGCCGGCGATCGCCGAGTACCCGGACTTCCGGCAGATCGTGCAGGAGGCGAAGGAGAAGGTTTTCCCGGCGGTGGTGTATATCCGGGTGGTGAGCGAGAGCACGGAGAGCGGCAAGCGCGTGCTGCAGGAGTCGTCGGGTTCGGGCGTGATCATCACGCCGGAGGGGCACATTCTGACGAACTGGCACGTGGTGGAGAAGGCGCAGCGGGTGCGGTGCCTGCTGAGCGACGGACGGCACGCGCCGGCGACGATCCTCGGCAGCGACAAGGACACGGACTTGGCGGTCATCCGGCTGGATCTCGACACGGCGGAGGAAGTGCCGCACGCCAGGCTCGGCGACTCGACCATGCTGCGCGAGGGCGACTTCGTGATGGCGATGGGGGCTCCGTGGGGGCTGGACCGCTCGGTCTCGATCGGGATCGTGTCGAGCACGGCGCGGTATCTGGAGGGGGTGAGCGAGTACAGCCTCTGGATCCAGACGGATGCGGCGATCAATCCCGGCAATTCGGGCGGGCCGCTCGTCAACACGGCGGGTGAGGTCGTCGGGATCAACACGCGCGGCGCGGCGCAGGTGGCCGATGGTCTGGGGTTCAGCATCCCGGCGGCGACAATCGAGATCCTGTGGCCGCGGCTGCGGGATGAGGGGCAGGTGACGTGGAGCTGGACGGGGCTGCGGCTGCAGGCGCTGAGCGACTTCAACAAGGACATCTACTTTCCGTACACCGAGGGCGTGATCGTGGCGGAGACGGACCTGGACAGCCCGGCGCGCGAGGCGGGGATCCGGGCGCGGGACCGGATCGTGCGGATCAACGGCGGATCGGTGACGGCTGAGCGCGAGAACGACCTGCCGCGGGTGCGGCGGATGCTCGGGCTGCTGCCGAAGGGGGAGGAGGCGGCGCTGGAGCTGGTGCGGGGGGAAGAGACGATCGAGGTCAGGATCACGCCCCGGGAGAAGGGGCGGGTCGAGGGCGAGGAGCTGGCGCTGAAGCGGTGGGATTTCACCGTGAAGGCGATCAACCAGTTCGACAACCCGGACCTGTACTTCTTCAAGAAGCAGGGCGTGTTCGTGTACGGGGTGAAGTGGCCGGGGAACGCCGCGAGCGCGGGGCTGAGCCGGGGCGACATCCTGCTGCGGGTCGACGACCAGAGCGTGGAATCGATCGAGGACGTGCGCCGGGTGCACGAGCAGCTCGTGGCGGACGTGGACAGCAAGCACCGGGCGGTGCTGAGCGTGATGCGCGGCGGCCTGGTGCGGCAGGTGGTGCTGGACTACCGGCGGGATTATTCGAAGGAATGAGGATGAAGGCGGAAGGATGAGGGATGAGCCGCGAGGGGGTCCATCCTCGCTCATCCCATGCAATGGTGCGCTTGGGCGTGGAAAGGACTCGGTGTGATGAAGTCGCTGAGGCGGGTGACGGGCATTGCGGCGCTGATCGTGATTCCCGGCATGGCACGAGCTCAGACCGAGGAAAAGGGGCCGGGCGACGCGGAGATCATCGACGGGATCGCCGACGCGGTGGTCATGGTCGAGCACACGTTCCGGTACGACAACGGGGAGGCGCCGCGGGCAGAGCCGGCGGGTTTGGCGTACGCATCCGCCGAGGGGGACGTGGAGAGCGACTGGTCGGCGATGATCACGCAGGAGCGTCCGGCGGAGAGGCAGGGGTATCTCATCGCGCCGGACCTGGTGCTGACCGTGGACCCGCTGGTGCACGCCAGGTTCGTCGAGAAGATCGAGGTGCGGGCCGGCGAGCGGGTGGTGCGGGCGCACCCGGAGGCGCACGCTGTCGGCGAGAACGCGCTCCTGCTCCGGCTTGAGGAGCCGCTCGCGGGCGTGGAGCCGCTGGAGTTTGACGGCGCGGCGGAGGGGCCGTACAGGGCGGTGCACGGGAGGCTCGGGAACGGGCGGTGGTGGCTCTCGGCGAGCGGGGTGGACACGCAGACGGTGATCTCGCGCGACGGGCCGCGGTATCACGCCTCGCCGTGGCCGAGCCTGATCGTGAGCAAGGGGGGGACGCCGGTGTCGGCGTGCTTCGACGGCATGCTGGAGCTGGATGGATCATGGAAGCGTCCCCCCTCGGATTGGCGGTGGATGCCCGCCGCCGAGCTGGAGGAGGCGATCGCCAAGGTCGGCGCGGCTGCGGACGCGGCGCTGCCGCGGGTCGAGCTGCGGTTCCGCAGCCCGGCGCAGCAGGCTCCGCAGAGCCCGTACGGCTGGGGCGAGGACTACGAGCAGGAGATCACCGAGTGGAACGGCACGGGCGTGCTGCTCGACGAGCGTCGCGTGCTCGTGCTCGCGCATCTGAAGCCGAAGTTGACGGCGCGGCTCGAGACGGTGCTGGTGCACCTGGCCGACGGCCGGGAGATCCCGGCGGAGTTCCGGGGCAGCCTTCGGGATTACGGCGCGATGCTGGTCGAGCTCTCCGAATCGGCGCCGGGCGCGGCGGCGATCTCGGCGCGGGGCATCATGGACGTCGAGGACGAGCTGCTGGTGCGGTCGCAGGTGCGGGTGCTCGGCGAGAGCCGCACGAGCTACGAGTGGCAGGCGCGGCTGGCGCGGATGACCCGGGGGTATCGGGGCTCCGTGCTCGGGTCCTTCGGCGATGTTTCCGCGTCGGGCCAGGAGACCGGCGACGGGCAGGAAGGGCCGATGAGCTTCCTGTTCACGCCCGGGGGCGAGCTGGTGGCGTTGCCGCTGATGGTGCGGGAGAAGGTGGCGACCGAGGCGGGCTGGGACGGGGGCGGCTGGTCGAGGGCGTCGCAAACGACCACGGTGCTTGCGGCGGGAGACGTCGAACGCATCCTTGCATCCGGCGAGGGCGCGATCGATCCCGACAACCGGCCGCTCTCGGAGGCGGAGGAGCACCGGCTGGCGTGGCTCGGGGTGGAGCTGCAGGCGATGGATCCGGACCTCGCCCGGTTCAACGACGTCGTGGAGCAGACCAACGGGGGTCAGACGGGCGGCATCGTGACGTACGTGTACGGGGGGTCACCGGCGGCGAAGGCCGGGATGCAGGTCGGGGACGTGCTGCTGCGCCTGCACGTGCAGGGGCAGCCGCGTCCGGTTGAGGTGCAGGTGAGCCCGTACGACATGGGCTGGGGCGGGCAGTTCATCGAGGCGCTGGACCAGATCGACCCGGAGTACTTCGATCAGGTCCCGCCGCCGTGGGGCGGGGCGGAGACAATGCTGACGCGTGCGTTGACGGACGTCGGGTTCGGCACGCCGTTCGCGGCGGAGGTGTTCCGCGGCGGCGGGGTGTTGAGCCTGGAGTTCGTGGTGGAGGAGGGGCCGGCGCACTTCGGGGCTGCGGCGAAGTTCAAGAGCGAGGCCGCGGGGCTGACGGTGAAGGACGTGACGTACGAGGTGCGCCGGTTCTTCCAGCTCGCGCCGGAGGACCCGGGCGTGATCGTGGCGAAGATCGAGCAGGGGGAGCTTGCGGCGGTCGCGGGGCTGAAGCCCTACGAGCTGATCGTGAGCGTGAACGACGAGCCGGTGCATTCGGTGGAGGAGTTCGAGGGGGCGCTGGCCGCGGGCGGTGAGATGCGGTTCGGGGTGAAGCGGCTGCACGTTGGGAGGATCGTGAAGCTGCGACTGCCCGAAGAGTGAGGTGTGGGGTGTGGGGGTGTGGGGTGTGGGAGGTTGAGGTGAAAGGTGTGGGAGACAAGGGAGACCTTCGATGCAGCGCGACGGCGAGGCTCCGAGGCTTGCGACGACGCACACAGATTTGGATGTGTGGAAGATGGCATTCACAGCCTCTATGCGGATCTTCGAACTGACGAAGTCGTTCCCGAAGGAGGAGACGTATGCGCTCACCAGTCAGATCCGCAGATCGTCGCGCTCGGTCACCATCAACCTTACCGAGGCCTGGCGCAAGCGCAGGTACGAGGCCGCCTTTGTGGCGAAGCTGAGCGACGCGGAAACTGAGGCTGCCGAAACTCAGGATTGGCTGCGCTACGCCGTGGCGTGCAAGTATGCGGATATCGGTACAGGCAAGGAATTGCACGAGATCTACGATAGGATCCTGCGCACCTTGGTCGGGATGATCAATCACGCTTCGTCGTGGACCATCTCCGATCACCGCGATTGACCTTTGCACACCTCACACCTCACACCTCACTCGCTCCCAAGCTCCTCCGCCAGCGCGCGGGCCAGGTATTCGATCTGCTCGCGCGAGTTGTACGCCTGACAGCTGATGCGCAGCAGCCGGCGGCCTTGGCTGGGGAGGCTCCAGACCGGGACCTGGATGCGGTGCTTCTCGACGAGCTTCTCCTGGAGCGGGTCCTCGTACTTGCCGGGGGCGGTGCCGCCGGAGGGGAGGCCGACGCCGGGGACGACGACTGTGGCCATGGTGCCGACGAGGTCGTCCGGCGTCGCCGGCTCGGAGCCGAGCGCGTCGCACAGGATGCGCCGGCCTTCGACGGCGAGGGCGTGGTTGCGCGTGCGGAGCTTGTCCCACGAGCCCTCGAGCGAGGCCATGAAGGCGAGCGCGTCGGACACCGCGAGGAAGCCGGTGTAGTCGTCGGTGCCGATGTAGTCGAAGAGGCAGCGGAAGCGGTCGCGGTCGGTGCGGGAGAGGTGGGCGCGGCTGGAGAGGGCGAGGGGCTCGAAGCCTTCGCGGCGCTCGGGGTGCACCCAGAGGAACGCGGTGCCCTTGGGGCAGCTCGGCCACTTGTGGAGGTTGGCGGTGTAGTAGTGGGCGTTGATCTCGCGCACGTCGAGGGGGATCTGGCCCGGCGCGTGCGCGCCGTCGAGGATGACCTCAATGCCGCGGGCGCGGCAGGACTCGACGAGGCGCTTGGCGGGGAAGACGAGCGCGGTGGGGCTCGTGATGTGGCTGATGAGGGCGACGCGGGTGCGCGGGGTGGCGGCGCTCATCACCGCGTCGTGGATGGCGTCGGCCGAGGGGGTCGGGAAGGGGATGCCGGCCTTGACGATGCGGGCGCCGACGCGCTTCGCGGCCTTGGCGAAGCAGCTGATGCAGGCGGAGTACTCGTGGTCGTTGACGAGGACCTCGTCGCCCTCGCGCAGGCCGAGATTGTCGATGATCGTCGCGACGGCCTGGGTCACGTTGGGCAGGAAGGCGAGGCCCTCGACATCGCAGTTGACGAAGTCGGCGACGGCGCGGCGGGCGCG
>DASRXL010000017.1:0-6934 GCA_035654175.1 Phycisphaerales bacterium
CCCCCGCGCCGTAGCCGCCGCCCCAATCGCCCGTACGACCCGAGCCGCCGCCCCCCCAGCTCGATTCCCGCGGCTGTGCGTACGGCTCATTCCAGGACGTGTACCCGCCCCGCTCGCGCCCGACGTCCATCCCTCCGGAGCCGCCATACCAGCTCCGCCCGCCGCCCGACCAACCCCCCTCGTAGCCGCCGCGCTCCTGACCGCGCATGCCGCCGTGGGGCTCGTACCCGCGCGAGCCGTAGCGCTCCTCGCCGTACCCGCCGCGCTCCGATTGGAACGAGCCATACGGCTCGTCGTGCGAGCGGGACCAGAAGGGAGACTCCTGACGTGAGCCCCGCTCCCCGCCCATGCCGCTCCGCCAGCCCTCGAATCCGCGGCCGCCCTGCCAACCGGTCTGACCGCCGAAGCCGCCTTGGCCGTACCCGCCTGAGCTGCTCTGCCCCCCGCTGTATCCGCCCTGGCCGTACCCGCTCTGGCCGTACCCGCCCTGACCGCCATACTCCTGCCCGTAGCCGCGCTGGCCGCCGTACTGGCCGCCATACTGGCCGCCCCCGGACTGGCTCCCGCCGTACTGCCCTCCGGCCTGGCCCCCGCCGTACTGGCCCCCATACTGACCGCCTCCGTACTGACCGCCCCCGTATTGGCCGCCCCCGTACTGGCCCCCGCCGTACTGCTGGCCGCCCTGCTGGGAGTACCCGCTCTCCTGCATCCCGTATCGCCCGCCGTCGCCGAAGCCGCCCTGGCGATCGAAGTCGCGATAATCGTTCTGCCAGTTATTCCGTTGCATGCGGTGATTCCTCATTCTCGTGGTCGCGGAATGGTGGGACGATCCTCGTCCCACGCGGTTTGATTCTCAACGGGCGCGTGAGTCATCGGTGATCGCTCCGTGAATTGAGGTTTACCGACCGCGGCGCACGCTCGCTGCGCACGTTCGCCGTGCGCAATTGCGCCGTGTAAAAACCCCGTGCGCAATTGCCGCACGCGTGCGCGCGCTCGAAGCCACGCGCCGTCTCCGAGTGCCCGAGCGCGTGCGCCCGGGCCGGGCACGCCCGCCCCGCCCCTGCATAATGCCCGGCTCACCCCGCATTCAGCGCATGCTCACGCGTCGGCGGGATCATCACGTATCCGGGCGCGCTCTTTGAACCTCGTCCGCTCCCTTCCCGCCCCGGCGGCACCGAACGGAGCGCCCGCCGGGCGAGCGCGCCGCCCGCGGTCTGTCCAGAGGAGCCGTTTATGATCGCCACCACCGCCACCCGCGTCGCCGAGCGCACCGAGCCGGAGGTCAACCGGCGCATCGAGGAGCGCGCCGACCGCCGCATCGGCGAGTACAGCATGCACCCCGACCGGATCGAGCACCGCCTGCGCGAGCTCGACGCCGAGTGGGATATCGAGCGCGCGCTCCAGACCAACTTCGCCGCCGTGGTCCTCCTGAGCACCGCCCTCGGCGCGTTCGTGGACCGCCGATGGCTCCTCCTCGGCGGCGCCGCCGCGGGATTCATGATCCAGCACTCGCTCCAGGGTTGGTGCCCCCCGCTCCCCATCTTCCGCCGCCTCGGCGTGCGCACCGCGCGCGAGATCGAGGAGGAGCGCAGGGCCCTGCTCCGCATCCAGTCCCAGGCCGAAGCCCCGTCGAACACCTGAGGAAGCGCCTCCCCCGCCCGCCCCGCGTCCCGCCCTCGTCGCGCGCCGTCCGCCCGGCCCGCCGCGCGCCCGTCCTACACTCCCGGGCCTATGTCCGCACGCCGCGAACGCGAAACCATCGATGTTCAGGCCGAGCGCGCCGTCGTCGCCGCCGTCCGCGTGCCCGAGTCCCGCTACGACCCCGCCGACCCTTTCGGCGAGCTCCGCGCCCTCGCCGAGCAGGCCGGCGCAGTCGTCGTGGGGGAGCTCTCCCAGCGCCTCGAGCGCCCCGTCGCCGGCACCTACATGGGCGTCGGCAAGATCGAGGAGCTCAAGGGCCTCTGCGAACGCCTCGATGCCTCGGTCATCCTTTTCGACCATGACCTCTCCCCCAAGCAGATCTCCAAAATCGAGGAGATGACCGGGCGAAAGGTGCTCGACCGCTCCGAGCTCATCCTCGACATCTTCGCCGGGCGCGCCACCACCCACGAGGCCAAGCTCCAGGTCGAGCTCGCCCAACTCGAGTACACCTATCCCCGCCTCCGCGCCATGTGGGACCACCTCGAGCGCATCGTCGGCGGCTCCCCCGGCGGCGTCGGCACCCGAGGCCCGGGCGAGCAGCAGCTCGAGATCGACCGCCGCCTCGTCCAGAAGCGCAAGCTCGCCCTCCAGGCCGAGCTCCGCGAGATCCAGGCCCGCAAACGCCGCGAAGTCCGCGCACGAAACGTCGACCACTTCACCGTCGGCATCGTCGGCTACACCAACGCCGGCAAGTCCACCCTCTTCAACACCCTCACCGCCGGCGGCGCCTACGCCGACAACCGCCTCTTCGCCACCCTCATGACCCGCACCCGCGAGTGGGACCTCGGCGGCGGTCTCCGCGTCATGCTCTCCGACACCGTCGGCTTCGTCCGCGACCTGCCCCACAACCTCATCGCCAGCTTCCGCGCAACCCTCGAGGAGGCCACGCACGCCGACCTCCTCCTCATCGTCCTGGATATCTCCGACCCCGCGGCCGAGCTGCACCTGAAGACCGTCCACGAGACCCTCGACGCCATCTTCGAAGAGGTCCGCCATGCCGAGAAGCGCCTCAAGGACGGCGCACAACCCGCCCCCGAGCCCCGGCGAGTGCTCCTGCTCAACAAGGTGGACCAGCTCAAGGACAACGCCGAGCTGCTCGTCTGGACCCACAAGCACCCCGACGCGATCCCGATCTCGGCGCTGCCCGCCACCGACAGGTGGCCCAGCCCCTCCGGGGCCGGCGCCGCCCCGCTCCGCCTCGGCGGCCAAGCCCTCGCCGACCTCGTGCGCGACGCCGCCCGCGGCGAGGTCCGCGAGCTCGCCATCACCGTCCCCCTCTCCGACTCCAAGACCATCCACACCATCGAGAACCGCGCCGAGGTCCTCGACCGCAGCTACGCCGACGGAACCGTCACCCTCACCGCCCGCATCGGTCTCCGCCAACTCGACCAGCTCCGCTCCGCCGGAGCCCGCATGGCTGTCCAGGGCGAACTGGCCCAAACTCCCCGCCAAGGCTGGGGCCGCCGCGAGTAGCGGTCTCCCCCCTTTTCCCAGCCTCGCCGCCTCGCCGTTCTACACGCTCGCCGGCTCAAACCCCGCGCACCCGCTCGAGGGCGTCACCATCAGGTGCAGTTGCTCGTGCTGCGGCAGGCCGCAGGGCTCCAGCAGGTCGTCCGGCGCCTCCCCGCTGACGCGGATCTGCACCAGGCGCCGATCCTCGCCCGGCTCGTGCTCGCCGAAGTGGGTGCACAGCCCGCACTGCCCGTCGTGAAGCTTGACCATGTCGCCGCTCCTTCCGTGCCTTGCGCTCGGTCGCCGCCCGCGCGACGACCGGCCGCCACGCCCATTTTCGCGAACGCCGCCCGCCCAGACACGGAAAAACGGTCTCATCTCCGGAATTGAAACCCGCTCTCACCCACCCCTCACCCCCCAAGCCTCCAGCCTCAAGACCCAAGACTCAAGACCCAAGCCTCCCTTGCCTCCCCTGCCCCCCGCGCAGATACTTCCCCCCGCGGCCCCGGGGCCGCCGTCGCCACCTTAGCTCAGTTGGTAGAGCGGAGCTTTCGTAAAGCTCAGGTCCGGGGTTCGAGTCCCCGAGGTGGCTTTCCCGCGTGCCCCGCGAGCGATGCCGGGTAGGAAGCCGCCCCGCGCCTCGGGGGGCCCACGGCCTCCGCCCGCCGCATTTCTGCGGCGGAGCGCCGCGATCGGCCGATCCCCGGGCACGATGCCCACGACCCAGACTCCGTGCGCGACCGGGCGCCCCTGGCGGGCCCGGCCGTTCCCGGGCGACCTCGCCGCGCCCACGATGCTGACGCGCGAGGAGGTCGACTACCTGCACTGGCTCGGTGCGGAATGGTGCGCGGGGGTAGGGCGGGTGTGCGACCTCGGGTGCTTCCTGGGGGGGAGCACGATCCCGCTCGCGCAGGGCCTGGCCTCCAACCCGCGAAGCCGGGCCGGGCTGCTCGCGTACGACAGCTTCGTGATGCACCCCGGCAGCGCCCGGACCTTCCCGGTCGGCGTCGGCGCGGGCGAGTCGTTCCGGCCGGTCTTTGATTCGTACACGGCCCCGTGGCGCGCGGGCATCACCGTGCGCGAGGGACTGCTGCCCGACGGCGTGCCGGAGGACGGCGGACGCGCGATCTACCCGGAGCAGGAGCCCATCGAGCTGCTCTTCAACGACTGCTCGAAGCGGTGGGGCGTTCACAAGTGCGTGCTGTGGGCGTTCGGTCGTCACCTCATCCCCGGTCGGTCGATGCTCGTGCAGCAGGATTTCAAGAGCTACGGCGAGTTCTGGATCCCGCTCCACATGTTTGCGCTCCGCGACTGCTTCGAGCTCGGGCACGAGGTGCCCTCGAGCGCGAGCGTCTCGTTCACGTACGTGGGCGGGCTGACGGAGGAGCGCGTGCGCGCCCTGCCGGTCTCGCTCGCGCCGGACGCGGTGGCGCCTGCTTGGGACGCGGTCCAGGACTGGTGGGAGAGCCGCGCGGGCCCGGCGACGTGCTACGTCCTGACCCTGTGCCGCGCGTACCACCTGGCGTGCTCCCACGAGTGGGCCCAGAGCGAGCGGGCGCTCGCGGGCGCGGCGTGCGGGCTCGACCCGGCGGAGCTCGGCGAGGAGGCAGAGTGGGCCCGCGCCGAGTGGCGCCGGACGCTGGCGGGCTGCCGGCGACTGGCCCGGGAGCACGGCGCGGGCGAGGCGTTCGGCGCCCTGGAAGGCACGACGCTCCCGGGCGCCGATCGGCACGCCGCGGCGGAGACGTCGCGCCTGCGCGCCGCCCTCTGGGCCCGCGTCGCGGAGGTCTGCGCCGCGAGGGGATGGAAAGACGTGGCGCTTTACGGGGCCGGCCGCCACACAGCGGAGATGCTGCGGAGCGGCTGGCCCGGCAACGGACTGCGCGTCGCGGCGGTGATCGAC
Organism: Phycisphaerales bacterium; assembly: GCA_035654175.1. Lineage (GTDB taxonomy): Bacteria > Planctomycetota > Phycisphaerae > Phycisphaerales > UBA1924 > PNC22. The sequence continues at coordinate 5,057 of DASRXL010000017.1, forward strand.
GACTACTCGCTCGCGCCCGAGATCGAGGGCGTGCGCGTGTGCCGCCCGGCCGGGGCGGGGCCGATCGACGGCGTGGTCGTGTCGTCCGCGGCGGGTGAGGAGATGCTGGCCCGGGCCGCGGAGAAGTCGCTGCGCGGCGTCCCGATCGTGAGGATCTACGGCGCTCCGGCCTCCTGAGCACCGGTTCATCGGCGGCTCACCGGGGCGTCACGGCGCGCCGGTCCTTTCGGAGCGGCACCAGCATGGCGAGCCGCCCCCCACGCGCCCCGGGCCCCGGTGCGACCGCTCCGGCCGACATCGGAGCGCCGCCGGCGGCCGAAAGCCCGGATGGTCCGGACCTGCACTCCGGCACGCCGTGGTGGCTGCTCACCGGCGGCCTGGGCCTCGTCGTCCCGCCGCTTCGCGCCGATCTCCGCTGCCAGGTCGCGGTCATCGGCAGCGGCATCACGGGCGCGCTTGTGGCCGACTCGCTGGCCCGCGCCGGCGTACGCGTCGCGGTGCTCGACCGCGCCCACCTCACGACGGGATCGACCCTCGCGAGCACCGCCCTGCTCATGTACGACACCGACGTCCCGCTGCACCGCCTCTCGCGCCTCGTCGGGCGCGAGCGCGCCGAGCGCGTCTTTCGGCTCGGCGTCGAGGCCATCGCCGAGCTGGAGCGCGCCGCCGCGGACCTCGATTGCCCGTTCCATCGCCGGCCGTCTATTTACTTCTGCGCCTGCCCGGAGAGCGTCCCCGCGCTGCGGCGCGAGTGCGCCGCCCGGGCCGAGGCGGGCCTGCCGGTCCGCTGGCTCTCGCCCGACGAGCTCGGCGGCTCGATGGACCTCGCCGGCGCGGGGGCGATCCGCTCCGAGATCGCGGCCGAGACTGATCCATATCGCCTCTCGCATGCGCTCCTCCGCCGCGCGATGCGCGCCGGGGCCCGGGTGCACGATCGCACCGCCGTGTCGCGCCTCGTCGAGCGCGCCCGCGGCGTGACGCTGCACACCGAGCGCGGGGCCACCGTCGTGGCCGACTACGTCGTCGACGCCCGGGGCTACGAGGCCGCGAGCGAGCTGGCGGCCGGGATGGTCGACCTGCGCTCCACGTACGCGCTCGTGAGCGAGCCCACGGCGCCGCGCGCCGGCGCCTGGGCCGACCGGGCGCTGCTCTGGGAGTTCGCGGATCCATACCTCTACGCCCGGTGGACGGGCGACCGCGTGCTCCTCGGCGGGGAGGACGTGCCGTTCGCCGACGCGCCGGCTCGCGACGCGCTCATCGGGCGCAAGACCCGCGACCTCGCCGCGAAGTTTGCCCGGCGCATGCCCAGCCTCGCGATCGAGCCCGCCTTCGCGTGGACCGGCACCTTTGCCACCACGCCCGACGGGCTCGGCTACATCGGGCCCCAGCCGGGCCGCCCCCGAGTGCTCTTCGCGCTCGGCTTCGGCGGCAACGGCATTACCTTCGCCGCCCTCGCGGCCCGCTTCATCACGAGCTTGGTCACAGGCCGCCCCGACGAAGACTCGCGGATCTTCGCGTTCGATCGGGCGCGGCGTGCAGACGCCGGAGGCTGGTAGGCGGGCGCGGGGCAGAGGCGAGCGCGGCGCTCGCGGCGGCGGGCGCGCGGGCCCAGCTATCCGGAGTCGTGCGGCGGGGCGTCGGGCGAGCGGCTGTCGAGGGGGATGATGGCTTCGAGCCACCAGGCTGCGCCGTCGGGGCGGTAGAGGCGGAAGACGAAGCGGAGCGGGGCGTCGTCGGGATAGCTGAGGGTGTAGAGCTTGCGGGCGTGGATGCCGCCGGGCTCGGGCTCGGCCGGGTCGGAGGTGACGGTCGCGCCGGGGAACTGGTCGACGAGGTGGTCGAAGGCGGCTTTGAAGGCGAGGGCGCCCTCGCGGCTGG
>DASRXL010000018.1:0-4809 GCA_035654175.1 Phycisphaerales bacterium
GCCTCGCCCTCGACGTGGCGGGCGCCGAGGTCGAGATCACCAAGCTCACCACGCAGGGCGAGCTCTTCGGCCAGTCCCGGGCGGCCGTCCAGGCCCGCGCCCAGGCAGCGCAGGAGGGCGCCGCCCGCGCCCGCGGCGACGCGGAGCAGGCTGCGGTCGAGATCGCCGAGCGCGTGGACACCGGCCAGAACGCCCTAACTCCGTTCCGCGAGCAGCAGGTCGCTCCCGCCGCGGAACAAGCCATGAGCCAGTTCGAGACCGCCGCCAACAGCGCCAAGCTCGGCACGTCCGCCCGGCGGAGCAACGCTCAGCTGGCCCTCGGTCAGGCGCAGCAGAGCCTCGGGGACGCGCACTGGACACGTGCGCTCGGCCTGGACACGTACGCGCAGCTCATGGGGGAGCTCGCCGCGGCCGAGCCGCCGCTGCCCTCCGCCGCCGAGTACGCCTCCCGCGCCGAGCAGGCGCGCACGCAGGCCAACGAGGCGCGCCAGGCGGCCTACGACGCCTACCAGGCGGCCAAGGCCGCCTACGAGTCGACCGGCGCCTCCGGCGAGTCGGGAGCGCTCCTCGATCAGGTTTCGGTGCGCCTCAACGAGATCTCCCGCGCGGTCGGGAAGGGCGTCGTCTCGGATGAAGCGCTGAGCTCGCTCGAAGATCCCGAGAGCGCGGAGGCCGACTCCGAAGACGAGTCGATGGACGAGGAGCAGGACGCGTCCCAAGCCGCGGACGCGCCGGCTGGCGATCCCGCCGAGGAGATCCGCACGCTGATCTCCGAGCTCGCCGCCGCAACCGAGTCGGGCAGCTACGCGCAGGTCGGCGACGTGATCCATCCCGCGTCGGACGCCGACGCGCCGATCGTCGAGCAGCTCGGCGACACGCTGGCCGCGGCCGAACGCCTCGACCAGGTGACCGCCGACGCGTTCGGCGAGTCGTTCACCGCGTGGGCGGCGAGCAGCGCCGAGGCGCAGGCGGGCCAAGCGATGAGCCCGACCGCGATGTTCGACCTCGATCCCGAGGCGCTCGATATCCGCGTGGAGGGCGACGAGGCGATGGCGCTCACCGGCGGACCCGGGAGCCCCGAGCTTCGCTTCCGGCGCATCGACGGCGAGTGGAAGCTGCTCTTCAGCGCGCAGGACATGGGCGGCGGCGCCGACGCCATGCCCGAGGCGATGCGCCAGGCCATGGCCGAGCTCGTGCCCGAGATTCTCACCGCATCGACCAAGGCCTACACCGTCGCCGCCGAAGGCGTCGAGTCCGGCTCGCTGGAGAGCAACCAGGCCGTCTTCGTGACGATCCAGTCCGAGCTCCGCTCCCTCTCCCAGAAGATCATGCAGGTGATGATGGAGGCGGGCGGCGGCGGCGGCTGAGCTCGCGGCGTTCGATCCGGTCTCGAAAGGAAGTTCGATGTCCACCACGCATACGTCCGGCCCGGGCCCCGCGCTGCCCGAGGTGGCGATGCATCTCCACAAGCCCAACGAGCCGGGCCGCGCCGTGCTCGTGGAGTCCTTGCCCTGCACCAATGGCCGCAAGGCCGCGGGATTCGTCCGCCACATCGTGCTCGACGTCTCCAAGTCCCGCCTGGCCGGCGGCTTCCGTGCGGGGCAATCCTTCGGCGTGATCCCTCCGGGAACGGACGATCGCGGCCTGCCCCACAAGGTGCGCCTCTACTCGATCGCCTGCCCCACCGCCGGCGAGGACGGCTCGGGCAATCTCCTCTCGACCACCGTGAAGAGGACGATCGACGAGCACTGGGACACGCACCGGCTCTTCCTCGGCGTCGCGTCGAACTACCTCTGCGATCTCCAGGCCGGAGACGAGGTGACGATCACGGGCCCCAACGGCAAGCGCTTCCTGCTCCCCACCCGGCCGGAGGAGCACGACTACGCCTTCTTCGCCACCGGCACGGGCATCGCGCCCTTCCGGGGCATGGTGCGGGAGCTGCTGGCTTCCGGCGTCCGCTCCCGGATCGTGCTGGTGATGGGCTCGCCGTACGCGACCGACCTGCTCTATCACGAAGAGCTCGAGAACCTCGCCGCGGAGCACCCCAACTTCACGTATCTCACCGCGCTCAGCCGCGAGCTTCAGCCCGACGGGGGCGCCCCCATGTACGTGCAGGGCCGCCTCGACACCCACGCCGACCTCTTCCAATCCGTCCTTTGCTCCGACCGGGGTCTTGTGTACGCCTGCGGCTTGGCCGGGATGGAGCTCGGGATTGTCCAGGGGCTCAGCCGGGCCCTCCCCGCCACCGAGCTGGCTCGATATGTCGCCATCGATCCGGCGATCGCCCCGGATCCGACGGGCTGGACGCGTCGGATGATCCCGCGTGAAATCGCGCCGACCCGGCGCATGTTCCTCGAGGTCTATTAGAAGCCCGTCTGGGCGTCCGGAGGGGCAGGGCGTGCGTATGGTTGACCTCCGTGGGGGCGGCTGGTAGCTTTCCCGCTCCCCGCGTGAGAGCCGTCCAGGCAGCACGCCGGCTCGCCGGCATCGGGTTCGCCGGCTCCCGGGTGGAGCGTCGTCGCCGTCGCAGAAGGGTGTCGCCTTGGCCGAACGGATCAACAGCAAAGCACGTGTGCTCGCGGCGGTCGTCGCCCTCGCGTGGTGCCTCCTCGCGCTCCCCGTGCGCGGACAGGGCGATCCCCTCCCCGACCCCTGCAAGGTCGCGGGCTTCACGGCAGAGGAGCAGCAGCAGATCACGGCCTTCGTCCAGAGCCGGGTTCAGCCCCTCGGCGGGCAAGACCAGATCGCACGCGAGCGGGCCCGCAAGGAGCTGCTCACCCCCCTCACACGGCCCTGCATCTCCGTGGCCTTTCGCCAGCTCTATCGCGCGGCCATGATCGGCCAGCTCACCGAGCTCGCCGCTACGCCGGACGACAACATCGCCATCACGGCCCTCGTCATCCTCGGAGAGCTGGCCGACGACCCGGCCCGCCAGGTGCTCCAGGCGTACACCGCCGATCCGCGCCCCGCCGTCCGGTATGCCGCCATCGCCGGCCTGAGCCGCACGCTCCGCGCCGTCAACTCGTATGCGCCGGCGCTGGACGCCGTGCGGACGACCGACATCGTGGCCCATCTCGGGGCCCGCCTGGCCGAGGAGCAGGACCCGCAGCTCGTGGACCTCATCACGCGGGCGCTCATCACCGGCTCGGAGATCAGCCGCGAGGGTTACGGCGAGACTGTGTCGCTCGCGATCGCCCAGCTCGCCGAGGGCATCGGGCCCCGCCTCCGGCAGGCCCCGCCCGAGGCCCGGCCGCTGCTCCTGCTCAGCACCCTGCGCACCGCGGAGGCCATGGGCAACCGCCTGGTCGGCTCCGGCAGCAGCCCGGCGGACATCGCCCGCGCCGGTGCCGCATTCGCCGGCGAGGTGCTCGCGCACCTGGCCTACCTCGCCAACGCCGGCCAGCTCCCCGACGAGCGCGGGGTGGAGGTCGACATCGTCAACGTCGCCGAGCGCGTGATCGTGTTCGCCCACCAGAAGCTCGGCGGCCGGGGCCTCACGCCCCCGGGCCTGGCGCAGCTGCTCGAGGCCAAGAACGATCGCGAGTTCTTCGCGCAGGTGCGTGAGCTCGTGCTGCGGCTCGGCCAGGAGCCCACCAGCCTCCAGGCCGAGGCCATGCAGCGCATCAACGACGCGCTCGCCGGGCGCTGATCGTCGCCCGACGCCGCGCGCCCCTTGCCCGCCGGTCGCGGCGCGGTACTGTCTTGCCATGGGCCGCCTGCTCGTCCCGTTCCTGGTCCTGTGCGCCGCGCTCGCGGGGGTGGTCCTCTCCGACCGCCCCGTCCCCCGCGCCGACCTCACGATCAGCAACGGCAACGACGTCACGACGCTCGACCTCCAGCGCATGAGCTGGATGAACGACCTGCGCGTGGCGCGCCTGCTCTTCGAAGGCCTGGTCGCCAACGACGTGTTCGACCCCGAGTACAGGATCATCCCCGCGGTCGCCGAGCGCTGGGAGATCTCCCCCGACGGGCGCGAGTACCGCTTCTTCCTCCGCCCCGGCGCGGAGTGGTCCAACGGCGAGCCGGTGCGGGCCTCGGACTTCGTCTTCGCGTGGCGGCGCGCCATCCTGCCCGACACCGCCGCGGATTACTACACCTTCTTCGAGTACATCGAGGGCGTGGCGGAGTTCTTCCGGTGGCGGAGCGCTGCCCTGCAACGGTTCGCCGACGAGACGCGCGGGCTCGCCCGCGCCGAGCGCGCCCGGGCCGCCGAAGGCCTGTGGGACCAGACCGAGGCCAAGTTCGCCGAGCTGGTGCGGGTGCGCGCCGTGTCGGACAGCGAGCTGGTGCTCCGCCTCGAGCGGCCGATCCCCTTCTTCCTCGACCTGCTCGCCTTCGCGACCTTCTACCCGGTGTACCCGCCGCTCGTGCGCCAGTACGACCGGCTCGACCCGGACACCGGGCGCGTCATCGCCGAGGGGGGATGGACGAAGCCGCCGCACATCGTCTCGAACGGCCCCTACGAGCTCACGGTCTGGCGCTTCAAGCGCGACATGTTCCTGGAGGCGAACGAGCACTACTGGAACCGCGCCGCGCTCAGCGTGCGCACGATCGCCATCCCGTCGATCGCCGACCCCAACGCGCAGGTGCTCGCGTTCCAGACCGGCCAGGTGCAGTTCTGCGCAGAGATCTCGGCGCCCTATCGGCGCGAGATGATCGCCCAGAAGGACGCGTTCTACCGCGACCACCGCGACGAGTACGAGCGCCTGCTCGCCGAGGGGTGGGACAGCTTCCAGATCGACCGGCTCCTCCCGGACGACCCCCGCGCCCACGTCCACGCCAGCCCGGTCTTCGGCACCTACTTCTGGA
>DASRXL010000019.1:0-12967 GCA_035654175.1 Phycisphaerales bacterium
GGGCCGTCGCGATCCTGGGCGCGGACCCTTCCGTCCGCTTCGCCGAGCCCGACTACGTGCAGCGCAAGGCGGCCAACGCCGACGACACCTACTTCTCTCTCCAGTGGGGGCTGCACAACACCGGGCAGAGCATCCAGGGCCAGACCGGGATCGCCGACGCCGACATCGACATGCCCGAGGCGTGGGACATCACCACCGGCGACCCCGGTTTCGTGATCGCCGTCATCGACTCGGGCACGCAGTGGTCGCACCCCGACCTCGATTCCAACATCTGGACCAATAGCGGCGAGGTGCCCGCGAACGGCCTCGACGACGACGGCAACGGGTACGCCGACGACGTCCGCGGCTGGGACTTCTACTCCGGCGACAGCAACCCGGACGACGGCGACGGGCACGGCACCCACACCGCCGGCACCATCGGCGCCGAGGGCAACAACGGCGCGGGAGTCGCGGGCGTCACCTGGCGCTGCAAGATCATGCCGCTACGATTCCTCGGGCCCTTCGGCGGGTCGACCTCCGACGCGATCGCCGCCGTCAGCTACGCGGCGGGCAAGGGCGTGAAGGTCTCGAACAACTCCTGGGGCGGGGCGCCCTTCTCTTCAGCGCTCTACAGCGCGATCAACGCCTCCAAGGGCGTCGGCCACGTGTTCGTCGCGGCCGCGGGGAACGCGGGCACGAACAACGACGCGTCCCCCTTCTATCCGGCCAATTACGACCTCGACAACATCATCTCCGTCGCCGCGACGGACAACCGGGACAACCTGGCGGACTTCTCGAACTACGGGGGGACGACGGTGGACCTCGCCGCCCCCGGCGTGAATATCGCCAGCACGTACCCGACGAGCTCGTACGCGTGGTCGAGCGGCACCTCCATGGCCGCGCCCCACGTCAGCGGCGTCGTGGCGCTCGTGTACCAGCGGAATCCCGGCTTCACGTATAGCGAGGTCGTCGGGCGCATCCTCGGCTCGACACGGCCCGCCGGGTCGCTCAGCGGGCGCTGCGTCACCGGCGGCGTGCTCAACGCGCTGGCGGCGCTCGCCGGCGGCGGTGGCGGGAACGCGGCGCCGGTCGTGGCCATCTCCAGCCCGGCGGACGGCTCGGCCTTCACGCAGGGCGACACGATCACGTTCGCCGCGTCGGCGGCCGACGGCGAGGACGGCGACCTCTCGGCCGGCCTGGCGTGGACGAGCAATCTCGACGGGGCGATCGGCGCGGGCGCGGGGTTCACGACCGCCGCGCTCTCGGTCGGCACGCACGTGATCACCGCTTCGGCCACCGACTCGGGCGGGCTGAGCGACGACGACGCGGTGACCATCATCGTCGATCCTCCTGCCGGCGCCATCCCCGACCCGCCCTCGAACGTCGCCGCGGCCAACAACCGCGACCGCACGGCGACGGTCACCTGGAGCGACAACTCGGACAACGAGTCGAGCTTCCAGATCGAGCGGCAGAAGCAGGGCAAGCGCGGCGCCTGGGCGGGGAGCACGCTCTTCAGCGTCGGCGCCGACGCGACCTCGCACGTCGACAACTGCGGCACGGGCACGTTCCGCTACCGCGTGCGGGCGAGCAACGGCGCGGGCGACTCCGCGTGGTCCGCATGGGCGGAGGTGACCGTGACGCGCAGGTGATCGGATCGAACGCGCAGACATCCCCCTCAGGGGCGTCGGCCTCCGTGCCGGCGCCCTTCTTTCATTGTGGTTGCAGGCTTGAGCGCCGCGACCGGCCTTCCGCACGCACGCCTACCATCGGCCGGGGGCGGAGCCGATCCCAAGCACAGGAGTTGCCATGCGCTTCAAGCTCACGACCAGCAAGGGAGACATCACCCTCGAACTCGACGAGGTGAAGGCTCCGGAGAGCGCGAGGAACTTCGCGCAGTACGTCGAGGACGGGCACTTCGACGGCACGATCTTCCACCGCGTCATCGGCAACTTCATGGTCCAGGGCGGCGGCTTTCTCCCGGACATGAAGCAGAAGCCGACCCGCGAGGGCATCCCGAACGAGTGGAAGAACGGCCTGAAGAACAAGCGCGGCGCGATCGCGATGGCCCGCGTCGGCGGCCGGCCCGACTCGGGCACCGCCCAGTTCTTCATCAACGTCGTGGACAACGACTTCCTCGACCGTGCGCAGCCCGACGGGGCCGCGTACGCGGTGTTCGGCCGGGTGGTCGAGGGCATGGACGTCGTGGACGAGATCCGCAAGGTGAAGACCGGGTCCAAGGCGGGGCATCAGGACGTGCCCCTGGAGCCGGTCGTCATCGAGAAGGCGGAGCGGCTGGACGCCTGAAGAGCGTCGCGGCAGCGATCCAGGCGATTCGGCACGCATCCACTCAGCTCCCCGGAATGCCGAGCCTCCAGTCGGCAAAGAGCGCAGCAGCGTCGGTAGGCTGGGCGCATGCCGCCCGTACCCCGCTGTCCCGCCTGCTCGTACGACCTCTCGGGGATCGTCTCGAGCTGGGGGAGCGCGTGGCCCGTCCGGGGCGTGTGCCCGGAGTGCGGGCGCGATCTGCTCTGGGGCCAGATCATCGCCCCGCGCGAGAGCCCTCCGCCGTGGTCGTTCGAGCACGGCGATCGGCCGAGCCTCCGGCGCGCGGCGATCACGCTCGGCAGATTGATCGAGCCCGTCAGCTTCGCGTGGGCCATGCGCGCGACCCATTCGGCTCGCCCCCTGCGCGTCGCGCTCCTCGGCCTGGCGGTCGGCGCGGCGAGCTTCCTCTGCTGCGCAGGCTTCGCGGCGTGGATCGCCCCGCGCATCGGCCCGGTCTCGCGCCTCCCTCACTCGCCCGGCTCGCTCCTCGCCGAGAGCCTCGGGGGTCACTCCCGCGAGGCCATCATTTACCTCGTGGTGTGGCTGCTGGGCAGCGGCGCGGGAGTCCTGGTCTGGGCCCGGCGACGCCGCGGTCTCGGGCCCGCTCTCGCCGCGTCGCTGCTCTATGCAGGCCCGGCGCTGGCGCTGCTCTGGGGCGTTCTCGCCGGCGCGGTCATGCTCGACCTGTGGCTCTTCGTCACCCGCGGCGTGGAGGCTGGCGGGGCCGGAGAGTTCGCGTCGGTGCTCGGGGGCGCCGTGGCCTGGGCGTGGGTGCTCGCCATGTGGTTCGGCGCCGTCCGTTGGCGGCTCCCCGTGCACCGGCCGGTCATCGCGTGGCTCGCCTCGCAGCTCGTGGCCGCCGCGGGGGTGATCGGGTTCGGAGTCCTCGACCGCCATTTGCCGTTCTAGCCCCTGGGCCGGCGCCGCGTCCGTTCGTACAATCGGCCCGGCATGCGCTGGCATACCCACGACCCCTTTGATCTGCCGTCCCGCGGCGAGATGGCGCGCCGGCTCCACAGCGAGTGGCTCACGTGGGCGCTCGGGGCCGACGACCGGTTCCCGCGCATCCCGCGCCAGGCGGTGCGGGACGGGGGATACGAGAGCCTCCTCGCGACGCCCCGGGGCAGGCGGGTGTGCGAGCGGTGGTGGCGACGGGCCCTGGCCGTCGTCGACCGGCTGACTCCCGAACGGCTGAGGTAGCTCGCGCCGGTTCCCGCAGGGCCGCGGCCCTCTTGCCGCCGACCCACCGGGTGATGCCGGCGGGCGCGAACGCCGATACCCTCTCCCCCGGGCCGGCTTTCGCGCCCCGGGCGGCCAACCCCGAGAGAGCAATGACGAATACCGAACAACCCGCTCCCACGCCTCCCTCCGCCCACGCGACCGCCGCTCCGGGGCCCACGCGCACATCGCTGGCCCGGCCGTGGCTCGTGCGCATGATCATCATCACGGTCGTGCTCTGGGCGTTCGGGGCTTGGGCCGTGTGGGACGCGACGGTCGTCTATCCCCGTCGCGGCCGGCTGCACGCCGAGCGGCTGCAGCTCGACTATCTCAAGGCCGCGCAGTCCTCGGGACAGCTCTTCAGCGCCGGCGTGCTCGATCCCAAGGGCACGCTCGCGGAGCTCCGCGGGCGCGACATCACGCAGATCTCCGAGGTGGACCGCGCCAAGCGAGAGTGGCTCGAAGCGCTCGCGGTGCCCGGGCTGGGCATGCTCGATGCGGAGCACACCGCCATGCGCGACCCCCAGGCGGAGCTCGGCCGCCTCGACGAGTATTTCGCCAAGAACAACGCGCCCGCCGGCCTCTCCGCCTACGACATCCCCATGCAGTGGCTGATCGTCGTGGTCTGCTGGGGCCTCGGGCTGTACATGCTCGCGCTCTTTGCGATGGTCAGGTCGCGGCGCTATTCATGGGACGCGACGACGCGCACGCTCACCCTGCCCGGGGGAGAGCAGATCGCTCCGAACGACCTCAACCCCGAAGAGCCCGCCGACCTCTCCAAGTGGCACAAATTCATCATCTGGCTCCTCCCGCGCTCCGGCCACGATCGCCTGACCGCCCCGATCAAGCTCGATCTCTTCCGCTACGCGCCCCTCGAGGACTGGGTGCGCGACCTCGTGCGGGGCGCTCGGCCCGACTTTGAGTTCCCGGACGAGCGCAAGAAACGGGAAGAGGCCGAGGCTGAGGCCGCGGCCGCCGGAGCGGTGGCGGATGAGGGCGCCGCGAGAGAGGCCTCCCAGCCGCCCGAGCCCTGAAAGACTCCTCACCTCCGGCCCGATCGCCCACGCCCCGGCAATCCGCGCCCCCACCCGGCCAATGATGGAGCGATGATCTACGCCGCCGCGACGATCGTGCTCATCGCAAGCCTGGTCGGCGTTGGCATGACGCTGCTCACGTTCCCCGGCATATGGACAATGGTCGTCGTCGCGCTGCTGTGCCAGTGGTGGCAGCCGGAGCTGTTCCACTGGGGCACGCTGGTCGCGGCGATCGTTCTCGCGGTGATCGCCGAGATCGTGGAGGCGTTCGCCTCCGCCGCCGGCGCCGCCAAGGCCAAGGGGTCCAAGACCGCGATGCTCGCGTCGCTCGTCGGCGCCATTGTCGGCGCGCTCTTCGGCACGTTCATCATCCCGATCCCCATCCTGGGCACCGTGATCGGCGGCGTTGCGGGGGCCGGCCTCGGCGCCGGCGGCGCCGAGTGGGCGATCAAGAAGAAGGGCTGGTCCGAGTCGCTGCACGTCGCCAAGGGCGCCGCCACCGGCCGCGCGCTCTCGCTTGTCGCGAAGACCGCGATCGCGGTCGTCGTCGCGCTGGTGCTGAGCGTCGCGGCGTTTGTGCCGTAGCAGAGAACAGAGACCAGAGAGCAGAGATTCGAAATCCGAGATCGAAGACCCACATCCGACGCCGATCCTCACGACATGGTGAATCCGCTCCCGAGGCCCGGCATCCGCCGCTCGCGCCGAAGCGTCCGGAGTGCGCGCCCGCGGGTGCGATTCTCCGGTGGGGCGTACGGCCCTATGGCGCTCCGCGGCATCGCCCGCGAGCGCTTCGAGCCCGGCGAGCACTTCGTCGGGTGGGCAATGGCGAGCACCGACGCCGCGGAATGGGCCCGGGCCGTCGCGGCGTTCGCGGCGATGGCGCCCGGCGCCGGGGTGCTCGCCGCCATGCCCATGGCCCGGCCGCGCTTGCTGGTGCTGAGTGATCGCCGCCTCTGGCTGCTCGACCCCCGGGCCCGCTCGGCGCTCTGGCCGGAGAACCTGGCCCCGTGCGAGCGGCTGCTGGGAGCGATGAGCTTCGAGCTGATCGGCTCCGCGGCGACAGCCGAGGACATCGGGCATTTCGAGGAGCACGCCTTCCAGGTGATGCTGCGGGGGGATCCGCGCCCGCGGACCGTCCGCTCCATGATCCAGAAGCGGGGCGCCTCTCGACGCCTGCCCGAGGCGTTCCGGGTGCTCGCGCGCCCTCGGGAGGGCCCGGGCGGATATCCTGCCGATGGAGACGCGAGAGAACCCTCCACGGACCGGAGACCCCACCCCCTATGACCGAAGGCACAGCGAACGGCGAAGGCGAGGGGATCAAGCACTTCGTCCTCGACACCAACGTGCTGCTGCACAATCCCGACGCGCTGTTCGTGTTTCAGGACAACCACGTCATCATCCCGTTCCCCGTCATCGAGGAGCTGGACAAGATGAAGCGGCGCGACGACGACATCGGCCGCTCGGCCCGCCAGGTGGTCCGCCACCTCGACCGCCTGCGCAACATCGGCAGCCTGACCGAGGGCGTGAAGTGGGGGGAGGCGCCGATCGGCGCGGGCCCCAGGCGCAAGGCCGGGTGCAACGGCACGACCGGGTGCATCCGCATCGACGTGGGGCACCATGAGCGCCCCGAGCTCCTCCGCGACGACCAGCCGGACAACCGGATCATCTCCGTCGCTCTTGACCTGATGAGCGAGGGCAAGCGCGCCGTCTTCGTCTCCAAGGACATCAGCGCCCGCATCAAGAGCGACTCGCTCGGCATCCACACGGAGGACTTCGAGAACCAGAAGGTGGACGCCGACCGGCTCTACCGCGGCTGGATCGAGCTCGAAGCCGACGGCCAGACCATCGACGACCTCTACGACGACAAGATGCTCAGCCTCGAGCGCCTCGAGCCCCTGCTCGCCGCGACCGCCCCCGACGGCTCGGCCTACCAGCGCGACGTCGCCCCCAACCAGTTCCTCGTGCTCCACGACGCGGCGGACGAGAGCCACACCGGCCTCGCCCGGCGCCCGGGCGACACCGGGCACGTCGTCCCCGTCACTGGCCCCCGCAAGCCGGTCAGCGGCATCATCGCCCGCAACCTCCAGCAGACGATGGCGCTCGACCTGCTGCTCGACGACCAGGTGAAGTTCATCACGCTGCTCGGGAGCGCCGGCACCGGCAAGACGCTGCTCGCCCTCGCCGCCGGGATGGCCAAGACCTTCAGCGAAGAGCGGTACGAGAAGCTCCTCTGCGCCCGCCCGATCATGCCGATGGGCCGGGACATCGGCTACCTCCCCGGCGACAAGGACGAGAAGCTCACCGCCTGGATGCAGCCGATCTTCGACAACCTCACCTACCTGCTCTCCACCCGCGGCGCCCCAAACCAGGCGCCCGAGAGCCACTCCAGCGAGCAGCGCATCAACAAGCTCGTCGCCGACGGCAAGCTCGTGCTCGAGCCCCTCACCTACATCCGCGGCCGGTCGATCCCGCACCAGTTCATGCTCGTGGACGAGGCGCAGAACCTCACGCCCCACGAGGTCAAGACCATCGCCAGCCGCGTCGGCGAGGGCACCAAGCTCGTCTTGACCGGCGACATCGGCCAGATCGACAACCCCTACCTGGACCAGTCGTCGAACGGGCTCTCATATGCGGTCGAGAAGATGAAGGGCCTCCCCATCGTGGGCCACGTAACGCTCCAGCGCAGCGAGCGGAGCGAGCTGGCGAGCCTCGCCGCCGAGCGTTTGTAACCGCCCGGGGTACCCCGCCCCTCCGGGGCCGCTTTCTCTTCTACCCGTTCTCCAATGCAGATCCTGGCGGATTCGTGCGCGGCCACGCTCTTGCGCCGGCTCTGTCTCGTCTTCGGGAGCCTTTGAACGAGAGAGATTGACACGGAGATCACGGCGAGCACGGAGCCGGAGCACGGAGGCGAGCATCGCGTCGGAGTCGGGTCGTCGAGCAAGCCCCGCCTTGCCTCCGTGTTGTCTCCGTGTCCCTCCGTGCGCCCCGTGTTGATCCACGCTCCTTCATCCTTCCCTTCACTCCCCCGGGTCCCGCACCATCGCCGCCGCGGCGAAGCCGGCCGTCGCCGGCTCGCTCGCCCGGCGCCGGAACCTGCCCTGCACCGCCAGCTGCATGTCGTGCACGAGGCTGAAGAGCAGCGGCACCAGGATGAGCGTGAACACCGTCGAGACCAGCATGCCGCCGGCCACCACGGCGCCCATGCCGCGGTAGAGCTCCGAGCCCGAGCCCGGCATGATCACCAGCGGCAGCATGCCCAGGACGCTGGTCAGGCTCGTCATCATGATCGGGCGGATTCGGGTGCGGACGCTCTCGGCGATCGCGTCGCGCGCGCTCATGGCCTCGATGATGTCGTCCTCGCTCTCGCCGCGCCCGCGCATGAAGTTCAGGGCCTGGTGCACGAGCAGGATCGCGTTGTTCACCACCGTGCCGATCAGGAGCACGATGCCCAGCATCGTGATGACGTCCAGGTTCTGGACGGGCATGTACGGGTCCTCGGTGCTCCACCAGTGCACCAGGGCCAGACCGAGGAAGCCGCCCAGCGTCGCCGGCGGCACTGCGAACATGATCACCAGCGGGCGCAGCCAGCTCTGGAAGAGCACGCACATCAGGAGATAGCAGACCAGGAGCGCCAGGAACATCGCGCTGGTCACGGTGCTCACGAGGCTCCCGTCGCCGAGCATCGCCTCCCGCACCGCCTGCAGCTTGCTCGCCGAGCCGGTGTAGCCGATGTTCACGCCCGGCGGCACGCGCCCCGCGCCCCGCTCCTCCTCCACCAGCTTGTCGATCGCGCTGATGGCCGTCTCCAGCGGCAGCCCGCGCGGGGCCGTGAACTCCAGCGTCACCGCCCGCTGGCGGTTCACGCGGTTGATCTGCACGGGGCTGGTCACCCGCTGCACCTCCGCCAAGGCCGAGAGCGGCACCACGTGCCCGCTCGGCGTCGCGATCGGCAGGTCGCGTATCCCCGCCAGCGACGACTGGTCCACCGCGTCGGCGCTGATCACCTTCAGGTCGATCGTCTCTCCGCCGATCCGGTAGTCGCCGATGATCGCCCCGTCGCCCGCCGCCTGCACGGCCAGGCCCAGCTCGGTCGGGGTCATGCCGACGTCCGCGAGGCGCACGCGGTCGGGCGTGATCCGCAGCTCCGGCCCGGGGATATTGAAGTTCCCGGGGTCGGACCGCGTGGCGCCGAAGCCGTACTCGTCCCCGAGGCGCATGTAGAGGGCCTGCGCCGCGGCGGTGACCTCGTCGAGCTCGTCCCCCTTCACGTCGATCTTCACCGCCGAGCCCGTCAGGCCGCCCTGCCTGAAGAGCGGCATCTGGAACCCGAACGCCATCACCCCCGGCAGCACGTCCGGCCGCGTCGCGTGCTGGAACAGCGGCTGCAGATCGACCACCTTCCGGTCGTCGGTGGCGATGGCGCCGTGGAACATCATCTCGCCGAAGCCGACGAAGAAGTAGTTCTCCAGCGGCGGCGGCACCACCGGCGGGCCCGGCTGCATCGTCGCCCAGTCGAAGGTCGGCACGGCGGGCAGGCTCGCGAGGGTCTCCTCGGACGCGGGATCCTCCGGGTCGAGTTCGCCGGCCTCCCAGAACGGGCGCATCGTCGCCTCCACCCGGCCGCCCAGCTCGGTCTGCTGCTCGATGTTGTACCCCGGCGGCGGCACGATCATGCCGAAGACCAGGTTGCGGTTGCCGGTGGGCAGGTAGTCCGAAGGCGGGAGCAGGAGCCAGCTCCCGACCAGGGATCCGACGGTCATGACGCCCACCACGGCGATGCGCACGGTCCAGCTGCCGCAGGCCCAGTGCACGAAGCCGCCGATCGCGCGCGGGATGCCGCGGAACGGCCGGTCGAGCCAGTCGATGCCGCCGCCCCAGGCGTCCGCGACCCGCCGGAGCAGGGCGCGGCGCTCGCCGGGGCTCTCCGGGCGGCGTGGGCGCAGCACCCGTGCCGCGGCGCACGGCACCACCGTGATCGACACCGCGAGGCTGAGCATGACCGCGGCGCAGATCGCCAGGGCGATGTCGCGGAAGAGCTGCCCGGCCTCCTCCTGGATGAGCAGGATCGGCACGAACACCACCACCGTGGTGAGCGTGGAGGCCAGGACCGCGCCCCACACCTCCCGCACGCCGTCGTAGGCCGCGCGCATCGGCGACTTGCCCATCTCCACGTGCCGGAAGGTGTTCTCGAGCACCACGATCGCGTTGTCCACGACCATGCCGACGGCGAAGGCCATGCCGGCGAGGCTCACGACGTTGATCGAGCGTCCCATCGCGACCATTACGACGAATGCCCCGATGATCGAGAGCGGGATCGCGACCGCGATGATGCCCACCGCCGCGAGCGAGCGCAGGAACAGCAGCAGCACGCCGACCGCCAGCGCCCCGCCCACCCAGATGTTGCCCTGCACCAGGGCGATCGCCTGGTCGATGTAGATCGTCTCGTCGTACACCTGCGTCAGGAAGAGCTCGCCGTCGAGGCGCAGCTCCGCGGCCTTGGCGTCCAGCGTGGAGCCCTGCGCGTTCAGCCCGGCGATCGCCCGCTTCACGCCCGCCATCACCTCGATGACGTTCGTGCCCACCTCGCGCTGCACGTTGATCGCGAGCACGGGCCGCCCCTTGGAGCGGACGAACGACGACGCCTCCTTGTGCGTCTCGGCGACGTCCGCGACGTCGCGCACCAGCACCGGCACCCCGTCCACGTGGGCCACCACCGTGCGCTCCACGTCCCGCACCGTCTCGTACTGCCCGATGGTCCGGACCCGCACGTCGAGCCGGCCGTCGGCCAGCCGCCCCGCCGAGACGTTCTGGTTGGTCGAGCGGATCGCCGAGACGATCTGCGCCGCCGTGATCCGGCGCTGCGCCAGGCGCACCGGGTCGATCCGCACCTGCACCTCGCGCTCGCGCCCGCCGAGCACGTTCACCTCCGAGACGCCCGCCACCCGCTCGATCACCGTCTTGACCCGATCCTCGGCGAAGTCCTGCAGCGTGCGCACGTCGAAATCGGGGTCGCTCGTCCCCATCACGATCCACGCGATGTAGTCGCGGTCCTGCGGGTCCGAGGCCTCCACGATCGGCTCGTCCGCCGTCTCGGGGTATTCCGGCACCTCGCGCAGCTTGTTGGAGACCTCGCGGAGCGCGTCCTCCTTCTTCGTCCCCAGCGCGAACTCCAGGCGGATCGAGCCCTCGTTCTGCGAGCTGAAGCTGTTCATCTCCTTGAGGTTCGAGAGCCCCTGCAGCTTCTCCTCCTGCTCGTCGATGATCTCCTGCTCGATCTCCTGCGGGCTCGCCCCCTCCCAGAACGTGCGCACCGAAACGATGGTGTCCTCCACCGTGGGCGTGAGCTGCACCGGGATGCGCTGCACCGCCAGGAGACCCGACACGACCACGATGATCATGCCCACCACCACCGTCACCGGCTGGCGGATCATGAGCCTGAGAAAGTTCATCGGCCCCCTCCCTCGACCGCGGGCGCCGCGCCCGCCTCATCCGCGCCGGCCCCTTCCGTGCCCGGCGCCGGCCCGCCCTCGGCACCGGTCGGCGCCAGCGGCGCCGTCGGATACAGACGCTCGTTCCCCTCGACCACCACGCGGTCGCCCGCCTGCACGCCCCCGGCGTCGATCACCACCCGCCCGGGCAGCTCGAAGAGCACGCTCACGTTCGCCGGCATCGCCTGGGGCGACCCCTCCCCAATCTGACGCGCCACGTACACGTACGACCCCGTATCGCTCCTCATGATCGCGTCCACCGGCACGATCAGGTGCGCGCCGCTCGTGCCCGTCGGCACCCAGCCCACCACCGACTGCCCCGACGCGAGAAGCCCCTCGTCGTTGTGCACCCGGGCCACCACCCGGAACGTCCGCGACCGCTCGTCCACCTGCGGCACGACCCGCACATCGTCGATCGCCACCTGCGCGCCCCCCGCGTCGAGCTTGACCACGAAGCTCTCCCCAGTGAGCCGGCCCCCCGCGAGCGCCGCCATGTAGGCCTGCGGCACGTCGAGCACCACCTCCAGCTCGTCCGTCGCCACCATCTCGCACACCGACGCGCCCTCCGGCAGCCACTCGCCTACCTCTGTGAGCTTCCGCGTCACCACCCCCGCGAAGGGCGCCACGATCCGCATGTCGCGCACCCGCCGATCCAGCAGCGCCAGGCGCGAGACGTACACCTCCACGTCCCGCTCCGCGCGCTCGAGCCGCGCCCGCGCCTGCGCCAGGGTCATCTCGGCGTCGCGGCGCTCCCGCGCGTTCGAGGCCCCCACCTCCGACGCCGCCCGGAGCGACTCGACCTCCACCTCCCAGCGGTCCAGCGCGGCGCGCTCCTCCGCGATCGCCGATTCGGTCGCCGCACGCTCCGCCGCCGTGCGCTGCCGCTCGAGCATCAGCCGCTCGTCGTCCAGGCGCGCCAGCACCTCACCCGCCTCGAAGCGCTGGCCCACCTCGATGAGCAGCTCGATCACGACGCCCGCCTCCTGCGACGCGACCTCCGCGACGCGCAGCGAGCGGAGCTGGCCAGTCACCAGCCGCTGCTCCGCCACCTCCTCGAGCACCGCGGGCGCGACGCGAACCGGCGACGGCGGCGCCCCCTGCCCCCGCGCCCACGGCCCTGCCCCCACCGCCGACGCCACGACCAACACCCACGCCAACGCTCGACGACTCATCGCTCCCTCGCTCCCTGGCCCGCTCCGGCGAGCGCCCCGAGGGCAGCGCCCACCAGCTCGGCACACCCCATCCCGCGCAGCGAGAACGCCGTGATCTCGTCCGCGATCCGGTCCAGCCCGGCCTCGCCCTCCCCCGGCACCGGCCGAAGACGGGCGATGAACCCCTTGAACATCATCTGATGCACCACCTGCGCCACTACGGACTGCGCGTACCACGACCGCAGGCGAGCATCCGCCGACGGGCACAGCACGCCCACCAACGCCGCAAGACGCTCGTGGTTCGGCCGGATGAACTCCCGCGCGACCAGCTCCGCGGCGTCGCCGCCCTCGAGCGCCGCCTGGAGCACCAGGCACGCGCACGACGCGCTCTCCTCCGGCCCCAGCAGCACCCGCAGGAACGCCCGCACGAACAGCGCCAGCGTCGTCGCCGCCTGCTCGCGCGTCGCGGGCGGGCCGTCCAGCAGCGCCCACGCCTCCGCCGAGCCCCGCTCGTCCATCGACCGCCGCACCGTGTCCAGGTACAGCCCGTGCTTGGACCCGAAGTGGTACTTGATCCCCGAGAGGTTCACCCCCGCCCGCTCGGCGATCTCGCGGATGCCCACCGCTTCGTACCCGCGCTCGGCGAAGAGCTCCTCGGCGGCGTCGAGCAGGCGAGACCTGGTCGTGTCCTCGGCCGGAATCATGGAGCGTGAGGATAGGCCCGGCCGACGCGGATCAATCAATCGATTGAACCCGGGCGCGGAACTTTCGC
>DASRXL010000020.1:0-6671 GCA_035654175.1 Phycisphaerales bacterium
ACAACTCCGATCACAAGCCACACGATGAAACCCGCGCGGAAGGTCCCCCGGGGCAGCACCAGGCGCTTCCGCTGATACTCGAAAGCTGCCCGCGCCGAGAGAAGCGCCACCGCCGGGTACAGCGGCATCGTGTAATGCGGCAGCTTCGTGAACGACAGCTCGAAGACGATCCACGACGGCACGAGCCACGCCAACAGGAACGCCTCCGGCCGGCGCGTCGAGCGGACGGCCCTGATCCGGCGCCACGACCCGCGCAGCCCGCGTCGGAACGCCCGCCCCACCGCCAAGGCCGTGAGCAGCGACCCCGGCCAGAACAACACGACCAGAAGCACCAGGTGGTACCCCGGCGGCCCCCAGTGTCCCTCCCGTGCCGAGCCGGCGCGGCCGAGGACTTCCCCGTACACGATGCCCCAATACTCCGCGAAGCCCACGCGCTCTGCGACGAGGTACACCCACGGCGCGACGCCGCCGAGAACGACCAGCGCGCCGAGCAACGGTCGCGTCGCCCGCAGCCAGCGGAACTCCCGAGCAAGCACGGAGAGCGACAGCGCGGTCAGCACGATCACCATGGGCGTGATCGGCCCTTTCGTGAGGATGCCGAGCGCGGTGAAGAGCCACAGGAGAGGAGCCGCGGCACGCGGGGCCCGGAGTGCCCCGGCCCGCTCCGAAACGACCCCGCCCCGCCAGATCCGCCGCAACTGCCACACTGCGAGCGTCGTGAACGCCACCATCACCATGTCCGCGCGCGCCTGGTGCGCCTCCCACACGAACACGGGCGCGACCGCCAGCAGCGCCGCCCCGAGCCACCCCGCGCGCGGGTCGAACATCGCAAGGCCCATCCGCCACGTCGCCAGCACCGTCACGATGCCCGCCAGCAGCGACGGCACGCGGTACATCCAGATCGCGTCCCTGAGCGGGTCCCCGCCGGTGAACGCCGCCGCACTCGCCGCCTGGAGCCAGTAGATCAGCGGCGGCTTGTTCAGGCGGGGCTTCGACGCGACCATCGGAACCACTAGCCCACCCGAGTGCAACCCCGCATCACGCTCTCCAGCCGGCAACGCCACACTCTCAAACATCTGCCGGCTCGCCTGCGCGAACCGCGACTCGTCGCGGTCCACCGGCGGGATCGTGAAGAACCCCGGCAGATACACTGTGCAGCACAGGAGCACCAGCGCGACGCCCCCGAGCGACCCGCGCGCCCAGCGAAGGAACGAGAGCCTGCGAGCGTCCATGTCGCGCAATCCGGGGTTCCGCATCTCGTGGGAGCATAATCGCGGCCTGGCGACGCCGATCCGCGCGCTGCACCCGCTCTGGGCGCTCTGGTCGCCCGCGCACCGCCGCCTGAACGATCCGCGGCGCCGCGCCTGGGCTCCGCCGCTGCTCTACGGCCTCCTCGCCGTCCTCATCCTCTGGCCGCTCGACGGGCGGCTCAGCGCCGCCATCGCCCCCGAAGGCCGCGCGGCTCCCTGGCTCGGCGGCGACCTCAGACGCGAGCTCGAAGCCCTCCAGCAGTTCGGGCAGGGCACGATCACCCTGGCCATCGCCGCCGCGATCTGGATGCTCGATCCTTCCCGGCGGAGACGGTTGCTCGATTGGCTGGCGGCGGTCGCGATCGCGGCGGCGCTCGCGTTCGGCCTCAAGATGCTGCTCGGCCGGCCCCGCCCCGTCCTGGGCGAGCCCGACCTCCTCCTCGGACCCTTCGGCATGTATCCCCTCGGACCCGGGCAGGGCATCGCCCACGCCTGGGAGTTCTGGCGGGAGGACGTCTCCAAGCTCTGGTCCATGCCCTCGAGCCACACGGTCTTCGCCGTGGTCGCCGCGGGCATGCTCACGGCGTGGTACCCGCGCCTCCGCGCCCTCATGATCGGGCTTGTCCTCGTCGTCGCCCTCGGCCGCCTGCTGCTCGGGGGGCACTATGCCTCCGACATCGCGGCGGGCGTCGCCGTCGGTCTGATCGCGGTGGGGCTCGCCCGCCGATGGCGTCCCAGCGGGGACGGGGGGCCGTCGCCGGCCTCTAGCACCGAACCTGCCGCGGCCGACCGGGCGGCTTACACTTGCCTCCCGCAGCCGGAGAGGTGTCCGAGAGGCTGAAGGAGCAGCACTGGAAATGCTGTATACGGGTAACCGTATCGGGGGTTCGAATCCCCCCCTCTCCGCTTCACGCCAGACCGCGCCGCGAGCGAGCCTTCCGGGCTTGTCCGCGGCGCGGTCTTCGGCGTTTTGCACCCCGCGCGGAGTGGTCGGCCGTGGAGGTGCGGGCGCGGGAATGCCGCGGCCCCTGGGGAGCACGCCCAGGCTGCGTGATCCCCGGCCGGCGGCCGGCAAGAATCTGGTCAGGAGCCCGGAGGGAGATCGCTCAGCGGGACATCCCGCGCGGGAACGAGACTTCACCCTGAGCGACGCGCCGGATCACGTTCAGAACCTCCGACGGCGGCGCGAGCTTGTCCACGAACCCCCACGCGCCGGCGTCGATGGCCGAGTCAATCGTATTCTGATCGGTATAGCCGGTGCAGACCACCACGCGGCAATCGAGAGCTTTCTGATTCAGTTCCACCATGGCCTCGAACGGGTCCGCGCCCGGCAGGCTGATGTCCAGGAGCACGACCCGCGCGTTGACGTGGGCGAGCTTCTCGGCGAGATCGTCCGCAGTCGGGAGGGTTCCGACGCAGGCGAGGTCCGCCTGCGCATTGAGGAGATGCTCCCACGAGCGGCGCAGCGCGGGCTCATCATCAACGACAACCACACCGATCCGGTTATGCATGGAAGCCCCGAGGTGTCACTTGCCACGCGGCCTGGCGCGGAATGCGCACCGCTGACACAGCCTAGGGCGGGATTCCCATGCCGTCCAGAGCATTTCGGGCCGCCGGACAGATTGGCGAGCGGGGCCGGGCGCACCCGGGGGCGGGGCCGTTCCGCGCTGGCCGCTCGGCCCGGGCCGGCTCAGGAGGTCGCGGCCCTCCGGGGGATGATCGAGATGCCTCCGCTGGGCTCCAGGACGGCGTGCTTGATGTCCTCCAGGCGCTCGAGCCCGTGGGCGCTCCTCGCCTCGTGCAGGATGTCCTCCTGGTCGATGCGTTCCTTCGCCATGCGGTCGTGCAGCATCTTTCCGTCTCTGATGAGCACGAGCGGGAGACCCTCCATGACGCGCTCGAGGCCGTGGAAGCGCACCCGCAGCGCCGTGAGTGCGCCGTCCATCGACACGAGGGTCAGAACGAGGATCGCGGCGTTGGTCAGCGAGAAGTCGTCGCCCAGGAGCGCCTGCTGCGTCGCCTCGCCGCAGATGAGGAGCAGGACGAAGTCGAACGTCGTCATCTCCGCCATCGTTCGCCGGCCCGCGAGGCGGAAGCAGAGCCAGACGACTGCGTAGATGCCCGCGCCGCGAACGATCATGTCCATTGGGCGACTCCTCTCGCGCTCTGCGGCGCGATGTCACGGGTAGACGAAGGTCGAGAACGACAGCGGCACGCCGTCGACTCGGATCGTGCCGGCGTGCAGGCCGGGGTTGCTTGACTGCAGGCGGAACTTGAGCATCGCCGGCGCGCCGGGGGTCGCGGCGAACTCGAACCGGCCGCCGTTCTCGCCGGAACGCTCGCTCTCCGGCGCGGGAGTGATCCCCTCGACCGAGACCGCGCGGAGCACGCGGCTCGCGATCTCGACCGCCACGGTCTCCGACTTGGCCGCGTCGAGTCGCACGACGAGTTCGAACGGCTTCTCGCGCCGCACGAACCGCTCATACTGCACCTGAGCGCCGTCCGCACCCGTGCTTGCGCGGCTCAGGGGGCCGCCCCCGAACACACCGAGGGCGGCGGAGAGGAGCACGATCGCGAAGACGATCCAGCCGATCCGCTGCGCCGCCCAATCCTTGCGCTGGAACGCCTCGTCCTCGGTGATCTGGGGTCCGGATTCAGTGCTTTCGGGCATGGGCATCTCCTCGCACAAATGGGCACCACACCTCAGACGACGCCACGAGGGGCGCACGGGTTCGACGATTTTGGGTCGCCGTGCCCAGGGCACGCGCGCTTGTTCCGGGGTATCTGTTCGAGCGGTGAGGGTGCGCCCATGCAGGGGTGAAACGACGATGGATAGAGAACAAAGGCGGCTGTGGCTCGCCGCGGGAGGCGCGGTGCTCGCCGGCGCCGCCGTCGCGCGGGCGCTGCGGTACAGCTTCGCAGGCCGGGTGGTGCTGATTACCGGCGGCTCGCGAGGGCTGGGGCTGGTGCTGGCGCGCCGGTTCGCGAGCGAGGGGGCGCGGGTTGCGATCTGCGCGCGCGACGCGGAGGGTTTGTCCCGCGCCGCCGCGGACCTTCGCCGTCGCGGGGCCGAGGCGATGGCCGTGGAGTGCGACGTGCGGCGGGGATCGGAGGTCGAGTGGCTGGTGCGCTCGGTGATCGACCGATGGGGGCGTCTGGACGTGCTCGTCAACAACGCTGGCATCATCCGGATGGGGCCGTACGAAGAGATGACGCTGGACGACTACCGCGAGATGATCGACGAGTACCTGTTCGCCGCGGTGCGCACGGTCCAGGCGGTCGTGCCCCGGATGCGCCGCCAGGGCTCGGGTCGCGTTGTGAACATCTCGTCGATCGGCGGCCTCATCGGCGTGCCCCATCTGCTGCCGTACTGCGCGGCCAAGTTCGCGGTGACGGGGTTCTCGCGCGGGCTGCGGGCCGAGCTGGGCCGGTACGGCATCCGCGTGACAACGGTCTGCCCGGGGCTGATGCGCACCGGCAGCCCGGTGCGGGCGCAGTTCAAGGGCAGGCACCGCGCCCAGCAGACCTGGTTCACCCTCGCGGGCTCGCTGCCGGGCGCTTCGGTGAGCGCGGAGCGGGCGGCGAGCGAGATCGTCGAAGCCTGCCGCGCCGGGCAGGCGCGGCTGGTCATCTCTATCCCCGCGAAGGCGGCCGCACTCACCGAGGCGCTCGCCCCCGGCGTGCTGAGCGCGGCGTTCGGGGCCGTCGATCGGGTGCTGCCGCGCCCGGGCGGCATCGGGACGCGCTGGGCCGAAGGTCTCGACAGCAAGTCGGCGCTCTCGCCCTCGGTATTGACCGCGCTCACCGCGCGCGCGGCGGAGCGGAACCTCGAGCTGCCGCCGGGGCGCCGGTGGGAATACGTGTGACTCTGCGCGACGCCACCGGGTGGGTGATCAGGGCCGCAGAACGACCTTGAAGCACCCGTCCTGGTTGTGCTTGAACTCGGCGTAGGCGTCGGACGCGTCGTCGAGATTCAAGCGGTGGCTGATGACGAACGAGGGGTCGATCTCGTCGCGCTCGATGCGCTCCAGCAGCGGACGCATGTAGCGGTGCACGTGCGTCTGGCCCGTGCGCAGGGTGAGGCCCTTCTCGAAGATCGCGCCGATCGGAAACTTGTCGGCGAAGCCGCCGTAGACGCCCGGGATCGAGATCGTGCCGCCCTTGCGGCAGCAGCGGGCGACCTGTCGGAGCACGTGTATGCGGTCGGTCGCGAGCTTGGTCGCGACCTTCATCCGGTCGTAGATGTTGTCCACGGTGACCCCGTGGGCCTCGAGACCGACCGCGTCGATGCACCGGTCGGGGCCCCTGCCGCCGGTCATCTCCATCAGCGCGTCGTAGATGTCCGCTTGGTCGAAGTTGAGAGTCTCCACGACGCCGTTGTGCTTGCGGACGCCGTTGCGGGTGGCGAGGTCGAGCCTGCCGGCGTGATGGTCGATGGCGATCACCCGCTCGGCGCCCAGCAGGAGCGCGCTGCGGACGGCGAACTGGCCGACCGGGCCGCAGCCCCAGACGGCGACCGTGTCGCCGGGCTCGATGGCGCAGTTCTCGGCGGCCTGGTACCCGGTCGGAAAGATGTCGGAGAGGAAGAGCACCTTCTCGTCGGGGATGCCGTCGGGCACCTTCAGGGGGCCGACGTCGGCGAACGGCACGCGCACGTACTCGGCCTGGCCGCCGGCGTATCCGCCCATCATGTGCGAGTAGCCGAAGAGGCCAGCGGGTGAGTGGCCGTAGAGCGCCGTCGCGATCTGCGGCGTCGGGTTCGAGTTGTCGCAGAGCGACCACTGATCGCTGCGGCAGAAAAAGCACCTCCCGCAGGCGATGTTGAACGGCACGACGACACGGTCGCCCGGCGAGAGATTCGTGACCGCAGAGCCGACCTCGACGACCTCGCCCATGAATTCGTGGCCGAGGATGTCGCCGCGCTTCATCGTCGGAATGAAGCCGTCGTAGAGGTGGAGGTCCGATCCGCAGATCGCGGTCAGCGTGACGCGGATGATGGCGTCGCGTGGATTGATGATCTGCGGATCGGGGACGTCGGCGACGCGGATGTCGCCGACGCCGAACCAGCAGGTGGCTCGCATGGTTGGCTCCTCCTGGGCCGCACCTACCAGGCCGGCGCGTCGCTCGCCGGGAAGGACTGCTTCGACGCCTCTTCGACGCTGTCGAGCCGGCGGCGCTCGGGGGCCCGGCGCTCGGCCTCCGACACCTGGGCGCGGTGCGGCCCGTCCACCTCGGAGGCCGGGCCGCTCAGGCGGTCGGACCTTCGCGCCGACGGCCCGGCGCTCGTCGCGACCTCACCCGCCTCGACCGACTGCTTGAACCGGCGGAGGTCGTCGCGGATCTCCCTGTGCGGGTCGGTGCGGAAGAGCTTCGCGGCGGCGGCGCCGACGACTCCGCCCGGGGGCCGGTAGACCAGGTCCA
>DASRXL010000021.1:0-24131 GCA_035654175.1 Phycisphaerales bacterium
TCCAATGGAGCCCAGCCTTGCGCCCGGGCGTCCTTTTGGGAGGCTGATGGTCGAGAGCGTTCAGCGGTGCGGCGGGGCCGCAACGATCTGCCGGTACCGCACTGTCGCGAAATCGAAGTACGTCGCCAGCCCGCCGTGCACGTCGCCGGCGACGAAGACGTTCTGCGTCGCGTCGACCGCGATGCGGATCGGCCAGTCGGTGGCGCCGGCGGGGCCCGCGAGGACCTGCCTCCACGCCAGCTGGCCGGCGGGTGTGTACTTGAGCGTGACGAAGTCCATGCTTTCGTTGGTGTTGAACCCCCAGCCGGTCACGTAGGCGTTGCCGGCCTCGTCCACCGCGACGTCGCGTCCGCCGGCTTGGTCGTAGCCGCCCCGCTCGAGGCGGCGCCAGGCCTCCGTGCCGTCCGCCTCATAGCGCAGCGTGACGATGTTCGTGACGCCGCCGCCGTCATCGATGTCGTCGCTCACTCCGCAGACAACGACCCCGCCTTCCGGGCTGAGCGCCATGCCGCCCCGGTAGTTGCTGCCGCTCGCGTTGCCGTCGTGGTGCTGATCCCAGAGGATTGCGCCGTTGGGGCTGTATTGCGAGGTCCAGATGTGGTTCAGGTCGCCGGGCGGCGCGATCTCGCCGAATGTATAGATCCGGCCCGCGTCGTCGATGGCGACGCGCCACCACGCGCTCCCGTTGGTCGCGCTCTCGTGCTCGCGCTCCCACAGCAGGTTGCCGGCGGCGCTGTACTTCACAAGGTAGCCGAACGTGACGGGGTTGAACAGGTACGGCTGCGTGTAGCCCGCCACCACCGGATTGTCGTGCGTGTCGATCGCGACCGCATACCCGGCGTCCCAGCGATCCCCCGCCTTGCCGAGCGTGCGCGACCACAGGAGTGAGCCGCCGGGCGAGTACTTGAGCAGCATCAGATCGAAGCCGGTTCCCGTCCACGTCGCGCCCGCGACGTACGCGTTGCCCGCGCTATCCAAGGCGATGTCGAGCGGCTGGCTGTTGTTCCCGCCGGGCAGCCGGTAGCGCTGCTCCCAGAGCAGGTTGCCCGCCGCGTCGTACTTCAGTGTCGCGGCGTCCACGGAGAACTCCGCGTCGCTCCGGTAGTCCGCCGACCTGCCCGTCACGAGCACATTGCCCGCGCTGTCCACCGCGAGCGCTTGCGCCGATGCGCTGTCGTTGACCCCGCCGAGGCCGTACCGGCGCACCCATTGCTGCCGCCCCGAATAGTCGTACTTGACCGTGGCGAAGTCGCTCGTCACGTCGTCCCGATACGAGAACCCCGCGACGTACAGACACCCCTCGCCGAGCGCGAGGTCGTGCAGCTCCTCCCAGTAGGAATAAGGACCGTTGTACCTCGCCAGCCACGTCCGCACCACGCCGGACGGCTGCGCCTCCGCTTCTTGATGGACGGAGCCCAGAAAGGCGGGCACGGCGACGCACAGGGTGCTCAGGCGGAGCTTCGGGATCCTCGCACGCGACATGCGCTCGCCTCCGGGCTGTGTCCCCGCACAACGGGTTACAACCCCCGCGGCGGCCCCGCTATTCCCGGCGCGCAGAACGGCGTGCTCGCTACCCGAGCCGCCGACCCCTCCCCTCTGGTTGGCCGACCGCGGGGCGCCCTTCGCGGATTCCGCCTCAGCACCCGGCCGCCCACACATTGAGGAACGCCAGCACATCGCGGCTATCCACCACCCCGTTCCCGTCGAAGTCCGCGCCTGAGTCGTCCGACGCGAACGCGTTCAGGAATGCGAGCACGTCGAGGGTGTTCACGGACCCGTCGCCGTTGAAGTCCGCGCGGCAGCCCTCGCCGAGCAGGCGCTGGGTATGCGTGAAGCTGATGTCTCGCTGGCCGACGGCCCACACATCGCACCGGCCGAGGTCGTCCAGGCCGCGGAACCAGCCGAACTCGGGGCCGGCCGGATCGCTGAAGACCTGCCGCCACTCCGCCCCGTCGAAGTGCATGAGGAGAGGACGAGCCTCGTCCGGCGGACGCTCGACCGTGTACGTCCCCGCGGCCCAAACGTCGTTGCTGGACACCATCGTGACGACCTCGATCTGCACGCCGCCCTGGTCAAAGGAGGGCGCGGGGAACCGCTGCCACGTCTCGCCGTCGAAGTGCACGAACAAGGGCTCCGAGGGCCTGTCGCCGTACACGATCTCGCCGACGACCCACAGGTCGTCCGGCGCAAGCGCGTCCATGTCGCGCAGCCAGGTCTGCAGGCCGATGGAGGGGATCACGTCCAGCACCTCCCACGACGAGCCGTCCCAGCGCACGACGTAGGGCTGGTCGGCGGGGCCGAAGCCGTTGCCGCTGTGCCCGCCGATGCCCAGGATGTGGTCCGGCGCGAACACCTCGATCTCGCGCAGCCGGTGCTCGTCGATGCTCACGATCGGCGTCGGCGGCAGCTCCACCCACTCCGACCCGTCCCACGCCAGCACGGTCCCGACGGTGGCGACCTGCGGGTTGGCCGGCTCGACGCGGAAGCCGCAGGCCCACACCCGCCCCGGTCCCAGCGAATCGAGATTGAGGATGTACGCCCCCGTCCCGCCCTCGGGCGTCAGCGGCGTGGGCGTGACCTCCCACTCCGAGCCGTCCCAGCGCATGGCGAGGTACTGCTGCCCCGGGAAGCCGTCGCGCCCGATGATGTACTGCGTGCCGCCCGCCCACACCTCCTCGGGGGTGATGGCCTCCACGTTCCAGAGCGATGCGGATGTGCCGCCCGGGAAGCCCAGCCCGGGGCTGGGGCTCGGGACGTGTACCCACTGGTTCCCGTCCCAGCGCAGCGTGAGCGTGAGCCAGTCGCGGACCCCGTCGTGGAGCTCGGCGTACTCGCCGACGGCCCAAGTGTCGGTTTCCGAAAGAGCCGAGACGGCTCGGAGGATCTGAAGATCCCCCGGCGTGGGGGCGTCGATGAAGCGCCACCCGTCGCAGACGTCTTGCGCAGCGGAGGGAAAGGCCGCTGCCGCGAGCGCCAGACTCGCGGCGGGCGCGAGCCAGATCCTTTGTGCCATCATGCATGAAGCACGCACGAAACGCTCCTTCCACGCGCGAGGTCGCCCCGACGGACAGCGAACCGCGTGACCATCTATTCGGGGGCTCGGGCACCGCTCGCCGACGCGGCCGCCTCCTCCAGGAGCGGCCTCACCATCAGTGTGCCACCGCGGGCGCGCGATGCAAGGCGAGCCCCGCATACGCACTTTCCTGAGGGGCCGACACCGGCGGTAACCCTCCGCCTCAGCACCCCGCGGCCCAGACATTCAAGAATGCCAGCACGTCCAGCGTGTTGACGACGCCGTCCTCATTAAAGTCCGCTTCGTCGCTCCCAACGACCCAGACGTTCAGGAACGCGAGCACGTCACGCGTATCCAGCGAGCCGTCGCTGTTGAAGTCGGCGGCGCAGAACTGTTCGAAGCAGCCGCCCGTCTCCGGCTGCTCGTAGAGCTGCGCGACATCCTGGGCCGAAAGCGCTTCGTCATCCAGCCTGACCTCGTCGAGGTACCCCCTGAAGAAGTCGGCGCCGGCGCGGACGCCGATGCGCAGATCCGCGGCCGGACGCATCGCGCCGCCTTGGCCCCTCGGATCTCCCGTGTACACCGGCACGCCGTCCACGTAGATCGTGATCCCCGTGGGCGAGAGCCGCTCGACCGTCGCCGCGACGTGGTGCCACTGCGAATCCGCCAGGTTCGGCGCACCGGCCGCCACGTGGACGCTGCTCCCGGCCCCGTCCGAGATCGTCAGCTCGGGCACCGCGCCCCCGAGCCGCAGCGTGTAGCCGCCGGCCGCATCGCTGTGAGAGACGATGGTCCCCGACAGCGCGGAGGTCTGGATCCACGCGGAGATGGAGAAGTCACCGTCGTCCACCCACAGCTCGGAGCCGCCGATCACGCGGACTCTCGAGCCGACGCCGTCGAAACCCAGCGCGCCGTTCACGCGCCCCGCCGTCCAAACGGGGGTGCCGCCGCTCTGCACGCCGTGCAGACCCGACGCGCGCTCGCCCACAACCGACCCGCTGGCCTGGTCCATCGACCAGAGGGCCACCGGCGGCGCTGGAGAGTCCTCGCACGGCGGGCCGACTGTGAGTCCTACGCCGCAGCGCAGGCAGAAGCGATCGTCGGGCCCCAACTGGCCGTCGAGATCGAGATCGGCCACGGCGCCGAACTCGTCGATAACGACCGGCACTCCGAGGCTGGTCAGCGGGATGTTGCCCGAGCCATCGGTGACGATGAGCTCCGGGCCGGTGTCGGTCCAGTCGGCGAGGCGCGAGCCGCCGCGCGTGAGGCCGTCGTCCTGGCTCAGGTAGATGGCGACCGGTGTGCTCGGCGGGAGACCGCTGCCGGTGACGTACACCGGTTCACCATATTTCGCGCGAGTGATCTGCTGGCCGGAGGAGTTCGTGAGCCTCACGCCCGACTCTTCGGTGCAGAAGAGCACGTCGGGGATGGGGTAGCCGCAGTCGGGCTCGCCCGAGAGGGGGTTGCCCTCGGCGTCGGTGATGGAGGGTGCGAGTGTGAGCGTCCAGTTCCCGCTCGGCCACGCGGGGCTGGCGGCGATGGAGAGCACCCGGTTGTGGTCGCTGCGCGAGAAGGCGAGTGTGACGGTCGGCGGGAGCGGGGGGGAGATCGTGATGTCGGATGCGCCGATCGGCGCCATCGGCTCGCTGAAGTGGATCTTGAGCGCGCCCGCCCCGTTCCCGGACTGGAGCTCCGAATCATCGACGGAAACGACATACGGGCAGAGGTTGTCCTGCTCGAGCTCGCAGACGAGAGGGTGCTCGCAGGGGTCGATGCACGGCATGGTGCCCGCTTCGAAGCCGTTCTGGCTGAAGACCGTCCACGCGCCGACGAACGGGGATGGCGACCCGATGTCGCTCAGCACCACCTTGAAGTCGAGAACCTGCGGTGCGAGAAGGACGTCCGCGGGCAAGGCCGCCAGCAACTGCCAGTTGAACCCGTTCCACCGCTCGATCGACGCGATGACGGTCGGATCGCTCCCTCCGGGGTAGAGGAGATCGAACGTGACGCGGTAGTCCGCCCCGCACAGCGCCGGATCGCCCGTGAACGGGTCCATATCCGTGTTCAGCGGGGTGTCGAACCGCCGGTTCCCCACGAACGCCTGATCGACCAGATTCACCGTGGAGCCTTGGCGCATAGTCACGCGGCAGCGGAGGAAGGCGCCCGCCCACTGGCCGAGCTTGAACTCGCCGATGGCGCCGCAATCAGACTCGGTGCACGACACGCGCCCCGCGACCGCCCCCTTGTGCTGCGGCACGACCCGCCATACATATTCGACCTTGGCGTCCTTGCCCTTGAGCGTGTTCGCGATCGGCCCCCAATCGCACTGCGTCACGATGGCGTTCGGGTCCGGCGTGGGCGAGGAAACCGTGGCGAAGTAGTCCCCCACCGCGCGAGTGTCCCACACGTCGTCTTCCTCGCTGAAGTGCAGCTCGATGTCGATCGGGTTGCAGTAATTGCCTTCCACGAACCAATCTTCCCAGATCAGCGTGTGCGGCTGATACCAGCGACAGTCCGAGGAGTAGGTGGTCAGGCACCCGGTGTCCGCACACTTCTTCTTCGCGTGGCGGACCGACCAGTCGTTCACCGTCCCGGATTGGGTGTGCTGCCCGCTGAAGTGCACCGGCTCGCCCGACCATTGCATCCGGAGCTCGCCCTCGCCCCCGAAGGGATCGCCGTCGCGCCGGAAGTAGACCCGCTCCACGAAAAGTTGGCGCACGTAGAGCTGCCCGGAGGCCATGCGCATGCCGTGCGATGTGGCGGGCGCGACCGGAGCCTCGCCGATGCCGGACACGCGGGCACCGTCGGCCGGCGCATGACCCGGTGAGGCGGCCGCCGCGGCGCCGGCGATCGACAGCACAATGGCGAGCGTCCAGGGGCGATGCACAACCGACGCGAATCGGTGAAGGACCCGCGACATGATGACTCTCCTCTCGGGTGGGCGTGGCTGAAGGGCCGCCTCACGGTGTGCCGGAATCGACACGCAGCTCGGCGCGATCGCGCCGGCGACATCGGCGAGTCTATCCGGAAACACTGTTGCGCACAATGGTCCGCGCGCTTTCGCCCGCTCGGGAGCCGGCGGTGAGTATCGCGATCCGCGCCCGCGCGCCGATCGACCACCGCCGCCTTCGCTCTTGCGCTGGGCGAGGATCGCCGTCCAAAGCCAACCCGGGGACCTCACAACGCCCCGGCGCAATGCGTTCCTGGCCCTTTACCTCCTTGTGCCGATTCTTCTGCCCTTCCACGCGCCGTTCTCGCATACCTGAGCGCATCCAGCTCTCGCCGCGCCCGTGAGGACGCATCACGCCAATCCGTTACGACCTCGCTGCACCAAGGAGATACGCATGCGCTGCGCACTTGCCGCCATCCTGTTCGCCGCCCTCGGCGCCGCCGCACACGCTCAATGCACCGACACCGAGTTGGCCAGGATCACCGATCCCAACGGCGAGTTCGGGCGCGACCAGTTCGGCCGCTCGGTCTCCCTCTCGGGCGACGGCCTGCTCATCGGGGAGCCCGGCCAGAGCCGCGCCCATGTCTTCCGGCTCGGTGATGCCGGCTGGTCGCACGAGCAGGTGATCGTCCAGCACACCGACGACACGCTGGACTTCGGCACGAGCGTCGCCCTGCAGGGCGGCCTCGCCGTCATCGGCGCCTCTGTGGACTACGACACCTGCAACGACCCCGACGACTGCACCCAGGGCGCCGCCTGGGTCTTCAGGCACAACGGCGCCTTCTGGCAACAGGAGGCACGCCTCCCGCCGCCGTTCTACATCGATTCCTTCGGCTTCTACGGCCAGGTCGTCGCCCTCGACGGGACCACCGCCATGGTCGCGGCCCCGAGGAGCCTCAACGGCGTCGTCGTCCCGTACCGCTTCGACGGCACGCAGTGGGAGCGCTTCCAGCCGCTCGAGGCCTCCGACGGCATGGAGGGCGACAACTTCGGCGCGGCGGTTGCCGTCGACGTGCCGCACGCCGTCGTCGGCGCGCCGAACTCCGACGGCGCCGGCGAGCGCTCGGGCTCGGCATACGTCTTCGAGCGCAACCGGTTCCTCAACTGGGTGCAGGTGTCGCGCCTCGCGCCCACCGACCTCGGCCCCGACGACCGCTTCGGCTCCGCCGTCGCGATCCGAGGCGATCTGATCGCCGTCGGCGCCCCCGGCCCGGGCATCAACTTCCCCACCCACACCGGCGCGGTCTACCTGTACGGCCCGCGCTCGGGCGGCTGGTCCCTGCTCGAGAAGCTCGTCCCCGGCGACGCCCAGCTCGGCGACGCCTTCGGCTACAGCGTCTCCATCCCGCGCGAGGACATCATCGTGGTCGGCGCGCTCACGGCCGCCGCCAACGGCCACAGCGCGGGCGCCGCGTACGTCTTCAGGAAGATCGGCGCCGAGTGGGTGGAGCAGGCCCGCCTCACCGCCTCCGACCCCGCCGATGACCAGTTCTTCGGCATCTCCGCCTCCGCCGATGGCGAGCTCGCCGCGATCGGCGCGCCGGAAACCTTCAACGGCGGCGGCGGGGCCGCGTACGCCTTCGGTGGCATCTCCGACTGCAACGGCAACGGCACGCTCGACCTGTGCGACGTCGCCGCCGGTTCCTCCGACGACCTCGACGGAGACGGCGTGCCCGACGAGTGTGAGTGCCGCGCCGACTTCAACGGCGACGGGCAGGTCAACACCCAGGACGTCATCGCCTTCCTCAACGCCTGGAACGCCGACGACTCCGCCGCCGATTTCAACGGCGACGGCCAGATCAACACCCAGGACGTCATCGCCTTCCTGAACGCCTGGAACATCGGCTGCTAGCGCCCGCCCCGCGACACGATGGCAGCGAGCGACCCGCCGCTGCGCTCTCCTCCGGGAGAGAGATCGCCAGAGCCGTGCCCGGCCCCGGGAATGCGCGCCATCCAGGGATCGGTGAATCCGAGAGCACGGTCGCCCGCGTCGCGTGAGTGCGGCGCGGGGAGAGAGGGGCGGTCCGCCGGCCGGGGAGAGCCGGCGGACCGCATCCTTCTGCCTCGGCGCAGCCGGGACGTCAGCAGCCGGCGTTCCACAGGTTGAGGAACGAAATGACGTCGCGCGTGTCGATCACGCCGTTGCCGTCCATGTCCGACGAGGAGTCGCCGCCGTTCCAGGCGTTGAGGAAGGCGATCACGTCGCGCGTGTCGACCGCGCCGTCCTGGTTGAAGTCGGCCGAGCAGAAGCAATTCCCCTGCGCGTACACGGCCACCAGACTGTGCGAGCCCTGCGCCACGGTGAAGGCCAGCGTCGTGTCGCCGCCCGCGAAGGCGCCGTCGAGCCGCCACTCGTCGAAGCACCACCCGCTGGACGCCTCGACCGGCGCGACGACCGTCACGCGCGTGCCCGAGTCCCAGACGCGCCCGAAGGCCGTGAAGCCGTCGCCGTCGCCGTTGTTGTCCGGCGGAGAGACGTCCAGCCCGAGCACGAAGAAGGGGGAAGTCTCGAAGACGATCTCGCCGTCGGGAATCTCGCACGCGGACATCGCCTCGCGCGCGGCGACGAACTCCGCCCGATCCACGCGGGTGCCGATGTTGCCCTGCTGGCCGGTGCACGAATCCGCGCAGTGCGTCACCACGCCAACCGTCTCGCCGCCGACCATGAGCGCCGACCCGGAGCTCCCGCCCCGCACGTCGTTGTCGAAGCGGTACGAGGTCGACCCGCGCCCCTTGATGACCCCCGGCGAGGTCTGCTGGGCGTAGTTCCGCTCGCACTGCGACGCGTCCTGTCCATAGCCGACCGCCGCCGAGGCCTCGCCGATCTCCGCCGGGCTCTTCGCGATGGGCGCCATCTCGCCGTAGCGGATGAAGACCGACTGCCCCAGGTTGTTGACGCCGGTCTTGAACACCGCCCAGTCGTTCCCGACGCCGCCGTTGGAGTACATCCGCTCCGTGATGGGGAACTGGTCCTCCACGGGGGGGTGGAGGATCTCGCAGTCGCCGCCGGACGGGGGCACGTTGAACTCGACCACGTCGGACCCGGCGCCGCAGTGGCCGGCAGAGATCAGGCCGCCGTCCTCGCAATACACGCTCGCGCTGCACCCGGAGGGCAGCAGGCGCCCGAAGGGCGCCTGGTTCGAGGGCGCGCGGTCGTCGCCGTCGCATATGCCGCAGACGCGGAGGGTGGGATCGCTGAACTGGGCGGTGATGTGCCCGAGCACCACGCGATTCGCGCGCGTGCCGGGCCCGGCGACCAGCTCCAGCATGACCTCCTCGCCGTTGAAATAGGCCGTGCTCTCGCTCCACATGGCGAGCCCCGGCGCGTCCAGCTCCTGCACCTCGCCGTCGCGGAGCGAGGTCATCCGCAGGAAGCTCCCGGTCGGCAGGGTCGCCCCGGCGAAGTGCAGGCGCACCCACATGCTCTGCTCGGCGAAGACGCTCTCGGCCCAGACCGTCCGGGCCTCGCCGGCCGCGTTGTCGAGCCAGCCGGAGTCGAGCGCGAACGGCACGACCTCGCCCACCGGGTGGTCAAGGGTGGCCTGCGCGAGAGCGCCGCCGGGAGCGGCGCCGATCGCCGGGACGAGCACACGAGCCAACAGTGCGGCCGAGACCTTCGTGAACGCCATGGCAATCCCTTCCTTGCGAGCGGCCGATCCCTCGCGGAGCCGCCGCAGCCTTCCCCCAAACGCATCCGATACGCACCGACTCCCTTGAGAGGATCGGCCGGGATT
The DNA here is from genome assembly GCA_035654175.1 of Phycisphaerales bacterium. Taxonomy (GTDB): domain Bacteria; phylum Planctomycetota; class Phycisphaerae; order Phycisphaerales; family UBA1924; genus PNC22. The sequence continues at coordinate 9,698 of DASRXL010000021.1, forward strand.
GAAGCTACCCGAGAATCGGCCCTCTTCAAACTGGAGAATCGCCCGACTTGGCCCGCGGGCCCGGGCTTCCCCGGGATGCTCAGGGGCGCTCGCCGGCCGGGGCCGTGGCGCCGTTACCGGTCCCGGCGGCCGAGAGGGCGCCGCGCCGCATCTTGGACTTTGAGGTTGGGATCGGTCCGGCATCGCGGTACAGTGGGGAGACTCACGCACACCATGGAGAGGATCAATGGCATTGCCGAGCCCGCTGCTCCCGGCCGTCGTCGCTCTCGCCGCCGCCACACTGGGCGGCGCGCCGGCGATCGCGCAGTGCGATCACCCCTGGTTCCCGCTCCGGCAGATCGAGCGCCGCTTCGACCGGATGACCGGGATCGAGCTGAACGGCGCCGGGCTGGCGGAGCTGGTCGGCCAGGTGGACGGGATCGCCCTTGAGGTGTGGTCGTTCGACGGCGGCCTCACGCCCACGAAGCAGGCGCTCATGGACGGAGACGTGGGCATGGCGTTCGCGCCGGCGGACTTCGACGGCGACGGCGACCTCGACCTCGCGGTGCACCGCCGGAGCACCGCGACGCTCGCGACGCTGCTCAACACGGGCTCCGGGCTGGCCGAGGCCTTCGCGGCCCCGGCCGCGGACGGGCTGGCCTGCGCGCTCGACTTCGACGGTGACGGGGACGTGGACGTGGCGCTCGCGCAGCCGGGGCAGGTCTCGGTGATGCTCAACGGCGGGGGCGGGTCGTTCACGCCCGGGCCGTCGCTCGCCCTCGGCGGCGGCGCGGACGAGATCGTGCCGGCCTCCCTGGACGGCGACGGCAGGGCCGACCTGCTCGTGTACGCCTCGATAGACGCGACGCTGACGGTGGCGCCGCTGCGCCAGACCGCCGGCGGCGGCCTGGAAGCGCTGCCGCTCTACCCGGCGAGATTCCGCGACGCCGCGGACGTCGACGCCGACGGCGACACCGACTTCGTGTACGCGCCGATGCACCTGGCGCGGTGCAACGGCGACGGAACATTTGCGCCGGGCGTGGAGCTCGCCCCCGACTACGACGAGCCGCTGCACCTGGCCGACCTTGACGGCGATGGGGACGCCGACCTCGTGGCCAACTCGCTCGAATACGCGATGCGCATCCTGCTCAACGACGGGACCGGCGCGTTCGCCCAGGTCCCGCCGGACGCGGGGCGCCCCGGGGCCTGGGGCCCGGTGATCACGCCCGACATGAACGGCGACGGCGCGCCCGACCTCGTGACGGATCGCAACCTCCTGACCGACGTCCGGATGGGGCGCGGCGACGGGACATTCGAGTCGAACGCGTTCGTCCCGGTCTTCGAGGAGCTGATCCGCCGGATCGCGCTCGCGGACCTGGACAACGACGGAGATCTCGACGTCCTCGCCGTCGGCGATCAGCGGACCGGCGCGGGCCTGGCCGCCCTCGTGAACGACGGCGGCGCGGGGCTTGCGGTCTCCGCTTTCGCCCCCCTGTCGTCCGGCGGGTACGAGGCGCCGGTCGCCGCCGACTTCGACGGCGACGGGGACACCGACGCCGCGCTCATCTCGCAGGACTCGATCACGCTGTTCGAGAACACCCCGGCGGACCCGTTCGCGACCCGGCACGAGATCCCGTTTGAATACGACGCGACGGTCGGCCTCGTGCTCTTCGGGCGGGATCTCGACCACGACGGGCGCATGGACCTGGTGACGCTCGGACGCGAGGCCCGCTATGGCATCCGCTCCTTTCTGAATCGGGGCGGCTGGGTATTCGAGAGCGCCTTCTCGGAGATCTATCCCTTCGGGCTGGTCACGGCCGTGGACGACTTCGACGGAGACGGCGAGGTCGACGCGGTGGTGAACGACGACTCCGGCGGGGAGCTGGGTTTCTGCTACGGGCTGGGCGGCGGCGCGTTCACCCCGCCGCACGAGCTCGGCGACGGCATGCCGCGAGACGAGTTCCACGGCTACACGGCGGATCTCAACGCCGACGGCGCGCCGGAGCTCCTGCTCCAGGAAATCGCGTACGACCACTTGTACGTGGTGGGCAACGACGGCTTCGGGGGGCTGTACTGGTCACAGGAGATCCGCGGCTACGACCAGGCGCGGTGCGTGGGCGTGGGCGATCTTGACGGCGACGGAGTGGACGACGTCGCGCTGGGCAGCAGCGATCCGTGGGGCGACGCGGGCGCGTTCGTCTCGCGGGACGGCGGGTGGCTGGAGGGGCCGATCCGGTTCACGCCCGGCTACCGCGCCGTGCGTGGAACGCTGATCGCCGACATGAACGGGGACGGGCGGAACGACATCGTCGCCGCCACCGACCTCGAGCACAACGCCGTGGGCGGCGTGTGCGTCGTTCTCAATCCGTGCGCCGCTCCGCCCTGCGCGGGTGATTTCAACGGCGACGGCGCGACCGACACGATCGACTTCATCGCCTTCCTGAACGCGTGGGCGCAGCAGCGGGACCAGGACTGCTCGTCCGGCGGATGCTCCGCGGACTTCAACGGCGACGGCGATGTGGACACATTGGACTTCATCGCGTACCTGAACGCGTGGGTGCAGGGGTGCTGAACATGGGACGATACATGCTCGCGGTCGGGCTCGCGGTGGTCGGGCTCGCGGCGGCCGCGCCGGCGACGGCGCAGACGAGCTACCCGTTCCAGGGCTACAGGCAGTACGAGGACCTTGGGGGCGCCATCCTGGTCAGGATCGGCGACGATCCGTATCCCGACCTCCTGGCGCAGACGAGCCAGTTCAGGATCCGGGTGCTCCACAACGACGGCGCGGGCCTTTTCGGGGATGCGACCGACTACCTGACCCCGGAATACCCGAGGATCGAAGCGGTGCTCGACGCGACCGGCGACGGCATGCGCGACATCGTCGTGTATTGCTTCGGCGCTCGTGAGTTCGCGGTGCTGCCGGGGCTCGGGGGCGGCGCGTTCGGGGCCGCCGTGGCCTCTCCCGGCCCCTACGAGGCGACGGCGGTGACGGTGGTCGAGGTCACCGGCGACGGCGTTCCCGACATCCTCGCCTGCGCGGGCGCCGCGCTCGAGCTGTATGCGGGGGTCGGCGGCGGCGCCTTCGGGCCGGGCGAGCCGGTGCTCGTCGCGCCCGCGCCCATCAGGGCCCTGGAGAGCGCCGATCTCAGCGGCGACGGGCGGGGCGACGTCGTGCTCGTCACCCGCGACGTGCCCGGGTGCCTCGTGCTGCTCGGCCAGCCGGGAGGAGGCCTGGCCGAGCCGAGCCACCTCGATGCGCCCGCGGGCGCGAGCTCGCTCGCCCTCGCCGACACGGACGCGGACGGCTCGCTCGACATCCTGATCGGCCAGACCAACGAGGAGAGCGGGAACTCGCGCGGCGTGTGGGTGTTCCGCGGCGACGGGCTCGGCGGTTTCGCGCAGGGGGGCGTCTTCGTCTCCACCGGCCGGCCCGGCCTGGCGACCCAGCCCTCGGCTATCGGCGTCGCCGATCTCGACGGCGACGGCCTGCCCGATCTCGCCGTCGGGGGCGAGCCGCTCCTGCTCATGCGCGGCACGGGCGATCCCGCGGCGCCCTTCGCGGATCCCGTGCTCTGGGGGATGACATCGGGGAGCGGGGGCTTCGCCTTCGCCGACATCGACGGCGATGCCGACACCGACATGGCCACGGCGCGCGGCGAGGTGTTCCTGAACGAAGGCGAGGGCTCGTTCATGCCGCCCGCGCACGCCCTGGCGATGGAGTGGCCGGCGCGGCTCGCGGCGGGCGATCTCAACGAGGACGGCACGCCCGACCTCGCGATCCTCGGCGAGGCGGTCAATTCCGGCGACGGCGCCTCGGAGCTCTCGCTCCTGCTGACCGACGGCCTCGGCGGCTACGAGCCCACCGCGCCCATCCCGCTGCCCTGCGATGCGTTCGAGTTCGACCTGCCGGCGCTCGACGCGGACGCGCCCGGCGTGCTCGACGTGATGGCCAGCGACGGAGACAACATCGTGTGGCTCCCGAACCTGGGGCGGGCTGGCGGCCAGTGGAGGGGGCTCGATGCGCCCGTGCTGCTGCAACGCGACTACGCCGACCAGATCGTCGGCATGCACGTGCTGGACTTCGAGTTCATGGGGAGCGAGACAAACACCCCGGATCCCGACATTGTGACCGTCGGCTCCGACTCCAGCGCACAGACGTTCATCCACACCCAGCGGAACGACGGCGACGGCGCCTTCCCCACCGAGCAGACCCGCCCGCTCGCGATCAAGGCGCTCGACTCCGCCTCGGGCGACATCGACCTGGACGGCGATATCGATTTGGTCATCGTGAGCCAGAGCCCGTCGAGCTCCCTCTACACCCGGTTGAACCAGGTCGTGCCGAGCTTCCTGAAGGAGCGCAGACGGAACGCGGGCGTCTCCACGTACAACGACGTGCGCCTCTTGGACCTCACGCTCGACGGCGCGCTCGACGCCGTCGTGTTCGCTTCGAACGGGCGTAGCGGCGGCGCCAGCCTGTACGCCAACGACGGAGAGGGAAAGCTCCTCGACCCGGTGGCGCTCTTCTCCCAGGGCGGCACGGCCTTCGACCTTGGGCACATCAACGACGATGGGTGGCTGGACGCGGCCGTCGTCTCGGGAGAGGCCCCGAGCGAGTTCCCCGCGCTGCATGTGTTCCTGGGCGACGCGCAGGGCGCGTTCCACGGGCCGTACGTCACCCCCCTGGCGAGCGCCTACGACGGCTGGGGCGCCAACGACATCGAGATCGTGGATATCGACGCCGACGGCCAGGGCGAGGTCGCGGTCGCGATCTCGAACTGGTATTTCGGCGCGTTCGATCACGTCGTGCTGCTCGAGCCCCGGGAGCCGGACGCCGCGCCCTGCCCCGGCGACTTCAACGGCGACGGCGTGGTCAACTCCCAGGACGTCATCCTCTATCTCAATGACTGGGCGGCGCAGCGCCAGCAGGACTGCACCGGCGGCGGCTGCTCGGCGGATACCGACGACAACGGCGTGGTTGACAGCCGCGACTTCCTCCTGTTCCTGAACGCATGGTCGGCGGGCTGCTGAGGAGCGCTCCGGACGGGGTCGAGGCCGCGGGGCATGCGCGAGGGCGCAATCCCGGCGCTCTGGGACGGCGAGAAGTCCTCCGGCCCCGCGCGCGGCGGATCTCGCATTCCTCTCCCGGGGGACCACCTCCAGGAGGGAATCGATCATGGCACGCATCCGCACCGACGCCGTCCGAGTTCTCCGCCGCCGCGCCGCGCTCCGCTGCGTAGTTCCCGCCGGCATCGCCGCGGGCGCGCTCTGCGCAAGCGGCGCGTCCGGGCAAGCCTCCTTCGAGGGGCTCGGGGATTTCGCAGGGGGGGCGTTCGCGTCCGATGCGTGGCGCGTCTCGGACACGGGGGACGCGGTCGTCGGCTCGGGGAGCATCGCCACCGGCCTGATGGCGTCCCGCTGGACGCCGATGGACGGGCTCGTCCGGCTGGGAAGGCTGCCCGCGTTCGGCGCTTCAAGCTTCGCGGCGGGCGTCTCGGGCACGGGGCGCGTCGTGGTGGGCCACAGCGCCGAGGGGACGGAGTCCGAGGCGTTCCTGTGGACCGCCGACGGCGGGCTCGTGTCGCTCGGCGATCTCCCGGGCGGCGTCCACGCCAGCGAGGCGCTGAACGTCTCGGCGGACGGCGGCGCGGTCGTCGGCGTCGCGGATTGGATCGACAACTGGCCGACGCTCACCGGCCAGGCGTTCCGCTGGACCGATGCGGACGGGATGGCGGGGCTCGGCTACGCGCGGGCGCACCACGACCTGAGCATGGCGTACGCGGCGTCCGCGAACGGCTCGACCGTCGTCGGCATCAGCATGAAGAATCTCTCCGACGGAGAGGCCTTCGTGTGGACGGAGGGGACGGGCATGGTCGGGCTCGGCGATCTGCCCGGATGGGACAACTACAGCATTGCGACGGACGTGACGCCCGACGGCGCGACGGTGGTGGGCGGGTGCTCTCCCTCGGCCGGCTACGAGGCGTTCCGCTGGACACAGGGCACGGGCATGACGCCGCTGGGCGACTTCGCGGGCGGCGACCACTACAGCATCGCGACCGGCGTGACGGCGGACGGCCAGATCATCGTCGGCACCGGCGACTGGGACGGCGGGCTCGGTGGCGCCCGCGCGTTCATCTGGGATGAGACGCACGGGCTGCGCGACCTCAAGACGGTGCTCGAGACCGAGCACGGGCTCGACCTGACGGGGTGGTCGCTGCTCTACGCCAACGACATCTCGGCGGATGGTTCGGTGATCGTCGGCCAGGGGATCAATCTGTCGGGCGAGTACGAAGGATGGATCGCGCGGATCGCGCCCGCGGGGTGCGGGGCGGACTACAACGGCGACGGGGTGGTGGACACGCGCGACGTGATCGCGTTCCTCAATGCCTGGACAGGCGGCTGCTGATCCGGCGGGCGGCCCGGGCGACCCATCGTGCGGGATCGCCCGGCGGAGGGGCGCCCGACGCCGCGCGCCGCTCTACACCAGGCACAGGCGGAGGCGCGGAATCTCCACCCGCGGCGCCCGCGACGGCGAGGCCTCGATGTCGGTGAAGAGCTCGTTGGTCGCGGCGTTCTGGCACCGGCGCGTCGAGGCGGCGGCCAGCGGGTGCGCATGGCTCGCGCCGGTCGGAGCAGGATCGAACGATGTCGCGAGCGCGCGCAGCGCGCGGTCCAGCCGTGGACGGACCTCGTGCGCCGGCATGTTGAGGAACCACCGCATGATCTCTCTCCCCTCCCGGGTGGGTGTTACCCGGGGCATTCCATCGACCGGAGCGCAACGCCGAATCCGAAGATTTGCGTGAATTTGGGGAAGTTGTGCGGGAGCCGCCGCGTGGGGCGGTTCTCGGGCTTTGCCCAGCCGCACGCACCGTCTTGGGCGGGCAGTTTGTGCGCTACTCGTCAAGGATGCCGGAGACGAGGCCGCCGAGAGGCCCGGTCTGTGCGGCGGGCGGCGCGGCGTCGCTCGCAGCGGCGAGTCGCGCCTCAAGCTGCGCGAGCCGCTCCTGCTCTTGGACGGTCCCGGCGCGCCCGGCGAGGCTCTGGCGCGCACCGAGAACGCCGGCCGCTGCCTCAAGGACACGCAGCTCGCGCATCCACGGGTCGTCGGGCGCGGCGTGGCGCTCCCAATACGCGAGGGCGTCGTCGAGAATCGGCCGCGCCTCGGCGATGCGCCCGTCGAGCAGGAGCCAGAGCACGAGCGAGGGCTCGGTGAGCCTGGCCTGGATGCTGTCGGCCCCCGCCGCCGCCCGAGCCTCGTCGCGCACCGACCCGAGCACCTCGATGCGCGTCGACCAGATCTCGCTGATCGCGGCCGGGTTCTGGAGCAGCGTGGGGCCGTGGGCCCACTCAAGCACCCAGAGGGACGTGAGGACCTCGGCGGCGAGGCCCTGCTCCTTGGCGGCGCGGAACCCGGTCATGAGGCGCATCAGGCTGTCGAGGGAACGCTTGCGCCAAGCCGCGTCGGCGGCGCGGGCCGCCCGCTCGGCCTGCAGCTGTGCCTCACCCGCGGCGTGCTCGGCGGCCAGGCGCCTGGCGTCGGCCACCGACGCGGCCGTGACCACGCCGGCCGCGAGCGCGATCGCCACGGCCGCCGCGGCGACCGGGCGCCTGCGGCAGAGCAGCGCGGTCCGGCGGAGCGGGCCGGGACGTGTCCATCCGACCGGGCGGCGCTCGATCCACGCGGAGAGGTCCGCGGCGAGCACGCCGGCCGAGGCGTAGCGGTCGCGCTGCAGGGGTGCGAGGGCGCGGAGGGTGATGGCGCGGAGCGTGCCGTCGATCCCCGCGGCACGGAGCCGGCGGTCGAGGTCCTCCACATCCAGACCCTCGGCGTCGGCGAGTGCGCCGATCGCCTCGAGCGGGCTGGACCCCGCCACGGCGCTGCCGGTGAGCAGCCAGAAGAGGGTCGCGCCCAGAGAGAAGATGTCCGAAGAGGGGGTGAGGGCGCCCCGCTCCAGGCGGAACTGTTCGGGGGCCATGAACGCGAGCGTGCCCCGGGCGTTGGGTGTTGCGCAGTCGGCCAGCGGCGGCTTGCGGGACTGCGCGGCCGCGGCGCCGAAGTCGGCGATCTTGATGGCGCCGTCGGGGCCGCAGAGCAGATTGGCGGGCTTGATGTCGCAGTGCACGAGGCCGGCGGCGTGGATGGCCCCGAGTCCCTCGGCGGCCTGGACGAGCAGGGCGACGAGGTCGCGTCGCGACGCCCGCGGGCTGCGGGCGATGTGCTGCTCGAGCGTGGGGCCCTCGATGAGCTCGAGAACGGTGAAGACGTGGCCGTCGTCGGTCAGGCCGCAATCGAGCACGCGGACAACGTGAGGGTGCTCGACGCAGCGGGCGTGGCGTGCCTCGTCGAGCCAGCGCTCGACCTGGAGCGCGCCGTCGCAGCGGGCGATCTTGACGGCGACGAGGGCCTCGTTCGCGTCGGTGGCGAGGATCCTGTCGCTGGCCTCGTACACGGTGGCGCAGCTCCCGCGCCCGATGGGCTTGAGGAGCCGGTATCGCGGCTCGCCGTCGGCGAGGCGCGGGCCGACCGAGCCGGCGATCCAGAACGCGGCCGGAGCCTTGGCCTGCTCGCCGGCGCCGACCAGGTAGTCGATGAGCCGCGCGACTTCGGGGGCTTGGGCTCCGTGGGGTGTGGGCGTCGCTCTGGCCGGGTGGGCGCTCACGAAGAGTGCTCCAGGCTCGCGCGGGCCTTGTGGACGAGGCGTAGCCATCGCATGCGCACCGTCGCCGCGGAGACTCCCAAGGCCGCGGCCACGGTGGAGTGTCGCAGCCCGCCCGCGCGGAGCCGGACGAGGTCGAGCTCGTCGCGGGAGAGATGGAGGCGGCTGAGCTCCTCGGAGTCGCCGTCGGCGTCGCGCCGGATGATCGGCGCGCGGGCGCCGAACCAGCCGCGCTTGCGCGTGCGGAGCTCGTGACGGAGTCGGCGCTCGCTGAGGGCCGAGCGGGCGCAGTCGCTGAGCGCCTCGAGCATCACCTCGCGGAGCATGCGCCCGAGGTCGTGGGAGGCGGCCCGGTCGACGCGGGAAGTGAGCTGGTCGGCCCGCCTGAGGATGGTGGCGAAGAAGTCGCTGGAGTCGTAATAGCCGAGGCCCGCGGAGGCGAAGCGGGCGCGGAACGCCTCCTTGATCTCGGCGCGGTAGGCGTGGAGAAACTCGGCGAGCGACTCGCGGTCGGGAGCGAATCCTGGTTGGTGCATGGCCGCGAAGTCGAGCACCCTGCCCTCCCTGAACTCTCCCGACGGCCCAATCCCCCCCACTTGCCAGCCGAGCCCGATGCGCGCACAATGCCACCGCGCGGGGCACGGACCATCGCTCCGCGGCGGAGGCCATGGAATCGGCGCAACTCGCACGCCGGCCGGGGACTACCGAGACCCCGGCGGCATGGTTATCGGAAGAGTGACGCCGTGAACATCAATAAGCGGAGCGTGGGCGGCCATGAGGCGCCCGGAATCCTGGGGTCGTACCGGCGCTCGTCGGCGTGGGCGGCGGGGGTGGTGATGGTGGCTTCGGTGGCCGCGTGGGGCCAATCCGAGAAGCACGTGCCGGACACCGGCCCGCTGGAAGAGACCTGGCGATACCTCGTGGAGCTCTTCCGGATGGTGGTCGGCCTCTAGTCCGGGTCTGGTGCGCGAGAGCTGAGGATCTCGGGCGAACCGCGCACCTCGCGTGCCGGTTGTTGGAGCTGCGCTCTCGCCGCCGCCCGGAGTTGTTCAGCTTCTGAGGCCAGGCCCGGCGGGATTTCGGGCATGCTGTCGAGCAGGCCGACGGCCGCGGCTGGATCTCGCAGCGCTTCGGGCTCACCGGCGACGAGCAATCCCACGAGCATGAGCCGGCGCTCCGGTGTCGTCGGTCCGGCGCGGACGGCCTGGCGCCGGAACTCGACGGCGCTGCGGGTGAGCTCCTCGGCGCGTGGGGCGTCGCCCCGCCGCAGCGCGAGCCCGGCGAGGGCGCCGTGTGCTTTGGCCAGCGTCGTCAGCACATGAACGTCCTCGGGCGCGAAGCGGCTGAGCCGCTCGGCGCACGCGATGGCGGAGGTCAGGAAACGGTCCTCCGCCGCGTCGTCGCTGATGCTCCGCGCGGTGAGAGCGGCCTGCCAGCAGATGTCGGAGGCGTGGCGCAGGAGGAGCGGGTCCGGGATGTTGAGGGGGAGGATGTCGGGCTCGAGAGCGTTGAGAAACACATCGACCGCCGCCCGGGTGTCGCCGAGGCGCTGCTCGATGTTGGCACGGTGGTTGACCGCCGAGCACAGCGAGATGCGGGCTCCGCGGCTGTTGGGGTTGAGGCTCACCGCCGCCCTCGCGTGGCCGAGTGCGGCGGCCATGTGGCTCCGGGCGCTCTCGGACTGCCCGCGGGCGAGGGCGATCTCGCTCAGGTGGATGTCCGCCGCCGCGCGGGAGCGCTCGGCCTCGGAGCTCTCGATCCCCTCGATCAGCGCGAGCTGAGCATGATGGCCGCGCTCGGCCTCGGAGAGCCGGCCGGCCACGCGGTCGAAGTATGCAAGCCGCTCGTAGGACCAACCGAGCGTCAGGCGGAGGCGGTCGCTCTCGGGGTATCGCTCCACCTGCCGCTTGTCGATCTCCAAGGCTCGCTCGTAGAGCGCGATGCCCCCCGAGCTGTCGCCCAGGTGCTTGGTGATGTCGCCCACGCGGACGAGCACGAACGAGAGCAGCCTCCAGGCCTCGGGATCGTCGGGGCGCTCGGCCGCGATGCGCGAACGGATATCGAGCGCGCGCCCGAGGCGCTCGGCCGCACGCCGGAGACGCCCCTCCTCCTCATCGAGCCCGGCCTGGGCGGTGAGGATCGCGGCGGTCGCGCCGAGGATCTCCGGGTCCCTGGCCGCGCGCCGGGACAGGCTCGCGGCGATCGCTTCGAGGCGGTCGAGCTGCTCGCGCCTCGGGCCGTGCGCGCCGGGGATGTCGGCGAGGAACTCGTCCGGGCGATCGAAGAGCACCGCCGCGAGCTCGTGGTGGAACTGCGCCAGGTCGCCCCCCAGCGCGCGCAGGCGGGCGGCGGCGATCAGCGCGGCGATCGCGGCGGCGACAGCGAGCACGGCCACGCCCCCGAGCACGATCCGCCGGGCGCGGCGCGCCACGCGCCTGCGGACCCTCTCGAACCTCGTCGGAGGGTCGGCCGAGACTCGCCCGCCGCCGATGAAGCCCTCCAGGTCCTCCCGCAGCGCCGAGACCGTCGGATAGCGTCGCTCGGGAGACGCCTCGGTCGCGCGCCCGATGATCCAGCGGAGCCCGGGAGCGAGGTCGGCGAGCGCGCCCCGGTCCAGGAGATCGCCGGCATGGGTGCGACGCAGGGCCTCGCCCAGCGACGCCTGGGCCGGGCCGGCGAGCGGGCGAGCGGTCAGGAGCTCGTAGAGGATTAGGCCAAGGGCGTAGATGTCCGACCGGGCATCGGCCGGGCGGCCGGCCAGTTGCTCGGGACTCATATAAAGAGGAGTGCCGACGCAGCAGCCGTGCTGGGTGAGCGCGGCCCACTCGCCGGGCGCGTGCGCCCCGACGACGCCGAAGTCGATGATCTTGGGGACGGCCCGGCCGTCGCGCGCGGCGGCCAGAATGTTCCCGGGCTTGAGGTCCCGGTGGATCAGGCCGTGCTCGTGGGCGTGCTCGATGCCGCGGCAGACCTGGATGAACAGGCGCACCCGGTCGGCCGCGGAGAGGCCGACGTCATCCGCAAAGGCGGTGATGGGTCGGCCGGGCACGTACTCCATCACAAAGAACGGTCGGCCGTCGTCGGTCGTCCCGGCGTCGTAGAGCCGGGCGATGCTCTCGTGGGTGAGCGTCGCGACCGCCTGGCGCTCGCGCTCGAAGCGGGCCCAGGCCTCGCCCGCGGCGTCGGCCTCGCGCAGGATCTTGACCGCGACCAGCCTGCGGACCGGGTGGGTCTGCTCGGCCAGGAGCACGATCGCGTGGCGGCTCAGGCCGAGCACCGCCATCCCGCGGTACCGGCCGAGGTCGAACGCGCTCGGGTCGACCCCCGCGAGGGCGGTGGGCGCGGCGGCGGCGAGGGGGGCCTGGAGCGCCTGGGCGGTGAGCTCGCGCCCAAGCGGGGGCGATTCGAGGAAGCCGTCTGCATTCCGGGCGTCCGCCTCCAGCAGGCCTCGGACCTGCTCGGCGGCGCAGGCGTCGCGGGCAGCGAGCGCCGTCAGCGCTTCCTCTCTCCGCTCTGGGGGGACGACGAGGATCTCCTCCAGGGCTTCGATCACGCCCGGCCGGGCGTCGGCCCGGCTCACCCGCGGCCCCTGTCCAGGCGGGCGCGGAGCCACGCCCGGGACGCCCGCCAATCGAGCTCGACGGAGCGCTCGCCGACGCCCAAGGCCTCGGCCGTCTCGCGCACCCCCAGGCCGGCGAAGAAGCGGAGCTCGACGACCCGCACCCAGCGGGGATTGACGGCGGCGAGCTCGTCGAGGGCGGCGTCGAGGTCGATGAGGTCCGCGGCGTGGGTGGAGGTGCCATCGGCGAGCGGCTCGAGCGCGACGCGGCGCCACCCCTTGCCGCGCATAGCCGCGCCCTGGCGTCGGGCCTCGTCGATCAGCACGGTGCGCATGACGCGGGAGGCCGCGCCGAGATAGGCGGCCCGCGAGGCGAACGCCGATTCGTCGTATCGCCGGAGCCGCAGCCAGGCCTCGTGGACGACCACGGTGGTCTGGAGGAGGGCCCCGGGCGCGCGCGATCGCAGGTGGGCGTGCGCGAGTGAGCGCAGCGTGTCGTACAGGGTTTCGAGGAGCGAGGGAGCGGGGTCTCCGGGCTCAGGAGCGTCCGACAGCGCCGGCCCGACGCGCGAGCGGGTGCGCGACGGATCGAGGGCGGGCTGAGTTTCTGGCTCTGGCACGTGCATCCCCCGGGCGGCGAGAAGGCCGCGACACGCACACGGTACCGGAGGAAAGGGGGCGTATTCAAGTGGGTTTCTTTGCGCCCCTCGATGTCCCACGCCGTTCTGGTGGGAGGGACTGCGCCCGCCAACGCGGGGCAGGACTGGGGCGAAGCCGGCGCGGGGCGGGGGACAGGGCGAGATCCTCGGAGGCGCGGGCCGGCGGGCTTCGGGATCTCGGGCTCCCCGCCCGGTTTCCCCCATTTCTTTGCGCCTGGTTCAAAGCGCGTGCGTTCTGGTCAGGGTCGCCGGCGCGGTCCCGGGTGGGCTCGCGCTGGATCGGCCACAGATCGGTGCGGCTGACGGGCCGGGAGGCAGCAATGGACGCAATGCGATTGTCGATCGGGGTGTTTGGCGGGCTCGCGGCACTCATCGGTGGGTGGCTGCCCGCGGCACGGGGGCAATGCCTGGATCCGCAGGCGGTCCCGGGCATCGTCGGGACGAGCGGGCAGGTCATCCTAATCGAGACGCCGATCAACCTGCTGGACGGGGCGACGACCTGCGACGGCGCGGCGTACGTCATGCTCGAGTCGGTGGATCTCGCGCCGGGCACGATCACCGGCGACATCGTGGATGCCGGCCTCTACAACGCTGACAACCAGCCGACCCCGACCGGGCTGCCTACCGAGGGGCTGATCGTCGATACCTATCTGCTGCACTTCGACACCGGGGGCGACCAGTCGATCGTCGAGGGCTCGTTCACGCTCGATCAGGACGTGATCGGGATCATCACCAACGGGAACAGCCTGATCGCGACCGACGATCTGCTGGGGAACCCGGGGACGTTCTACGAGGGCGATCCGCGCCGCGATGTGGAGTGGGACGAGACGCCGCAGGGGGACCCGATCAGCTACGTCGCGCTCTCGGGCGACCGGCGCACGGTGGCGTTCCGGCTGCGGGTTGACGGGAGCTTCCAGGACCAGATGCGGGTGATCGCGGCCCCGCATTTCCCGGCGTGCGACCGCGTGTTCGGCCCGGGCGGCTCGTACTCGATCGGCGCCGACGACATGAGCTACGAGGAGTGCCGCATCGTCGTCGACAACTGCACGCTCACGATCGACGGGACGCACCTCTTCCACAGCATCGTCGTGCGGAACAACGGCGTGATCACGCACAGCGCGGGGTACACGGACGGCGAGTTCCGCGGGATGGAGCTGGTGGTGCTGGAGTCGGTGACGGTGGATCTTGGAAGCAGGATTGACGCCGGTGGTCGCGGCTATCCCGGCGACGAGGGCCCCGGCAAGGGTCTGGCCGGGAGCAACTACGGCGGGGGCGGGGGCTACGGCGGCGAGGGCGGACGCGCCGCCAACGGCGAGCTCTCCGACGGCGGCGGCTCCTATGGCTCGATCACGGAGCCCATCGACTTCGGCTCCGGCGGTGGTCAGGATGTTGACAACCTCCAGGCCGGAAGACGCGGCGGCGGCGCCATCCGCCTCGATGTCGGCGGCACGCTCACCGTGAACGGCTACATCGCCGCCAGCGGTGAGACTTGGCAGTCGAACGCCGCGAGCCCCGGTGCCGGCGCGGGCGGGAGCATCTGGATCACCGCCGCGTCGGTCGCTGGCACGACGGGGAAGATCCAG
>DASRXL010000022.1:0-5443 GCA_035654175.1 Phycisphaerales bacterium
GACGCCGACACCTCGGTCATCACCGAGTTCATGGCCCCCGCCGAGGCCTTCTCCGGGCGCGGCCGCGCCCGGGGCCACTTCGGATTCGCGGGCCACGGCGACCCCGTCGAGTTCCGGCGCATCCGCATCTTCGACCTCGACCCCTGACGCGCCGGCTCAGCCGCCCCCCACGCAGGCCCCGCACCGCCCGAACAGCACGATCTCGTGCGACTCGACCGTGAACCCCGCGGGCGCCAGCGCCTCGATCCCCCGCGCGCACCCCGGGATGTCGTACACCCGGTCGCACACCTGGCACACGAAGTGGTGGTGGTGCGTCCCGGCCGCCAGGCGGGATTCGAACCGCGGAGGCTGCCCGGGAATCTCGACCCTGGCCGCTGAACCGCTTTCTTCCAGACGCCGTAAAGTCCGATAAACCGTCGCCAAACTGAGAGTGGGGATTTGCCGCCGAGCCTTGGCGAGGATTTCGCCGGGGCTCAACGGACGGGCGGAGTGGGCGATTACCCGGTCGATTGCGGCCTGCTGCTTGGTCTGTCTTGCCTGGACCACGCCGGACACCTCCGGTGTGCATGATAACCACGGGGATGAAGTGCGTAAGCCATTGACCAACAAGCCTTTGTATCCATGCACGGCCGCATCGCCCGCAACGGCCCGACGACCCGCAGGCCTTCACCCTCCGACCCGCCCCCAGTGTGGCGACGAGGCCTTCCGCGGCCGATCAGAGGGCCCGGGGAGGCGCCCTCTGGCCGGGCGCCGGGGAGAGCATGCGATGCGCACTGATTGTCTCGGCTGGGAGCGGCTCGAAGACCGGGTGTTCCTCTCCGCGGGAAGCGACCCGATCACCACCGACCACCCCCTGTGGGCCATCCCGCACGGGGCGGCGGTCATCGACGGCGAGCTCGACGACGCGGGCTGGGCGAGCGCCTTCGTGACCACCCGGTCCCTCGCGTTCCGTGAGGGGACCGCCGCGTCGGTCTACGCGATGTACGACGGCCGAGGGATCTATCTCGCCACCGACGTGAAGGACGCCCGGCTCTGGGCCGACGGCGGCGGCGGGGGCGCCGGCGACCTGTGGCAGCTCGAGCAGGACGACTCGGTCACTTTCTACTTCGATCTGGACGGGTCGCGCGAGGAGTATCTGCAGGCCGACGACTACGCCTTCGGCTACAGCATCGGCAACTTCACCGACCCGACCAACGACGCCGACGGCCCCGTCCGGCGCTTCAAGTTCGTCAAGGGCGACGGCGCCGGGAGCGGGACCGGCGTCGGCTGGTTCGGCGACGACTGGGGCGCCATCGAGGCCCGGGGCGAGGACCCGGA
The DNA here is from genome assembly GCA_035654175.1 of Phycisphaerales bacterium. Classification (GTDB taxonomy): domain Bacteria; phylum Planctomycetota; class Phycisphaerae; order Phycisphaerales; family UBA1924; genus PNC22. Next base: position 1,318 of record DASRXL010000022.1, read on the forward strand.
GGACTACTACCTGCCGACGGGCGCCGCCTACGCGACCACCTACGACGGCACCCTCAACGACGACAGCGACGTGGACACGGGCTGGACGAGCGAGCTCTTCCTGCCCTGGTCGGCCTTCGGCGTCGCGGCGCCCGCGCACGGGCTCACCATGGGGATGAACTTCGACATCATCCTCGACGACTCGGGCGGCGAGCGGGACATGACTAGGTGGCGATGGAGCCAGGAGAAGTGGGACCACGAGCTCATCGCCGACGACCACATGGTCGGCGTGCACGGGAGCGCCTCGGGCACCGGGCCCGGCATCAACGGCCCGGTGAACTACGCCGAGGTCATGTTCATCGATTCCCGTGCCGGCCAGGTCCCCGCCACGATCGACGACCTGGCGATCGCCGGAATCACCGGCTACAGCGCCCGCCTCGCATTCTCCGCCCCGGCCGGCACGACCACCGGCCTCGGGCACGTGAGCGCCTACCAGATCCGCTACTCGACGAGCCCGATCGCCTCCGACCGCGACTGGCTCGAGGCCGCCGCGTTCGAGAACCGGTACACCCCCAGGCTCGCCGGCAAGGACGAGAGCCTGCGCCTCATCGGTCTCCAGCCGGGGGCGACCTACTGGGTCGCGATCCGTGCCATGGACGGCGCCGGCAACGTCGGCGGCATGGCGGTCGAGACCTTCACCACCCAGACGACCGCGCAGGATCGAAGCGCCGGGACGCGCCTGGTGCCCTCGCCGCTCGGGCGGATGATGGTCACCGAATCGGGCGAGCCCTTCATCGCCGTCGGCGACCACCTCGGCCTCAGCTGGGCCTTCACCCGCCAGATGTACCCCGGCGACGTCTGGGACAACGCCAACGGCATCTTCCAGAACTTCTACGGCCGCGAGACGCTCGAGGGACCCTACGAGGACTACCTCGACTCGCTGCAGGCCCGCGGCATCAACACCATGCGCGTCTACATCGAGCTCCAGTCCACGCACTCGGACGGCAACCCGGCCCTCCCGGAAAGCCCGCGCGGCACCTACTGGCTCGAGCACACCCCCGGCGAGTTCAACGAGGACATGCACGACTTCGTCGATCTCGTCATGGAGGAGGCCGCCGAGCGGGGGATGTACCTCATCATCTCGGCGTTCCAGCCCTACTTCTGGGACGACGCGTTCGGCACCGAGGGGCCCTGGTCCACCGCCTTCGGCGGGCCGCTCTCGGACCTCGACAACTTCTTCCAGACGCCCGAGACGCTCACGATCGCGAAGAACCGCATGACCGAGGTGGCCGGCTGGGTCAAGTCCAGCCCCTACGCCCACCGCGTCATGGGCTACGAGATGCTCAGCGAATGGAACGCCTCCGGCTGGACGCTCAATCCCGAAGGCGATTCCTCCCCCGGCCGCGCCGCCGAGTATTCCCGGCGCGCACAGTGGATCGGCGAGCTCGCCCGACACACCCGCGCGGTCGATCCCCAGAGGCTCGTGCTCAACAGCACCGTAATCGAGGACCCGCGCGGGCCGATCGCCCGGTCGCTCTTCTACAGCCGCGACTTCGACGTCCTCACGCCGCACTTCTACACCCGCGGCGGCGAGGAGCCGATCAACAACCCCTCGAGCGACCGATCCGTCGTGCCCGCCGTGGAGGGCGCGACCGTCACGGCCCATTGGCTGCACATGGCCGACGACCGCCGCCCGATCCTCAACGGCGAGTGGGGACTCGTGGGAGAGGTCTGGCCCGGCGGCACGCCCTACTACACCGACCAGACCTACATGTCCTCCATGCCCTCCACCGGCGGCAAGACCTACACCATGGCCGAGGACGAGGAGCTGTACAACGCCGTCCTCTGGTCGGCCATCGCCTCCGGGCAGTTCGGCACGCCCCTCCGCATGGCGTCGACCGCCCTCTCGTTCGTCACCGGCTACCACGACAACGGCTACGCCATCACCCAGGGCTTCATCCTGAACGACCACATGCGCGGCACGCAGCAGGCCATCGCCACCTGGGTCGCGAACTCGGCGATCGGCTTCGACTTCGCCCGCTACAGCCCCGATCCGCTCACCGGCCGCCTCGCCGTGAGCGCGCCCGGCGGGCACACCCTCCACGCCATGGGCGCGTCGGACGGCTCCCAGGGGATCGTCTTCATCCTCCAGGATCGCGACGCCCTCGCAGGCGCCGTCACCGGCGCGCGCGTGGACATCGTCGGCCTCGAGGCCGACGCGATGTTCGACATCGAGATCTGGTCCACCGACTCCGGGACCGATGCGCCGCTCAGCGTCGTCGAGGGCGTCTTCAGCGCCGACGGCTCCCTCTCGGTCGATCTTCCCGCCTTCTCCCCCAGCCTGGTGCTCCGCTTCAAGGCCCGGCGCGCCATCGGCCAGGTGGAGGAGATCGTCGCCCTGCGCGCGGGATCCAAGACCGTCACCTTCGCCCGCGGCCTCGACGGCCAGCCCGTCGCCTCGATCACCGACGGCGCAACCGGGGCCGTCTCGACCGTCGACATCGCCGCGCTCACCAACTTCCGCGCCCGCGCCGTCGACATGACCCCGTACGTCACGCCCAACGGCGTGGTCCACCTCGCCGTCACCGACGAGCGCCACCACCTGTGGGTCTTCCACGGCAATCTCGCCGACAACACCTGGACGCTCGTCGATATGACGGCGCAGATCTCGGCGCCGGGAATGAGCGGCGACCTCACCGTCTATCAGCCGAGCTGGAACGCCATCCACATCACCGGCCTCGACGGCCGCGGCCACGCAGTCGCGTACTGGTGGGCTCCCGGCATGGAGGACTGGGCCTACTCCGACCTGACCGAGCTCTTCGACGGACCCACGATGCGCGGCGGGCTCGCCGGCTTCGTCTCCGGCTGGGACGGGCTCAACATCGCGGGCCTCAACGACGCCGGAGAGGTGGTCGTCTACTGGTGGGCCCCCGGCCTGGGCGCGTGGCAGACCGTCAACATGACGCAGTCGTTCGACGGCCCGACGCTCTCCGGCCAGTTGTCGGCGTTCACCACCCCGTGGGGCGCGCTGAACATCACCGGCCTCAACGCCGAGGGCGAGACCGTCGCCTACTGGTGGGTGCCCGGGATGGGCGAGTGGAAGGTGGCGAACCTGACCAGGGCCGCCGGCGCGCCGACCTTCAGCGCCGGCGTCACCGCCGCCATGTCCACCGACGGCGGCATCAATCTCTTCGGCCTCGACGCCGAGGACCACCTCGTCATGCTCCGCTTCTCGCTCGTCACCAGCCAGTGGTCGAGCACCGACGTCACACAGGCGAGCGGCGCCGCGCCCATCGACTTCCCCGCCGCCGCGGCCTCCGCCGGCGGACTCATGACCGTCGGCGGGCGGACGCGCTCCGAGGGCGCTCAGCTCGTGCTGCACACGATGGACCTGGGCGACGACCTGTGGACCTGGCAGCTCGGCGCCTCCCACGCGGTCAGTTGACCGCTTCCCCGCCGCTATCATCTCCCCGCCCCGTGCCGGGGCGGGGAGCACCGCGTGGCGCTGAAGGCCTGGGCGAAGCGGATTGTTGCGAGCGCCGCCGGGCCGGGGATGGAAGGCCTGCGCGACCGGATCGCCAGGCTGGAGCGGATGTCGGGCGCGCGCGCCGCCGGCCCCCCCCTCTGGCGCGGCACGCTCGACCACGGCCGCGCCCTCGGCGCCGACGGCCGCGAGCACGAGAGCCTGACGCGCGCGTACCGCGAGCAGCTCCGCGAATGGGTGCAAGCCGCGCGCGCCACCGCGCCCCATTCCGCCCAAGACGGGAACGATCCACCGTGCTCCGGGCTCCTCCGCTCGGAGCTCGCCGCGATGCTCGGCCCCGAAGCGCAGGGCGGAGTCGGAGCGTGGTGCGCGGGCCGATCCGTCGTGGAGCTCGGCGCCGGCCCGTGCCCGGCCGTGAGCGCCGCGCCGTGGCGCCGCGCCGTCGTGGTCGATCCGCTCGCGGAAGGCTTCGTGGCCGAAGATGTCTGGAACCAGCGTTGGTCCGGCCAGGTCACGCTCATCGCGGCCGGCGGCGAACGGCTGCCGTTGCCGTCGGCCACGTTCGACCTCGCGATCGGGGGCCAGGGCCTGCGGCGCATGGGCGATCCCCTGCCGGTGCTGCTCGAGATCAGGCGGGTGCTGCGCCCCGGCGCGCTCCTCTGG
>DASRXL010000023.1:0-13101 GCA_035654175.1 Phycisphaerales bacterium
GGAGCGAAACCTCCGCGTCCTCCGCGATGCAGACCTCCGCACAGGCGAGCCAGGTGAGCTCCGCCCCGATCGAGACGCGGTCACCGGGCTTGGCGTCGGCGCTGACGGAGGCGGGCACGAGCACCGTCAGCCTCTCCTCGAATACGTGGTCGAGGATCCCGTCCGTCGGGAAATAGCGGTGGGGCGCCGGCCACACGGGCTCCCCGATCGTGACATTCGGAGAGGTTTCGAACTCCGCGCGCAGGGCGAACCCGGAGTCGTTCTGCCCCGGCCAATACATGTGCCAGCCCGGATCGATCTCGAAATCCAGGGCGAACCAGATTGTCCGGCCGGGCGTCGCGCCCGCGCTCTCCGCGATGAGTGTCGGGCGGGCGTGGAGGGCGTCCGGCTGCGCGGGATCTCTGGGGGCGGCCACCAGGGCAATCAGGAGCACGATCGGGGTAAGCACTGGCGAACTCCTGGGGCGACCCGGGGAGAACAACGCCCGCCCTGAGGGTATTCTCCCCGCATGCATGTTCGCGGCCCTCTCGGCGCCTTTCTCCTGGCAGGCTCGCTCTGGGCCCTTTCCGGGTGCGAGACCTCCACGAGCGACAAGGACCTCGCCAAGGAGAGCGTGCTCGTCTCCCTGGCGGACGTCCGCCAGATGATGAGCGATCGGGACGCGGGGGAGGAGCACGCCCTGCTCCTGATCGACCCCAGGGCGCCCAAGTACTTCGCCGAGGGTCATCTCCCGGGGGCACGTAACCTCCGCCTGCCGGACGTGCGCGAGGACCAGCCCCGCGATCCCGCGCTGGAGCGGTACGCGCGCCTCGTCGTGTACGGCGAGAACCCGGGGAGCGCCGTCGCGAAGGCGATGTTCAAGCGGCTGCTGGCCGTCGGCTACTCCGGCATCCGCTTCTTCCCCGGCGGGCTCGCGGAGTGGCGGAGCAGCGGGTACGAGGCCGAGACCTCGGAGCCCCCCGCCGCGCAGGACGGGGCCGATACCGAGGCCGGTTCGTAGCCATCGCCCCGCGCACCTAGACGCAGGGCCCTGCGGGCCCTCGACAAAAAAGAAACCGGAGCGGGCCCCGAGGGGGCGCCGCTCCGTGAGGGGGATGCCGTGCGCTGCGCGGTTGGCCGGCCGGCTCAGATGAACGCGGCCATCGGGACGACCGGGCCGAGGGCGGCCCCGCCGTTGGTCCAGCCGCCCTGGAGGAACAGGTCGTAGTGGGTGAAGTTGACCGCGATCGGGTTGGCCGCGGTGACGAACACGGAGAAGTAGTTGAGGCCGGGCCGGCCGAGGACGGCGGTCTCACTGAAGTGCGCGGGCCGGTTGGTGTTGGGCTCGAAGTCCGAACCGACGGTCTCGTGCAGGCGCACCTCGCCGAACTCGCCGGCCCCGAGATTCACGACGAGCGTCTCGCTGGTGCCGTCGTAGAAGAACAGCTCGACCGCGATCTCGGTGGAGACGGAGGTCGGGTTTTAGAGCGACAGCGTCTCGAAGTACTGGTCGCCCGCGAGGTCGGAGTTGATGAACGCGGCGCCGAAGAACCAGCCGGTCCCGGCCTGCGTCGCGCCCGCTGCGCCGTCGGCGTCGCCGAACTGCGCCTGGTTGCCCATGACCGTGACGGGGAAGTTCGACGTGAAGTTGATCCCCAGGGGCTGCTCGCTGATGAAGCCGAGGTCCGTTCCGCTGAGGACCAGCGTGCCCCGCGCGGGGACGGTGAAGGTCTGTGTGAAGTCGGGCAGGTCGGTGCGGACGTACTGGCCGTGCAGCGTGATCGTGCTGACGAACGGGTTGGGGTTGAAGATCACCACCTCGCTGTCGGCGCCGGCTCCCTGCACGAGGCTGGGTGTCGCGCCGGCGAGGCCGCCGCCCGCGGGGTCGCCGACGATGCCGAAGCCTGAGCCGTCGACCAGCTCGTAGTGGCTGTGTCCGGCGACGATGCCGAGGAACTCGCCGTTGTTGGCGGCGTCCACGGGGGCCGCCGTCACGACGCCGCCGAAGACACCGGTCGGGAGCTCGAGCACCTGATCGAGGTTCAGCCCGCCGCGGCGCAGGGCGCCCACCGTCTGGGTGATCTCGATCTCCTCGCCAGCCGCGTCGTACGCGGTGAGCGTGATCTCCACATCGAAGTCGTGGGGGTTGAAGTAGAGGAGGAAGTCGTTGACGATCCCGGAGTTGCGCTCCAGGCGGGCGAAGCTCCACAGCGGCGAGATCTGGTTCGTGAAGGCGTCGCCGGTGGTGGCGCCGAAATCGAAGTGCCCCATGGAGGCCCCGATCGGGCCGCCGACGGCGCGGACCTCGATCGAGTACGGAGCGATCCGAGCGCCCACCGGCGAGCCCTCGGCGCCGTTGCTGATCGTCACGCCGCCGCGGCTGCCGGCCTCGAGCGTGGCGTTCGAAAGGACCACCTGGTCCCGCTCTCCGGTCTCGTAGTGCAGGATCACCGAGTAGGTGATGTCGAAGTTGTTGGGGTTGGCGACCGAGACGAACTCGCGGATCGTCGGGCCGGTGAACCCGGCCGGGTAGAACACGCGGTACACCTCGGGCTCCGCGTCGATCGTGAGCGTGTACGAGCCCACGCCGGTGCCGATCCCGTCCACGACCACGTAGTACTGCTGCCCCTCGCCCGCCGATGCGAAGCGCACCGCGGCGTTCACGCCGGGGATGCCCGTCGCGTCGAAGCTGACCACGGCCTCCTCGCTCGCGGCGTCGAGGATCGTGATGGTGGCGTCGAGCAGCGAGCCGCGCGGGGTGGTGAGCTGCACGTAGATCGTGCCGCCGGCCGGCGCGGTGAACGCGAACAGGTCGCGCTCGCCCGCCTGCGAGATCACGCCGCTGGCCGTCCCGTCGGCGTTGATCGGGTCGAGTGCGACCTCCTCGGCGTCGTCGAAATCGATGTCGCCGATCCCGCCCCCGCCGCCGTCGGAGCCGGCATTGCCCTCGATCGCGACCTGGTACTCGCCGGTGCGGTTGCCGACCAGATCGTTCACCAGGACGAAGTACCGCTGGTCGGCCGTCGTCCCGGTCAGCACGATGCTGATCGGATCGCCGGGCGTGAAGGAGGAGATCGTCTCCACCTCGTTGTGGTCCGCGTCGAAGATCGTCAGCTCTGGCCTCAGGCCCAGGGCGCTGTCGTCGAGCGGCGCGAAGGTGATCGTGACGTTGCCGGCGGCGATGGTGCGGAACGTGAAGAGGTCGGTGTCGTTGACCACGTCGATCCGCGGGTTCAGCGGGTCGCCCAGGGTGTCGGTGCCGAGCCCGCCGTCGCCGGTCGTCGGGTCGAGGGCGATCGAGTGCGCGATCGACCACTCGCCGGCGTTGGGGTAGTCGTCCAGGGGCGGCGCCGCGAGCGCCACCGTGTAGTCGCCGGTCTCCGAGTCGCCAGAGGCGAGGCTGGAGGCCTCGACGAGCACGAAGTACACCAGCCCGCGCGTGATCGAGGATTCCACGATGCCGGGCGTGATCCCGTCCGAGACGTCGAGGACGTTGCCCTCGGAGTCCAGGAGCGTGACCTTCGGGAGGAAGTCGCTGCCCGTCGGGCGCGACACGGTGATCCGCCCGATGCCGCCCGCGAGGGCCGTGAAGCGGAAGAGGTCTGAGTCGCCGACGATCTCGATCGTGCCGGTGTCGGACCCTTGGCCGAACTCGTTGTCCACCGCGATCGCGGTCGCGTACTGGAACTGGCCCACGTCGGGGTGGTCGTCGGTCTTCGTGATGTCGAATTCCACGGTGTAGTCGCCCTCGTCGGTCTGGATCTCCGACGCGCGCACGACCACGTAGTAGAAGGGGTACTCGAGACCGGTGATGTCCGAGATGCGGTTGGGCGTCAGGCCGATCGTCACCTGGGCGTCCGCCGAGTCGGTGTAGTCGTCGTTGAAGTTCAGGCGGAGCAGCACGGGGTTGCCCAGCGGATCCACGCTCACCTCGTACACCTCGACGAACGGGTTGAACCCGAGCGTCTCGGCCTGCACGGTGATGGTGGCGTCGGTGAAGTCGCCCGCGCGGAACCTGAAGACGTCGGTGTCGCCGTTGCCCTCGATCGAGCCCTCGGCGCTGGCCGAGCCGAGGAAGTCGAGCAGCTCCACCTCGGTCGCCCCCTGGAACTCCAGCCAGTCGGCGTGGTCGTCCTCGACGGTGAGGCCGGAGACGGTCACGTCGTACAGGCCCTCGGACGCGCCGGCGCCGAAGACCTGGATGAAGTAGCGCTCGCCCTTGGTGGCCTGCGTCGTGATCGTGATCGAGCCGTCGCTGGAGGCCGTCCCGCTGGCGAGCTGCTCGATGTTGCCCAGCTCGTTCTCGCGGTAGATCACGACGTCGGGGATCAGCGTCTCGCCGCTCTGGCGCCCGACGGTGATCGTCATCTCCGCCGTCGCCGGCGAGATGAACGCGAAAAGATCCGCGTCCAGCGGGTTGCTGATGTTGTTGTCGATCTCGCCGCTGATCGTGGCGATGCCGGTGGCCTCGTCGATGCCGAGCACCGTCGCGTCGGTCGTCGAGGCGTTGACGAAGTCGTCGTTGGTGAGCGTGGGCACCGTGTGCACGAGCAGCTCGTAGGAGCCGATGAGGTGCTGCCAGGCGACCGCCATCGTCGGGTCGTCCCGCCACGCCTCGTACTGCCCGGCCTGCCCGCTCTCGACCTGGATGTAGTACACCTCGCCCTTGACGATCGGGAAGGAGATGTACGCGTCGCGCTTGTGGAACGTGCGCTCCCCGTTGGCGCCCGCGTAGGTCGTGTCGGTCTCGCCCGGGATCGAGTTGTTGTCGTTGTTGTAGCCGACCTGCTCGAAGTCGTTGTTGAAAATGCGCAGCGCCGAGTCCAGGATCGAGTTGTAGATCTTGGTCGCGCTGAAGTTCTGCGGCGTCACGAAGTCGCCGGCCGGCTCGCCGTCGTCGTCCAGGTACCAGCCCAGGTCGTCGTACCGGTCGAAGGGGTCGTCCCCCTCGTCCTCGTTGTGGGAGTCGCCGTCGCCCACGGTGTCGCCGTCGTCGTTGTCGCCGTCGTCGTCCTCATCGTCGCCGAACTCCTCCGCGATGCTGGCGTCCACGAGCGGGCCCGCGCCGTCGGCGATCCATTCCTCGAACCAGTCGCTCAGCTGGGTGGTGTTGATGCGGATCTCGGCGTACCCGGTGGCCGCGGCCCGGAAGGTGTAGAGGTCGTTGTCCAGCGGGTGCTCGATCCCGGCGATGCCGGACTCGCGAAGCACGGTGACGCCCGTGTTGTCGTACTGGGCCCCCATCATGGCGTTGTCGTCGTCGTACCCCGTCAGGAGCGTCGCGCCGAAGGCGTCGGCGATCGAGAACGGGAAGGTCCACGGCGTCGGGTAGTCAGCCAGGCCCATCACGAAGGCGCGCTCCATCAGCGCCGAGCTGTCGAGATACGCGTCCGAGCTGCCCGTCGGCCCGGCCCAGGCGCCGCTCCCCACGCCGAGGTCGATCTGCCAGGCGTTCGCGAAGTCGATCGGCGCGTTGTTGAAGTTGTTGGGGGCCTCGATGAAGCCGGAGACCGTCCGCGTGCCCGTGTCGTCGGCGATGCCGTCGAACGAGTCGTCGGCGAGCGGCGTGTCCGACTGGATCGTGGACCAGTTGTCCTCGTCGCTCGGGTCGGGGAAGCCGTCCACCGAGACGAACGCGTTGTAGCGCCCGGAGCCGCTGGTGCCGAACACCTCGATGTAGTAGGGCTCGCCGCCCCACACCGACAGGCTGAACACGCCCTCGAACGGCGTCGCGCCCTCGGCGTAGTCGATCCCCAGAGCGCCGAAGTCCAGGTCCGCGTAGTAGCGGGCGGGATCCAGCGAGCCGGTGAAGTCCAGCCCGAACGCGTCGTCGAACATGTCGGGCAGCGCCTCGTACACGATCGTCCCGACCGAGTCGTAGACGCGGACCCCGGGCGTGAGCCAGGTGAGTGGGGGCGCGCCCGGGTCCTCGATCGCCTGGACCTGGATCTCCACCCGGCTCGCCGGGCGGTAGCCCTCGTACCAGCCGATGGCCGCGCCGTCCTGCGCCGCGTCCCCGTCGCGGTCCACCAGCCCGTCCATGTCCTCGTCGACCTCGTCGCCGATGTTCCCCGCGTAGTTGCCGAGCATGTCCACCGGCGGGACAAAGACGAAGACGTCGGTGTCGGAGCCGCGGTGGATGCGCCCGCTCGCCGCGCCGATCGAGACGAGCGAGTGGTCCGAGAGCGGCCCCTGGGCGAGCATCGCCGCCGCGAGGGTGTTCTCCTCCGCGACCTGCCAGTCGCTCCAGACGATCGGGGTGGCCCGGGCAAAGTCCAGAGAGTTCGCGTGGTCGTCGAACTCGGTGTCGCCCTCCTGGAAGGTGTGCGCCGCCTCCACCAGCATGTGGAAGTTGTCGGTGTTCGCGAAGTCGAATCCGTCGACGAGCACGTAGTACGTCTCGCCGCCGACCAGCGTCGACTCGATCTGCGGGCTGTCGCCGAAGAACCGATCGCTGAACGCGATGAACGTGCCGTCTGAGTCGTAGAGCGTGATGGAGGGGTCCAACAGGCCGGGCGTGAGCCCCGGCAGCGGGGTCGCCTGGATGATGGCCGGACCGCTCGATTGGGCGACGAACTGGAACAGGTCGGTGACATCCTCGCCCGCGGCGCCGGTCACATAGCCGACTCGGCTCACCGGGTCGAGCGGGATGCCCTGACCCACGAGGTCGAGCGCCAGCTGGAAGTCGCCCGTCCGCGGCGTCGCCGGCTCGAACTCGTCCGAGCGCACACGGATGTAGAACGTCTCGTCGGGGTTGCTCTTGAACACCGTGAACGCGTTGGTCAGCCGGCCCGACTGGCTGTCGCCGACGACCAGGTTCCCCTCGCTGTCGTAGATGTCCAGCCGGGTGTCGAGGTCGTCGTCGTCCGCCCGCGCGTTCGCCGAGGCGAGGCTGTCCCAGGCATCGTCGTCGCCCGTCTCCACCCGATAGACGATGTCCTCCAGCGGGCGGCCGATCGTCCCGTCGGTCGTGCTCTCGTCGGGCGAGCCGTCGTGGCTGATCTCCGTGCTCTGCCCGTCGACGCGGATAGTGTACAGACCCTGCGCCGCGTTCTGCGGCCCGGCCTGCGCCGTGACGCGCACGAAGTACGTGTAGAGCCCCGTGTTCGAGTTCCGATGCGCCGCCGTCGGCACGAAGCCGAACCACGCATCGATGGGCGTGCCGCCCGTCAGCTTCCCGCTGTCGCCCGAGAACCCGACCAGGTTCCCCTGGTAGTCGTACACCTGCACCCGGGTGTCCACCCGGTCGTCGAAGGCGTCGGCCGTGTTCACGGCGTCGGCCAGCACGGTGATGAAGTCAGGGGCCGAGACGCTGAACGTGTACATGTCCACGTCCGACGTGTCGGGCAGCATGTCGTCGTAGGTCGCCTGCCCGTCGCCGTCGAGCACGAGCTCCTGCGCGTCGTTGAACGTGGAGCCGGGGTCGCTCAGCAGCACGCGCCCTTCGAGCACCTCGAACGACGCATCGCTCGCGCGCCCCGCCGCCGCGTGCACCGCCGCCGCGCTCGGGCCCGACGCACGGCGCTCCGGCTCCCCGCCGCCGCGACGATCCGACCACCACGAGCGAAGGTTCGACATACTCATTGCTTCACTCCCGTGCTCCTCTCGCGGAGCCTGCTGTTCCCTCTGCCCAGACCGTCGGACGCGGCATTGTTCGCCAGCCCGTCCGCTGCATCCCGCGACTTGGGCCGACGCGTGGGCGTGCGCCCAATCCCTGGCGGAGCCGCTGCCAAGCCATGCCGGTCATGGCCCGCCGAGCCGTGCCGCCTGGGCGGGGCCTTGCACCCCTGTACGGGCACCATCCGCCGTCTCCGGCCCAGCGTACCACAGCGTCCGCCTTCGCGTCCAGCCGACACCGGCCCGTGCGGCGGGCCGACGACGTGCGCCAGGATGGTCCCGGGCCGCGGCACCTGGCCGGCGAACCCGCCGGCTGGGGCCCGGGCCTCCCGAGCGTACCCAAAGATACCACATTTCTGATCCGGTGTGTTCCCCGATTCGCGCGCCGCCACCAAAAATCCGGGCGCCGCTACCCTCGCACCGCCCGCGCGATGGCCCCCAGGGCCAGGATCTCCGCGGCGTCGTACACCGAAATCGGGGAGATCTCCGGGGTGATCACCAGCGGCGCTTCCGAGCACCCGAGGATCACCCCCTCGCACCCCCGGTCGGCGAACCGGCGCACGATCTCCAGCACGCGGGCCTGCGATTCCGGCCGGCGCAGCCCGTAGATCAGCTCGCTGAAGATGATCCGGTCCAGGTCGTCGATCTCGACCTCCTCCGGCGCCAGCAGTTGCACGCCGCGCAGCCCCAGCATCGTCTGGTAGGTCGAGCCCGTGGTGACCATCTTGGTCCCGATGATCCCGACTGTTCGGCAGCCGGCCTCGACCAGAGCGTCGGCGACGAGCTCCGGGATGGTCACCCAGGGAATCGGCGAGCCCACCTCCGCCACGTGGATCCCGTGCTGCACCGCATTGTCCGGCGTCACGCAGAAGCTCGCGCCGCACCCGGCCAGCTTGTCCGCCGAGCGGCGGAGCAGCGCCCCCACCCGCATCCAGTCCCGCTCCTGGATCGCGTCCAGGTAGAGGCCGAAGGGCTCGTTATGCAGCGTGACCCGCGGCCACTCGCGCGGGTCGAGCCCCTTCTGGGCTTGGCGCGCCAGTTGGCGCGTCAGCGCTTGGCAGAACAGCGCCGCTCCCTCCGGGCTGACTCCCGCGATGCCGATGTGTCCGCTCACCCGGTGCCCCTTCGCGCGTCGACCCCGGGGAGAACCGGGGGCGCCTCGCCTGTCCAAGCCCGGCTCATCGTGGGCCGTCCGCCCCCTGGTGTCAAACGCCCGACGCCGCGACGCCCCGCGCTCCCGGTACAGTTCCGCATGGCCGATGCCTTCGAGATTCTCGGGTTCAGGCCCCGATTCGACCTCGATCCCGCGGCGGTCCAGCGGGCGTATCTGTCGGCCGTCGCCCTCTGCCACCCCGATCTCGCGGGCGACGATCCGGACCGCGCCGCAGACGCCGCGCGCCGTGCCGCGGCCCTGAACGGGGCGAAGGCGGTGCTGCTGGATCCCGAAGCCCGGGCCCGGGCGCTGCTGGAGCGTCTCGCCGTGCCCGCCGCGGGCGACGAGCGGGAGCTGCCGCAGGGCTTCCTGGCGGAGATCCTGGAGACCCGCATGGCCGCCGAGGAGGCCCGTGCGGCGGCCGATCGTGAGTCGATCCTTCGCCTCCGCGCCTGGGCGGCGTCCGAGCGTGAGAGATACTCGCGCCGGATCGCCGAGCTCTTCGACGAGCTCGGGCGGGGAGGGGCGGACCGCTCCGAGCGGGCGAGAGATATCCGGCGCGAGCTCAACGCGTGGCGGTACATCGAGCGGATGATCGAGCAGGTCGGGACAGATTGAGCCCGGGGGAAAAAGGCGGGCCTCAAGGACGTTGATGCCGCGGGAGGGCGTATGGGCAGGTCAGGATCGTGGATCGGCACTGTCGGGTTCATCGCGGTCTGCATCCTGGCGCTCGCCGTGATCCGTCAGCGGCTCGGCGGCCCGGCGGCGGTTCCGGGCGCGTTCGCCGCGCACGTCGCGCTCGACGACGCGCTCGCGGAGAGCGCCGCCAGCGGCAAGCCGGTGCTCGCGTTCGCCACGGCGGACTGGTGCGGGCCGTGCCAGTCGTTCAAGCGGGGAGCGCTCGCCGACGAGCGGGTCGAGGCCTGGATCGCCGAGCACACCCTGCCGGCCTACGTCGACCTCACCGATGGCGACGAGCCCGAAGCGCAGGAGGCCGCGAGGCTGCTCGCGGTTGCTTCGGTGCCCGCGCTGATTCTGCTGCGCGACGGCGAGATCGTCGCGCGTCTTGAGGGAGCGGTCGGGGCCGATCGGCTCCTGGAATGGCTCCGGGCGGGCCGGCAGGGGTCGGTCGATTGAGGTCGGGCGCGAGAGACTCAACCAGCTCAGGCGAGCGGGTTGACGAACAGGCCTGTCGCCAGCTTCGGGTAGAAGTACGTTGATTTCTGCGGCATGAGCTCGCCGGCGCGGCTGATGTCCCGCACCGCCTGGAGCGGCGTCGGGCGGACGATGACCGCGAGCTGCGCGAACCCGGCCCCGCCGCCCGCCCCGGTCTCCTGCCCCGAGCCGATCTCCACCGCCTCCTCGACCGAGTGCGGGAACGCCCACCGGACCGGCCTGTCGTCGTTGAGCTTGGGCTGGCAGATCCGCTCCACGATCAGGTGCTGGATCACCGAGACGTCCAGCGTGCGCCAGGCCTCGACCCGGTCGGCGAAGTTGCTCTTGAGCGGGTCCGGCTGCTTGGGGGACGCGACGAAGCAGCGCCCGCTCGCGAAATCGATGAGCCCGAGCACGTTGTGGCCCGCGCCCGCCGCGGCGTGCGCCATCGCATTCTCGATCGCCGCGGGATTCGCCGTCACCTCGCGGATGGTCAGGTCGTGCGTCGCGGCCTCGATGAACCGGTCGATGGTGTAGTGCGCCATGCCGCCAAGCACGCGGTGCGTCGGCCCGATCACGAGCCCCGGGTCAGACATGCCGACGAGCACCATCATGCACCGGCGCGCCGGGTGCTCCGCCGCCACCGCCCCCTCCTTCTCCAGCGCCGCGAGGTAGTTGAGCGCGGTGTTGTAGCGGTGGTGCCCGTCGGCGATGAACACGTCCTCGCCCGCCAGCGCGTCCTGGTACGCGCGGATCGACGCCGCATCCTCCACGGTCCACACCTCGTGACGCACGCCGTCCCGAGTCGTGGCGGTCATGTCCGGGGCTCGCGAGGCCATCAGCCCGCGCACGAGCTCGGTCGCCCGCCCGGAGTCGTCGGCGTGAAGCCCGAAAATCGGCGAGAGCTGCGCCTGCGTCGCCCTCATCAGGGCGAAGCGGTCCTCCTTCGGGCCGGAAAAGGTCTGCTCGTGCGGCAGGATGCCGCCGCCGGGACGCGGCCCGAACGGGGCCGTCTCCACCGCGCACGCCATGCCGGAGCGCTGGTGCGCGCCGCCCGCGAACTGGAACGTCTGCCTATACGCGAACATCGCCGGCGCCGCCCGGTGCGTCAGCACGCCTTCGGCCAGCCACGCGGTGTACAGGGCGGCCGCTCCGGCATACGCCTCGCGCGGACCCAGCTCCTTCGGCGGCACGTGGGGCAGGTCGATCGCGACGATGTTGCAGGGATCGCGGGAGAGCAGCGCCCGCTTGTCCTCGGCGTCGAGCACGTCGTAGGGCGGCGCCACCCGCGCGCTCACGTCTCCCCGGCCACCACCGTACTGCACCGCCCGGAACGGGTACACCTTCGGCATCTCGCTGCTCCTGCTCGGCCGCCCTTTCGCCGCCGGGAGGACTCTAGGAGTCTTGAGTCTTGAGGCTTGAGTCTTGAGGAAGGAGACTAGACGTGCCCCATGTCCCCCGCGCGCCCGGCGGCGACGCCGCTCCGACCCAGACTCACACCCACTGACCCACTGACCCACGGAACCGCTGACCCACTCACCCACGTACCCACGGGCGATCGTCCTACGCTTGGCCATGCCCAAGGCCGTCGTCATCCGCGCCGCCGGAATCAACTGCGATCAGGAGATGGTTCGCGCCTTCGAGCTCGCCGGCGCGGCCACCGACCTCGTCCACCTCGACGCCCTCATCGCGCAGCCGGCCCGCCTCGAGGAGTACGACCTCGTCGGCTTCCCGGGCGGCTTCAGCTACGGCGACGACATCGCCTCGGGACGCATCTTCGCGATGCGGGTGCGCGAGCGGTTGTATCCGGCGCTCCGCGCCGCCGCCGAGCGCGGCTGCCCGATGATCGGCGCCTGCAACGGCTTCCAGGTGCTCGTGCAGGCCGGGCTGCTCCCGGGCCCCGGCGCCGGCGAGGCCTGGCCCGAGCACGCCCCCCCAGTCGCCCAGCTCGCCCTCACCGACAACATCCAGGCCCGCTTCGTCGACGATTGGATCGGGATGACGCCCGTGGCGTCCTCCGTCTGCCTCTGGACGCGCCCGCTCGTCGAGCTCGCCTCCGCGCCCGCCGCCGAGGACCTGCTCAAGCTCCCGGTCGCTCACGGCGAGGGCCGGCTCGTGCCGCGAACGCCCGGGCTGCTCGTCGAGCTCGAGGGCGCCGGCCAGATCGCCCTGCGGTACGCGGACAACTACAACGGCTCCGAGGGCGCGGTCGCCGGCGTGTGCGACGCGACGGGGCGGATCTTCGGCCTCATGCCCCACCCCGAGCGGTTCCTGGAATGGAACCGCCACCCCTACTGGACGCGCCTGCCCGCCGAGCTCCGGCGCGGCGAAACGCCCGGCCTGCGCATGTTCCGCGCCGCCGTCGAGGCCGCAACCGGCGCGCGGGTGTAGGGAAGAGCGAGGCAGCGAGGCGGTAGGGCCGCGACGCCGGATAGCCTCAAGACTCAAGACTCAAGACTCACCTCAGCGACCGCCCCCCATCAACACGCAGCACCGCGCCGGTGGTGTATGTGGCGTCGAGCGCGAGGAACGCGACCGCCGACGCCGCCTCCTCTGGCGTCCCCGCCCTCCCGAGGGGGACGCGCGAGAGGTACCGCTCCTGCATGGTCGGGTCGGCCTCCGGGCCGCTCTCGGGCCACGCGACCACCCCGGGCGCGACGCCGTTGACCCGCACGCTCGGCGCAAGCTCGAGCGCGAGCGTCCGCATCATCGCGCCGAGCGCCGCCTTGGACATCGCGTACGCCGCGTGATCGCGCCTCGGCAGCCCCGCGGCGTGGATATCGAGCATCGCCACGATGGCCCCGCCGCCGCGGAGCGGCGAGCGGGCGAGCAGCGGCGCGAGCGCGGCGCTGAGCGCCAGGGGCGAGAGCGCGTTGACGCGGAGCTGCGCCTCGGCGTGCGCGAGGTCGAGCCCGTCGAGCGGCGAGGGGTCGTAGGTTGAGGCGCTATGCACGAGCACGTCAAGGCGCGGGAGCTCGCCGGCGATGGCCCGGCCCCAATCGGCGCTCCGCGCCGCGTCGGCGAGGTCGAGCGGCGCGATCCTGGCGTCCACGCCCGCGCTCTCGATCTCGCGCGCGGTGGCCTCCGCTTCCGGAGCGCTCGTGTTGCGCGTGAGCACGACGTCGCACCCGCGCCCGGCGAGCGCGAGGCAGATCGCCCGCCCCACGCGCCTGGCGCCCCCGGTGACCAGCGCCACG
>DASRXL010000024.1:0-20008 GCA_035654175.1 Phycisphaerales bacterium
AGGTCGCGTTGAGCAGCGACAGGCCCGGATCACAAGGCGCCGCGGTCGCAACTTCGGCAGCGGGTGCAGGCGTTGCCGCAACAGCCGCCGGAGCCGGCGTGGGAGTTGGTGTCGGTGCGGGAGCGGTCGCACATGCGAAGACCGCGATTGCGGCGAAGGCGGGAAGCACACGTTTCATCGAGTCGTCTCCTGAAAACAAAAACGGCCACCCGTTGCCGGGTGGCCGTTCGTTTACCACGATTCGATGCGGGATTAGAAGCTGACGCGGACTCCGAGGCGACCCTGCCAGCGCGACGCGAGGTTGCCGGTCGAGAACTGGTTGCCCGGCTTCAGGCGGTCGTTGGCCGTTTCACGATAGATCGGCTTTCCGGTGTCCGGGTCCATGGCCGTGAAGGTCACGGGCATGTACGTGGTGTTGAGCACGAATTTCTGCACGCCGGCTTCGTCGTCGAAGAGGTTCGCCAGGTTCAGAATGTCGGCCTGGACGGAGACGCGCGTGCCGAACATCTGCGGCAGGCCGATCTCGTAGTGGAAGTCGAGACGGCGGGTCCACGGCTGGCGAAGCGAGTTGCGCTCCGGCGAGAAGCCCGCGCCGGGCTCATATCCGACGGACTCGAGGAACGCGTTCCAATCCGAGACAGGCTTCTCAGCCACTTCGCTCAAGGGCCGACCGTCCGCCGCGAGGAGGCGGTCCATCGCGCGAAACACCACCCCTTGCGTGCCGCTCCCCAACGCCTCTTCCAGCTGGTAGCGCTGCTTCCCGTCCCGCAGCGCCGGCCCGAAGGGGCGCGGCAGGTCCTCCGTCTCGACCGGCACGGGCGCGGGGAGGCTCCCGAGCATGCTGCGAAGCGCAAGATGCGCCTCGATGGCGTCGGCGAGCTCCGGCGCGTCGGCGCGGAGCTGCTCGGCGCTCTCCTCGAGCGTGAGCCCCGCGGCCAGGTGTCCCCGCAGCGCGACGTCGATCGCCGCGTCGAGCGAGATCGGCCGGCTCCGTAGGATCGGGATGCACGTGACGAGCTCCCGCAGCGTCGGTGTGCGCCCCTGGCGCGACCACGCCAGCCCCGCCGACTCCAGCCTCTCGGCGAGCAGCTCGTCCTCCATCTGAGGCGAGCCCCGCGTCACCTCGGCCAGCGAGGGGGAAAGATCCGAATTCGAATCGGTGATGCCCATCGATTGTCCCTCGTCCGAGGCGCCTTCACATCGGGTGGAACTGCTGCCGCAGGTGCCCCCTGATCCTCTCCCAACGCTTCCGTGTCGCCGCCGCCGAGAGCCCGAACTCTGCGCCCGCGTCTCCCAGCGCCGTGCCGTGCAGCCACATCACCAGCAGCCGCCGATCGATCTCCGTCTCCAGGCTGGCCAGCATCGCCGCCAGCTCCTCCGCGAAGGCCGCGCCCGCCACGTCCTCGGGCCGGTCGAGACGCTCCCGGAGCATGTGCACAAACTCCGAGGAGTCGGCCTCGAGGCTGCGCAGGCGCGCAAGGACCCGCACGCGGTCCACCAGGGCCCCGTCGCCGATCCGGTAGACCATCGCCCAGAGCTGGCGCCGATCGACCGCGCGGATGCGCCGGTTCGAGACCCTCTGGCACAACCGGCGCGCGATGGTCGAGAGCAGGTCCTGCGAATCCACCAGCCGCTGCATGGAGCGACCTATCCGCCGACGGTAATGAGCCCGAATCAGCGGGCCATACCTTGAGACGAAATCGCCCACCGCGTCCGTGTCACCGGCGCGGAATCGGGTGAGCAGCACCGCGACACCCTCATCCTCCTCCCCGCTGAATGCGGACGTCGCGCCCTGCGCCGGCTGCCGGCCTTCATGATCGCCCATGGATCACCAAAAGAATTTTCGCGGTTGCGTCACACGCCCCCCAAGACGTCGGGCTGAGCACCTGGAGCGGTCACCGCACAAGGTCCGCACAGGAGACACCGAATGGGATCTCACGCGACGCATACTAACCCACGGGGCTGGTGCACGCCAGCCCTCCGGCCCATACTCGCCCTTTTGGCGCTGATCCTGGTGCACGCGGTCCCCGCGCCGGCCCATCCGAGCGCGCCCCTGGCTCCGGCGGGCTTCGCCGACAACTCCATCTTCTGGCTCCAGGTGCTGACGCTGCTGGACCGGATCGACGAGGTGCTCGCCCAGCAGGCCCGCGATCTCGCGAACGACGCCGCCGCCTGCGAATCGACCGCCCTCGACCACGCGGCCGCCACCTCGGGCCGGTTCCAGGCCGGCGGTCTCAGGAGCGGGCTGGGGTGCGGCGAGGCCTCCGACGCCCTCGCCACCCTCGGGGAGCTCCGCAGCCAGTTGATGATGAACCCGGACGTGTGCATGGACCCGTACTGGGACACCTTCCTCGTCACCCTCGATGAGATCGAGACAGCGCTCCGTGCCGTGCTCCAGTTGCGCGGGGGTGGGTCATGAACCGCCACATCGCCCTGGAGACTCCGCCCGCCGCGAACGGGCATTCTCGCACCGCCCCGCCCGCCCAGCCCGACTCGCACCGGGTCTTTGTCGCCAATCGGGACGAGGAGCGCCAGCGCCGGCAGGTGCTCGCCGGGCGTCTGCGCGAGGCGGTCGCGGGCATCTCGTGCGCTCGCCTCGCGCAGCGGACCGGCTGGAGCGCCGAGACTGTGCGCCGCTATCTGCAGGGCAGGGCCGCCCCGCCGGCCACCCTGCTGATGGTGCTTGCCGAGGAAGTGGGGGCGAACCCGGACTACCTGCTCCTGGGGCGCGGGCCGGTGCACCTCGAATCCAGCCTCACCGGACCTCGGCAGGTGCCCAACCGGCAGATCGTCGATGCGCTCTACTTCCTGATCGCCCAGCACGAGGGCAACGGTTCGCCCTCCAGTCACCGCAACGGGCACCTCCGACACCCGCCGCCGTTGCGCCGCAGGTAGCGGAGCATGCATTCCCTCTCGCCCCCGGCCCCGGCAGCGGGCGCGCCGCGCCCCCGCGCTATCGGGGATCTTTTCGCATGGTCAACACTGGGAAACCGGCCCATCATCATGGTGACGAGGCTGGGGTGTGCGCCGCCGCCCCAGCCAAGGCCGCGCCGTGATCGGCGCGGCGTGAGCCCCAGGGAGTGTTCCCGAACGCTCGACGCCAAAGCCGCGGGGCGCGCGCGGGCGAGCACGCCCGGGTGCGGAGTGTCATGGACGCCGCACGCAAGCGGCGGGGATGGGAGCAGGAACCGTGATGAAGCCGCGAGCCAGATCAGGCAAGGGGAATGCACGACCGGCGAGCCAGGCGGAGGTCAAGCCCGCCCCCCCTCCGCTGCCTCCCAATGAGAGCGCTCCCGAGCTGTCGCCGGATCTCATCCGCCGCCGGGCCTTCGAGATCTTTCAGGCGCGGGGGGACGGCCCGGGCGACCCGGTCGCCGATTGGATGCAGGCCGAACGCGAGTTGCGGGCCGAGCCCGAGTCCGGCGCCTCCGCCGAAGCCGCTCGCCCCGCCGATCCGGAGATCAAGCTGCGGGCACGCGGGGACGCCATTCTCCACGGCGACGAATAGCGCGGTTCGGGCCTGAGCAGCGGCGCTTCCGCGCTGCGCACGTCGTGCGTAAGATCCGCCCGCCCGGTGAGCGGCGGCAATGGCCCCTCGGGGCGCGAGGCCGGGGCTCGCCCCGCGCTGGGAGAGCCGCCCGCCATGCCCGAGCACGATGCAGCAGGCAGCACCCGGGCCGCGTCCGTGTTCCAGGCCCGCGCCGTCACGAAGGTCTACGCGATGGGCGAGGTCCAGGTGCACGCGCTCCGGGGCGTCGATCTCGACCTGTACGCGGGCGAGCTCGTCGTTCTCCTCGGCGCCTCCGGGAGCGGGAAGAGCACGCTGCTGAACATCCTCGGCGGCCTCGATGTCCCGACCAGCGGCACCGTCCGGTATCTCGGCCGGGAACTCACCACGCTCGACGACGCCGGGCTCACGCGATACCGGCGCGACCACGTCGGTTTCGTCTTCCAGTTCTACAACCTGATCCCCAGCCTCACGGCCGCGGAGAACGTCGCCCTGGTCACCGAGATCGCCCGCAGCCCCATGGAGCCGCGAGAGGCCCTCGCGCTGGTGGGGCTCTCCGAGCGTGCCGACCACTTCCCCTCCCAGCTCTCCGGGGGCGAGCAGCAGCGGGTGGCCATCGCCCGCGCGGTCGCGAAGCGGCCCGACGTCCTGCTGTGCGACGAGCCGACGGGCGCCCTCGACGTGAAGACGGGCGTGCTCGTGCTCGAGGCCATCGCCCGGATCAACCGCGAGCTGGGCACCACCACCGCCGTCATCACCCACAACGCGGTGATCGCGCAGATCGCCGACCGCGTCGTCTCCCTCTCCGGCGGGCTCATCGCCTCCGTCCAGGCGAACGAGACCAAGACGCGCCCCGCGGCGCTCTCCTGGTGAACGGTGACCAGCCTCCACCGCAAGCTCTTCCGCGACCTCCGGCGCATGTGGGCGCAGCTCCTGGCCGCCGCGCTCGTCATGGCCTGCGGCATCGCCACGCTCACCATGTCGCTGAGCGTCACCGCGTCGCTCGGCGCCGCACGCGACGCGTTCTACGAGCGCTACCGCTTCCCGCACGTCTTCGCGCACCTCAAGCGGGCCCCCCGCAGCCTGGAGCAGCGTCTGGCCGACATCCCCGGCGTTGCGCGCGTGCGCACCCGCATCGCCGTGGAGGTGAACCTCGACGTCGCCGGCCTCGCCGAGCCCGCCTCCGGACGCATCATCTCCATCCCCGAGAGCCCGCCCTTCGGCCTGTCGGAGCTCCACGTTTTCCGCGGCCGTCTCCCCGAGCCGGGGCGAGGCTCCGAGGTCGTCGCCAGCCTGGCCTTCGCCGAGGCGCACGGGTTCGACCCGGGCGCGACCGTCCGCGCCGTCGTGAACGGCCGGCTGGAGACGCTCACGATCGTCGGCATCGCCCTCTCCCCGGAGTACGTGTACCAGGTGCGCCCGGGCGACTTTCTGCCCGACGACAAGCGCTTCGGCGTCTTCTGGATGCCCTACCGCGAGCTGGCGCCCGCGTTCGACATGGACGGGGCGTTCAACGACCTCGCCGTCGCCCTCACCCCCGGCGCGTCCGAGCGGGACGTGATCGCCCGGATCGACCGGCTCACCGAGGAGTGGGGCGGTCAGGGGGCGTACGGGCGCGACGAGCAGACCTCGGACCGATACGTCTCCGACGAGCTGGCGCAGCTCCGCGGGATGGCGATGCTGCCGCCCACGATCTTCCTCTCCGCCTCGGCGTTCATCCTGAACATCGTGTTCTCGCGCCTCGTCCGCAATCAGCGGGAGCAGATCGCCGCGCTCAAGGCGTTCGGGTACGGGCGGGCCGCCGTGGCCGCGCATTATCTCGGGATGGCGCTGCTCGTCGCGCTCGCCGGCTCGTCGCTCGGCCTCGTCGTCGGCGCGCGCCTCGGGGCGATCCTGACGGAGATGTACGCCCGCTTCTACAGGTTCCCGGCGTTCGATTTCCAGCTGAGCAGGCCCGGGCTGATCGTCGCCCTTGGCGTGGCCTTCGGCGCCGCGGTGCTCGGCACCATGGGCGCCGTGCGCCGCGCCGCCTCGCTCCCCCCGGCCCAAGCCATGCGCCCCGAAGCGCCGCCGGACTACCGGCGCACGCTCACCGAGCGGCTCCGCCTCGACCGCCTGCTCGGCCCCGCCGGCAGGATGGTGCTCCGGCACCTCGAGCGCCAGCCCCTCCGGGCGCTCTTCTCGTGCGCCGGCGTCAGCCTCGCCGTCGCCGTGCTCATCGTCGGCGGCTTCATGCAGGGCGCGATGGAGTACCTGATGGAGTACGTGTTCTTCACGACCCAGCGCCAGGACATGACCGTCGCGTTCGTCGAGCCCGCCTCGCCCAGCGCCGCCGACGAGATCGCGAGGATGCCCGGGGTGCTCGCCTCCGAGCCCTTCCGCGCCGTCCCCGCGCGCATCCGCGCCGGGCCGCGCTCCAGGCTCCAGGGAGTCACCGGCCTGCCCCCCGAGCCGCGCCTCAACCGCGTGCTCGACGAGCGCGAGCGCCCGGTGGCGATGCCGCCCGAGGGCCTTCTCCTCAGCGACTCGCTCGCGGAGATCCTGGGCGTAGGGCCCGGCGACGCCGTGACGCTGGAGGTGCTCGAGGGCCAGCGCCCCACCGTCGTCGTGCCCGTCACCGCCGTCACGCGCACCTACTCGGGCACTTCGGCCTACATGGACTCCTCCGCCCTCAACGCGCTGCTGCGCGAGGCGCCCGTGATCTCGGGCGCCGCCCTCTCCGTCGATCCCGCGCGCTCCCGCGAGCTGTACGCGCTCCTGAAGCAGACGCCCCGCGTCGCCTCCGTGACGCTGAAGCGAGCGTCGCTCGACGCCTTCGAGCAGACCATCGCCGAGAACATCCTGCGCATCCGCATGTTCAACGTCGTGTTCGCGAGCATCATCGCCTTCGGCGTCATCTACAACAGCGCCCGCGTCGCGCTCGCCGAGCGCGCCCACGAGCTGGCCACCCTCCGCATCCTGGGCTTCACCCGCGCGGAGGTCTCGATGGTGCTCCTCGGCGAGCTCGCGACGATCACCCTCGTCGCGATCCCGCCCGGGCTGCTCCTCGGGCGCGGGCTCGCCGGGATCATCACGAACGTCCTCGGCGGGGAGACCGTGCGCATCCCGCTCTTCGTCTCGCCCAGCACCTACGCCTTCGCGGTTATAGTCATCACCCTCGCCGCGTTCGTCTCGGGCATGGTCGTCCGCCGCGGCGTGGACCGGCTGGACCTCATCGAGGTCCTCAAGACCAAGGGCTGATCACCGTGCCGCGCTGGCTCCGCACGACCCTGCTGGTGCTCCTCCTCGCCGCAGGAGTCGGCGCGGTCGGCTACGCGCTCTGGCCCAAGCCCGTCCCCGTCGAGATCGCCCTCGCCGAGCGCGGCCCCATGCGGGTCACCGTCGACGAGGACGGCAACACGCGCATCAAGGAGCGCTACCTGATCTCCGCCCCCCTCGCCGGGCGCCTCGCGCGGATCACACTCGAGGAGGGCGACCCCGTCGTCGCCGGAGAGACGATCGTCGCGGCGATCGATCCGACCGATCCCTCGCTCCTCGACCCCCGCGCCCGCGCCGAGGCCGAGGCGCGCGTCAGAGCCGCCGAGGCGGCCCTCGAGCAGGCCGGCGCCGCCGTCGTCGCCGCCGACGCCGCCCTCGAGCTCGCCCAGTCCGAGGTCCAGCGGGTCGAGCAGGCCGCCTCCGGCGGCGCCGCGACCGCTATCGAGCTCGAGCGTGCCAGGACGAGCGAATCGATCAGCCTCGAAGAAGCCCGCGAGGCGCAGTTCGGGCGCGAGGTCGCGGAGTTCGAGCTCCAGCTCGCCCGGGCGGCGCTCGTCCGCGGCGGCGGCGACGCCGGTGAGGAAGAGAGCTGGCGCTTCGAGATCGCCGCCCCGGTGAACGGGCGCGTCCTGCGCGTGCTGCAGGAAAGCGCGGCCGTGGTCGGCCCCGGGGCGCCCCTCGTCGAGATCGGCGACCCCGCGGACCTCGAGCTCGTCGTCGACGTGCTCTCCAGCGACGCCGTCGCGATCCAGCCGGGTGCGCCCGCGAGCCTCGAGCAGTGGGGGGGCGGCGCTCCGCTCGAAGGCCGCGTGCGCCTCGTCGAGCCCGCGGCGTTCACGAAGATCTCCGCCCTGGGCGTCGAGGAGCAGCGCGTCAACGTCATCATCGACTTCGTGGACCCGCCCGATCAGCGCGCCGGCCTTGGCGACGGTTACCGCATCGAGGCGAGGATCGTCGTCTGGGAGCACCCCTCGGTGCTCACGATCCCGACGGGCGCCCTGTTCCGGCACGCCGATTCCTGGGCCGCATTCGCCGTCGATGAAGGCCGCGCCGTCCGGCGCGACGTCCGCGTGGGCCATCGCAACGGCGAGCGGGCGGAGGTGCTCGGCGGCCTGCGCGAGTCCGACCCGCTCGTCGTCTATCCGAGCGACCGGGTGCGGGACGGTGTGCGCGTCGTCGGGCGGCGGCGGTAGCCGCGCCTCAGCCGCCGGCGCTCTCCGGTGCCGCGCCGGCGCGCCCGAACTGCGCGAGCAGCGCGACCACGCGATCGTCCGCCACTTGGACGAAGTCTCCGTAGAACTGGCCGACGGCCCAGAACCGCGCCGGCGCGAGAAGGCATAGAAGCGTGTCGCACAGCCGCCGCACCTCCTCCAGCCGCTCCGGGGGCGCCACCGGCACAGCGCAGATCAGCTCGCGCGGGCGCTGCTCGCGCACGGTCCGCAGCCCCGCGATCATCGTGGAGCCGGTCGCGAGCCCGTCGTCGGTGATGATCACCGACCGCCCCTCGATCCGTGCCGCGGGCTTGACCGTCCTGTAGAGCTGCGCTCGCCGTGCGATCTCCCCGAGTTGCCGCCGGCGCTCCTCGTCGATGTACGCCGCGCTCGACCCGGTCATCTCGACCGCCTCGCGGTTCAGGTAGACCTCGCCCCCCTCGGAGACGGCGCCGAGCGCCAGCTCCGGCTGAGCAGGCGCCCGGAGCTTGCGCGAGAGGACCACGTCGAGCTCGGCGTCCAGCGCGCGGGCGATCGCCGCTCCCACCTCCACCCCCCCCCGCGGGATCGCGAGCACCAGCGGGTCGGATAGCGCCAGCTCGGAGAGCCTCGCTCCCAGGCGCTCCCCCGCCTCGTCCCGATCGCGGAAGCCGTCGGTGGTCACGTGTCCGCCCTCGGCCCGAGGTGTCGCGCGAACCACTCCGCGCCGAGCCGCGCCGCCTCCTCCAGCGTGCCGGGCTCTTCGAAGAGGTGCGTCGCACCCTCGACGACGGCCAGGCGCTTCTCGCACCGGAGTTTCAGGAGCGCCTCCTCGTTGAGCGCCAGCACCGGCGCGTCGTCGCCGCCGACGATCAGGAGCGTCGGCGCCCGCACGCGCCCGAGATGGTCCCCCGCGAGATCGGGCCGCCCCCCGCGCGAGACGACGGCCCCGATGCCCGGCTCCTCGGCCGCCGCCATCAGCGCCGCCCCCGCGCCCGTGCTCGCGCCGAAGAGCCCCACCGGAGTCTCCGAGAGCTCCGGGACCGACCGCAGCCAGCGGACGGCGGCGATCAGCCGGCGCGAGAGGAGCGGGATGTCGAAGACATTGCGCCGATCCGCCGCTTCGGCCTCCGTCAGCAGATCGAAGAGCAGCGTGCCCAGGCCGG
Source organism: Phycisphaerales bacterium (assembly GCA_035654175.1). GTDB lineage: Bacteria > Planctomycetota > Phycisphaerae > Phycisphaerales > UBA1924 > PNC22. Next base: position 9,123 of record DASRXL010000024.1, read on the forward strand.
CCTGCCCGAGCACCGACGCGACATACTGGTTTCTCGGGCTATGCCGGCTGCTCCCGCTCCCATGCGCGAAGGCCACCACCCCGCGAACTTCGGCGGGCCTGGCGAGCGACCCGGGCAGCGAGACGGTCCCCGCCGGGATCGCCGCGTCGCGCCGTGAGATGGGTGACCCGCTTGGCATGGGAGGTTCCAGCGGCCGTCGCCGCCCCCGCCTCGCGGAACTCTAGCGCCCGGCCGGTGCTCCGCGCCGAACCGCGATTCAAGCCGACCTCCCCGCGCGGCCGATGTCCGGAGGGTCGTCTTGACAACCGTGTCCGTTGGTGTACTGTCATCACCGATCGGAGTGCAACCGCAGTGACCCGCCCCGCCAGCAAACTCATGAAAGCCGCCAAAGCCAAAGGACTCCGCGTCCGGGCGGTTGCCGTGAGTGCGCACGAGCTGGGGTAGAAGCCTCAGAGCCAGAGCGCAGCATTCACGAGACCCCCGGGCACCCGCCCGGGGGTCTTGTCGTTTCTCGAACATGCACTTTCACCCAGAGCACACCCGCGAAGGAGAACCGCTGATGTCCGCCACCGCCCCCTGCCCCGAGTGCGACGCAACCGTCACCTTCGGCCGCTCACCCATGGCCGGCGAGGTCGTCCGCTGCGCCGACTGCTCCGCCGAGCTCGAAGTCACCAGCCGCGAGCCGCTCACGCTCGAGCTCGCGCCCGAGGTCGAGGAAGACTGGGGCGAGTGATCCGCAGCGCTGCCCGCCCCTCCGGGGCGGCTCCGCTCCGGGCACGTCCGCCCAGCCGGGGCGGCTCCGTCCCTCTTCCCTCTCCATCGCTCCCTTCCTCCTTGCGCCGCCCCTCGGCGAGCAGAGGAGAAGCAGTAGAAGCAGCAGCCGCCCCGGACGGGCGGGTTACCCGGGAACACCCATGAAAATCGCCATCCTCTTCACCCGCCTCCGTACCGAGGAGCGCCTCCTCCTCGACGCGTTCGAAGCGCGAGGGATCACCCCCGAGGTCATCGACCTCCGCGCCGAGGTCTTCGACCCCGCCGAGGCGGGCAGGTGGGCCGACTTTGATCTCGTGATCGACCGCGCCGTGAGCGCCACCGCCGGCCAGAACGCCGTCCGCGTCCTCGATGCCCTCGGCGTCCGCTGCGTCAACCCGGCCGCCGCGATCGACGCCTGCTCGGACAAGCTCCGCACCACCCTCGCCCTCGAGGTCGCCGGCGTGCCCACGCCCCGCGTGCGCGTCGCCTTCGACGAGGCGTCGGCCCTCCGCGCCGTCGAGGAGATCGGCTACCCCGCCGTGCTCAAGCCGACGATCGGCTCCTGGGGCCGCCTGCTCGCACGCGTGAACGACCGCGACGCCGCGGAGGCCATCATCGAGCACAAGCTCACCCTCGGCTCCTTCCCGCACCACGTGCTCTACGTCCAGGAGTACGTCGACAAGCCCAAGCGCGACATCCGCGTGTTCGTCGTCGGCGGCGAGCCCGTCGCCGCGATCACCCGCCACAGCGAGCATTGGGTCACCAACACCGCCCGAGGCGGCAGGGCCTCCGGCCTCTCGATCCCAGCCGACATGGCCGACCTCTGCCGGCGCGCCGCCGCGAGCGTCGGGGCCGACGTGGTCGCCATCGACCTCCTCGAGTGCCCCCGGCGCGGCCTGCTCGTCAACGAGCTCAACCACTCGATGGAGTTCCGCAACAGCATCGAGACCAGCGCCGTGGATATCCCCGGCCTCGTCGCCGACTACTGCCTGCGCGTCGTGCGCGAGCGCATTCCCGCGGGCGTGCCCGCCACGAGCCGCAACCCGGCGGGTGCCCTCTCGTGACCATCCGCGCGACCATCGTCGGCGGCAGCGGCTACACCGGCGGCGAGCTCGCCCGCATCCTGCTCGACCACCCCGGCGTGGAGCTCGCGGCGATCACCAGCCGCTCTCTCTGCGGCCAGCCGATCCACCGCGCCCACCCCAATCTCCGCGCACGCACCGACCTGCTCTTCGCCTCACCCCCGGAGATCCCCGCCGGCGACGTGCTCTTCCTCTGTCTCCCGCACGGGACGGCCGCGAAGGAGATCGAGCGCTACCGCGCCCTCGCCGAGCGCGTGATCGACCTCTCCGCCGACTTCCGCCTCCGCTCGCCGGCGATGTACAAGGAGTGGTACGGCGAGGAGCACGCCGCCCCCGCGCTCCTCGGGAGCGCCGTCTACGGTCTGCCCGAGCTCAATCGCGCGAAGCTCCAGGACGCCCGCCTCATCTCAGGCGTCGGCTGCAACGCCACCGCCATGAATCTCGCCCTCGCGCCGCTCGCCGAGGCCGGGCTCATCGAGCGCGTGATCGCCGACGTCAAGGTCGGCTCCTCGGAAGGCGGGGCCGAGCCGAACGAGGGCTCCCACCACCCCGTCCGCTCCCGCGCCGTCCGCACCTACGCCCCCACCGGCCACCGACACGCGGCTGAAGTCCACCAGGCCCTTGGCGACTTCACGCTCGATCTCACCGTCACCGCCATCGAGATGGTCCGCGGCGTGCTCTGCACCGCGCACGTCATCCCCACGCGGCGCGTCGAAACCAAGGACCTGTGGAAGCTCTACCGCGCCCGCTACGCCCACGAGCCCTTCATCCGCCTCGTCGCCGAGCGATCCGGCCTTCACCGCCTGCCCGACCCCAAGATCCTCGCCGGCTCCAACTACGCCGATGTCGGCTTCGCCCTCGACGAGCGCACCGGGCGCATCCTCGCCCTGTGCGCGATCGACAACCTCGTCAAGGGCGCGGCGGGCTCCGCCGTCCAGTGCATGAACATCGCCTTCGGCCTCGACGAGACCGCCGGCCTCGCCTTCCCCGGCCTCTACCCCGCCTGACGCGAACCAATCGATCAGTCGCGCACACCCCACACCCCCCACCCCACACCCAACACCCCCACGCTCCACACTCCACATGTCACACACCCCAGAAACACTCGTCATCAAGATCGGCGGCGGCGCCGGGATCGAGCTCGCTCCCGTCCTGGCCGAGCTCGCCTCGCTCGTGCGCTCCGGCCTCCGCGTCGTGCTCGTCCACGGCGGATCGGCCGAGCTCGACGCCCTCAGCCGCCAGCTCGGCCACCCGCCGCGCACGCTCACGAGCCCCTCCGGCCACGCCAGCCGCCGCACCGATCGGCGCACGCTCGAGCTCTTCGAGATGGCCTACTGCGGCAAGGTGAATAAGCAGGTCGTCGAGCAGCTCCAGGCCTCCGGCGTGGACGCGATCGGCCTCTCCGGCATCGACGCCGCCGTCTGGCGCGCCGAGCGCAAGAGCGCGATCCGCGCCGTCGAGGACGGGCGCACCGTCATGATCCGCGACGACCTCTCCGGGCGCGTCACCTCCGTCAACGACGCGCTGCTCCGATCGCTCCTCGACCAGGGATACACGCCCGTGCTCACGCCCCCCGCGCTCGCCGAGGGCGGCGTGGCCGTGAACGTCGACGCCGACCGCGCCGCCGCCGCCACCGCCGTCTCGCTCGGCGCCGACGAGCTGCTCCTGCTCTCCAACGTCCGCGGCGTGCTCCGCGACCCGGCCGACCCCGCCTCGCTCATCCGCTCGGTCGCCGAGGAGGGCCCCGAAGCGGTCCGCCAGGCGGCGCACGGGCGCATGAAGAACAAGGTGCTCGCGGCCGAGGAGGCCATCGCCGGCGGCGTGCGCCGCGTCGTCATCGGCTGCGCCAACGGCGACGCGCCCATCGCCGCGGCCCGCGCCGGCGCCGGCACCGTTTGGATTGCAGGGGTACCCCGCCCCTCCGGGGCGGCTCCTTCTTCTACTCCTTCTTCCCCGCTCGAAGCATCGCACGAATCCAGGTGTGATCCCCACATCTCCCGTCATGTCGGAGCCGTTGCATGAGCATGAGCACAATGGACAGGCTGGACGGCGTGGCCGCCCGCGCCGGAGGGGCGGGGCCCTGGGACGCTTCCGCCATCGATCCGCTCGTTGAGCTGGTGCGCACGCCGAGCGTCAGCGGCGCCGAGCGTGGAGCCGTCGAGTGCTTCGTGCGCTGGGCTCGCGCCCTCGGCTTTGAGACCGCGATCGACGACGTCGGCAACGGCCTGGCCTGGCGCAGCACCGTCGCCTCGCGCAGCGCCCGCCCTGTGCAGCTCATGCTCCTCGGCCACATCGACACCGTCCCCGGCGAGATCCCCGTGCGCATCGAGGATGGCGTACTCCACGGGCGCGGATCCGTGGACGCCAAGGGCCCCCTCGCCGCGATGCTCGTCGCCGCCGCCCGCGCCGACCTGCCGCCCGACACGACCGTGATCGTCGCCGCGGCGGTGGGGGAGGAGACCCCGCGCTCCGTGGGCGCCCGCCACCTCGCCGCCCGCTTCCTGCCCGACGCGTGCATCGTCGGCGAACCGAGCGGCGCCGACGGCGTTACGCTCGGGTACAAGGGCCGTCTCGTGGCGCACGCGGTGACCACCGCCGAGTGCGCACACACCGCCGGCCCCGCCGGCTCGAGCAGCGACCGCCTCTTCGCCTGGTGGTCGCGCGTCGTCGCGCTCGCCGCCGCGCGCAACGAGGGGGTCGCCATCGAGTTCGATCGCCTCCAGTGCTCCATCCGCTCCGCCGCCTCGCACAACGACGGCCTCGCCGATTCAGCCCAGCTCACCGCCGGCTTCCGCCTCCCCCCCGCCCTCGATCCGCACGACCTCGCCGACCGGCTCCGCGCCCTCGCCGACGGCGCGATCACGCTCGCATTCGAGGGCCACGAGACCGCCCACCGCACCACGCGCAACGACGCCGTCGTCCGCGCGCTCTCGACCGCCATCCGCGCCGGCGGCGCAACCCCGCGCCCCAAGCTCAAGACCGGCACCGCCGACCTCAACGTCGTCGCCCCCGTCTGGCGCTGCCCCATCGCCGCATACGGCCCCGGCGACAGCGCCCTCGACCACACCCCCCACGAGCGCATCTCCCTCGACGAGTACCTCACCTCCATCCGCGTCCTGACGCACGCCATTCCCACCCTCGCCGCCGAGCTCAGCGCCGAGCGCTCCGGACCCGCCAACACCACGCCGCTCTCCCTCACACCCTGACAATCTCTCACTCACCCACTCACCCACTCACCCACTCACCCACTCACCCACTCACCTCTGTCACCCCTGTCACCCCCGTCACCCGGCACCCCCCCGCACCACCCCGGAACCCCCCATGCCCCGCTTCGCCATCATCGACTCCACCCTCCGCGAGGGCGAGCAGTTCGCCAATGCCTTCTTCTCGACCGAGCAGAAGATCCGCATCGCGACGCTGCTCGACGCCTTCGGCGTGGAGTACATCGAGCTGACCAGCCCTGCGGCGAGCCCGCGCAGCCAAGACGACTGCGCCACCATCGCCCGCCTGGGGCTCCGCGCGAAGACCCTCACCCACACCCGCTGCCACCCCAAGGACGTGGAGATGGCCCTCGCCACCGGCGTCGACGGCGTCGACGTCGTCATCGGCACCAGCTCCGAGCTCCGCCGCTTCAGCCACGGCAAGTCGATCGACGAGATCATCGCGATCGCCCGCGACGTGATCCCCGTCGCTCTCGCCGGCAACGTCGAGGTGCGCTTCAGCACCGAGGACAGCCTCCGCTCCGACCTCTCCGACATCCTCCGGGTCTACGAGGCCGTCTCCGAGCTCGGCGTCCACCGGGTCGGCATCGCCGACACCATCGGCATCGGCAGCCCCACCCGCATCGCCGAAATCGTCTCCGCCGTTCGCGCCGTCGTCGGCCCGAAGATCGATATCGAGTTCCACGGCCACAACGACACCGGCTGCGCCGTCGCCAACGCCTGGGCCGCCGTCCACGCCGGCGCCACCCACGTCGACACCACCGTCCTCGGCATCGGCGAGCGCAACGGCATCACGCCCCTCGCCGCCTTCGTCGCCCGCATGTACGTGGACGACGCCGAGGGCGTGAAGCGCAAGTACCGCCTCCCCCTCCTCCGCGACCTCGATCACACCGTCGCCAAGATCGTCGGCGTCGACGTGCCCTTCAACGCCTGCGTCACCGGCTTCTGCGCCTTCACCCACAAGGCCGGCATCCACGCCAAGGCCGTGCTCAACAATCCCTCCACCTACGAGGTGCTCGCCCCCGACGACTTCGGCCTCTCCCGCTACATCAACGTCGCCAGCCGCCTCACCGGCTGGAACGCCATCCAGCACCGCGCCGCCCAGCTCGGCCTCACCTTCACCGACGCCCAGGCGCGCCACATCGCCGAGGAGATCAAGACCGCCGCCGACGCCGGCCACATGACCCTCGACCACGTCGACGCCATCCTGCACGCCGAATTCCGCCGCGTCTCCGAGCCGCAGGAGGCGCTCCCCGCCGGCCTGTCCGAGCCCAAGCCCGCGCCCGCCCTCAACGGCCACGCCGCGCCCGAGCGAATCCTGGCATAAGCCGCGCACCCGGCGGCCGTATCGATCGCACCAGACCTATGCCGCACCCGCCGGCCCCACCTCCACCAGCGCCGCTTCCCCGCTGAGCCCCGGCCCGAACGACATCACCACGATGCGCCCGCGCGCCCCCGCGCCCAGCATCGCGTCGAGCACCCACAACACAGTGCCCGACGACATGTTGCCGTGCTCCGCGAGCACGCGCCGCGACACCTCGATCGATGCCTCCGGCAGCTCCAGCCCCTGCCGCACGCCCTCGAGAATGTCCCGCCCGCCCGGGTGCACCGCCCACCCCGCGATCCCGCTCCGCGCGAGCCCCGCGCGGCCGAGCCATTCGTCCATCCACGGCCCGACGCTGCGCCGGAGCACGCCCGGCACGCGCGCCGACAAGCCCATCTCGAACCCGCGATCGCCGACGGCCCACCGCATCAACCCCGCCGTGCCCGGGAACACGCGGCTGGCGAACCCCGCCAGCGCCGGCCCGCGATCCCCCCCTCCGACGACCGCGCACGCCGCGCCGTCCGCGAAGATCGCGTTCGCCACCTGCTGATCCCAGCTCCCGCGCACGTGGTAGTGGAGGCTGCACAGCTCCACGCACGCCACCAGCGCCACCGCCCCCGGCTCCGCCCGCACGATCGCCGACGCCACCGCCAGCCCGTTGATCGCGCCATGGCAGCCCATGAACCCGATGTGTGCGCGCGACACGTCGCGCGAGAGCCCCAGCCGCTCGATCAGGCCGTGGTCCACCCCCGGCGACTGCGCCCCCGTGCAAGACACCGTGACCACATGCGTCACGGCCGATGCCCGCATCTCCGCGCGGGCCAGTGCCCGCGTCGCGCTCTCGGCCGCGAGCCCGCACGCCGCGTCGTAGTACAGCGCCAGCCGAGCCGCGGTCCCGGGGCCCCGGCCCGCATCCTCCCTGTACAGGTCCTGCCGGCCGTCCCCGTCGATGAGCACCGAGCCCCGCCGCGACACCCCCGCCGCCTCGTAGAGCTCCCGCAGGCGCGAGAGCTCCGTCTCCGGCGAAAGCGTCCGGGCGAACCGCAGCGACGCCGCGGCATCGAGCTCCCCGGCGGGCGCCGCCGTGCCGATCCCCAGGATGCGCGCGGCGCTCACACCGGCCCCCAGCACAGCCGACGGCTCGCCCAGCCCGTCCCCGGCAGCCACGCCCCCGCCCGCAGCACCGCGCCGAGCGCCATCGGATGCCTCGTCACCGCGCACACCCCCCGGCAGAGCAGCCGCCGCCCCCGCAGCGCCCGCGCGCACTCCGACGCCCACGCGCGCCCCACGTCCTCCCCGGCCGCCGCGCGTGCGGCGTGCTCGCCGAGACGCGCAGCGCACGCGATCCCCCAGCTCATCCCCTCGCCGGTCAGCGGCTGCACATACCCGGCCGCGTCGCCCACCACCAGCACCCGCCCGCGCCCGCACGACGCCCGCCGCCGCGTCAGTTGCCCCACCCCCCGCAGCCCGCCGCGCCCGAACGCCGGCGCGCCGAACCCGCACTCCGCAAGCACCGCCGCGATCGCCCCCGCCGCCCCCCACTCGCCCACGGCGCGCGCCGAGAGCGCCGCGCCGACCGCCCACCGGCCTCCCGGCAGCGGCGCCGCCCCGACATATCCGCCGTGCCCGCACACCATCGTGATCTCACCGGGCGCGGCGTGCTCCGGCCGCTCGTCGAGCACCGCGCCCACGCCCACCGGGCTTCCAACATCGATCCGCCACGCGAACTCCCCCCGTCCCCGCAGCGCGCTGCCGCAGAGCCCATCCGCCACCACCACCACGCGCCCCCTCGCGACGCCCCGCGCCTCGCCGATCGAGAGCTCTACGCCGTCGTCGTCCAGCACCCTCGCCCGAACGCCGCACGCGAACTCCGCGCCGCGCTCCTCCGCGCCGCGCACGATCTCGCTGTCCAGCCGCGTGCGCTCGATCGTGCAATACCGCTCGATCGGCAGCCGCAGGCTCGCGCCCCGCGCAGCCATCCGCAGCGTGCCCAGCTCCGTCGCGCCCCGCAGCGCGCCCCCGAGCCCCGCGCGCCGCAGCGCCGAGGCCCCCGCCGGCGCAAGGCAGCACCCGCAAACCTTCGCCCGCGGGAACGGGCGTGAGTCCACGACCAGCACGCGCATCCCGCGCTCCGCGAGCACCGCCGCCGCGACGCCGCCGGAAGGGCCGGCGCCGATCACCACAGCATCCCACTCCCGCGAGCACAGCCCGCTCAGTCGCGTCGCCACGCGAGCAGCATACGCCGCGGCCAGCACGCGCGAACCCTCGCTCCCCGCAGCCCCGCGCCGCGCGCCAGCTCCGCCGCCTCCTCCATGGTGTACGCGCCGAGCACCGACCGCACCGCGTCCACCCGCACCACGCGCGATCGAGTCACCAGCCGCGAAGCGCCCCACGCCGCCGCCAGCCCCGCGAGGTCCCGGCGCAGGTCGCTCACCAGCAGCCGCCCACCCGTCGCCGCCGCCGCGTGGCGCAGCAGCATGAGCGCCGCTTCACGATCGAGGTGGTGCAGAAAGAGGCTGCACGTCACGATGTCGTACCTCCCGGGGATGGCACCCCGCACCGCGTCGTGTCGCCAGAGATCCAGCGCCGCTCCCTCCGCCGCGGCGCGGCGCGCGGCCTGCGCGAGCGCCGCCGCGCTCACGTCGCACGCCGAAATCGCCAGCCCCAGACCCGCCCGCCGCGCCCGCGCCGCAAGTCTCAGCGGCACGTCCCCCGACCCCGTCGCGACATCCAGGAGGCTCGCGCGCCCGCCGTTCTCCCGCGCCGCCGCGCAAACCTGCGGCCACAGGATGGCGTCGCTCCGCGCCAGCGCGTTCAGCCGGGCCAGGCCGCGCAGAGCCCGCGCGTGCTCCGCGCAGTCGAGGCCCGGGTCATCCATCAGCTCCGGCGTGAGCCTCCGACGCATCGCCCCATGCTAATCGTCCGGGTCGTGATCCACCCAGTCGTGATCGTTCCAGTTGTCGATCTCCAGCACCCAGGCCGCCGGCTGCAGCGCCGCGTGCCCGTCCAGAAACGTCACGTTCGCCCCGTCGATGTGCCGCTCCGGCGCGATCCGCTGCACGTTGAGCCCCCCGCTCACGTGGACCCGCCGCCACACGTCGTAGTACAGCGCGATGGTGAAGTCCGTCGCGTTCCTGCGGTAGGTCTCGTTGTAGTTCGCGTTGTTCGGATCCACGGCGTAGTCCGTCAGGTACAGCGTCCTGAAGGGGAAGGGCGTCGTCGAGAGCCGGCTCCAGCTCCGGTGCCCGCGCAGCCGCCCGTCGCGATAGAACCAGAGCCCGTTGTTCACATAGTGGATCTGGTGCAGGTCGTCCCGCGGCCGCGCCGGGTCGTGGAAGTACTCCGCCTGACGGTACCAGTCCCCGACCGGCTCGTCCAGGCTCGCCACCGGGTCCATGTACGGGCGCGTCGCCCGCGCCCAGGTCATCACGTTCCCGGTGTCCGCCTCGCGCACGACCCACTCCTCGAAGTCGTCCGCGTACATCACGATCGCCGCGCCGATCTGCCGCTGGTTGCTCAGGCACACCGCCTGCCGCGCCGCCTCCCGCGCCCGCCCCAGCGAGGGGAGCAGGATCCCGATCAGGAGAGCGATGATCGCCACCACGACCAGGAGCTCGATCAGTGTGAAGGCTCTGCGCATGCCCCAGCCTACCGAGCCACGCTCCGGGCACAAGCCCGAAGCGGCCCGAACTCCCGGGGTCCGGCCGAAGCCCCCCGGCGCCGGGGCCGCCGCCGGCCGCCGGAATGCCTCAGCATGCCCGCCGTCGAGAGCCGTCGCTCCGACCGGTCGCCGAAGCGCCCGGCGCCCCTCGTCCCGCGTCCTCCGGCCCTCATCCCTTCGGCACGAGGTCCGTCTGCAGCTTCGGGTCCGCCGCCGCCGCGTATGTCGTCGGCAGTCCGAGCTGCTTGCGCACTATGTTGCACCCCTCGGCGATCGCGACGCTCTTATAGAACGCGATCTCCCGGTTGCACCCCTGCCGTCCGAACCCGCAGTCCGTGGAGACGATCAGGCTCTCCGGCGGGATGAACTCCATCACCCTCCGGATGTCCGCCGCCACGTCCTCCGCCCGGTCCGCCTGCAGCGTCCGGTGGCTCGACACCCCGACGCACACCTTCTTCGGCGGCTTCCCCTTGTAGCGGGCGAAGAGCTCGATGTCGCGGAAGTCCCGGTCCTTCGTCTCGATCGTCCACACGTCCCCGCGGCACTGCTCCATGTACATCTCGAACGACGCCGCGTAGCTCGTGTCCTCCATCACCCGCTGCATGTTGGGATTGCCCCAGCACGTGTGGATCCAGATCTCGCAGTCGTCGAGGCCCTCCACCTCGCGGTTGTAGCACGCGAGCAGAAACTTCACCCTCTCGTCCCCGGCCCCGTAGGTGTTCGCCATGAAGTGCAGGCACGGCTCCTCGACCTGGATGCACCGGCACCCGGCGTCGCGCAGGCGGCGAAGCTCCTGGTTCATCGCCACCGCCATGTCCCAGTACACCTCCCGCTGGTCCTTGTAC
>DASRXL010000025.1:0-18171 GCA_035654175.1 Phycisphaerales bacterium
TGCGCCCCTGGCAACACTCGCGCGCGCCTCCGGAGCGAAACATTCGCCGCCCTGGGCTCTGGGTGTGTCACGCCGTTGGCGTGAGGAGGGGCGGCCTTGGGACACGAGGCACAGAGAGGAGTAGGAGATGGAGCCCTCTCCCCAGCGCTCTCCCGCGGGGCGCGGGAGAGGGGGCCGGAGGGGGCGCGTTGTTCGACGTACCGCGCGGGGAGCGTCGCAATCCCGAGCTTGCGCTCGGGGGCTCGTAGAGGCGGGAGGACCCCTGCCGAGGGTCCGGAGGCCGCGCGATGGGGGAGCTTTCCGGGGGTCTCGTCGCTGCGCGTCTCGACCCCCGGCTACTGACGATGAGCCCTTCGGGCTCGGAAGCAAGGGCTCAAATTGGCGGGATTAGGGCGCCCCGTTGGGGCTCGGGTGAGCGCGCTGGAATGGAGAGTTCCCGGGGCGTTGCCCCGGGCTCGGGCTGGGGCGCCCCGTTGGGGCTGAAGATTGCGGGCAGGCAGGTTGCGTGCACGCTGGAAGCCCGCATCACAGGGCCGCCGGGCGCACGGCTGGGACAGCCGTGCCACCACCGGCTGGCGCGGGAGTGGGCGGAGTTCCGTGGAGTGGGTTCAGAGCTTCGCGGCGATGGCCTGGGCCATCTGGGTGGTGGTGGCGGCTTCGCGTGAGCCGGCGGGGACGCCCTTCATGTCGTAGGTCTGGGTCCTGCCCTCGGCGATGACGGCGGCGATGGCGAGCTCGAGGCGGGCGGCTTTGTCGGTCTCGCCGAGCCAGTCGAGCATGAGCTTGGCGGTGAGGAGCATGGCGATGGGGTTGACGACGCCGCGGCCGGCGTACTTGGGGGCGGAGCCGTGGGTGGGCTCGAAGACGGCGTAGGTGTCGCCGATGTTGGCCGAGGGAGCGAAGCCGAGGCCGCCGACGAGGCCGGCGCAGAGGTCGGAGACGATGTCGCCGAACATGTTCTCGGCAACGAGGACGTCGTAGTCCTGCGGGTTCTTGAGCATCCACATGCAGATGGCGTCGATGTTCGCCTCGTCGGCGCGGATGGAGGGGTATTCGGCCGCGACGGCGCGGAAGCAACGGGTCATGAGGCCGCCGGTCTCGCGGAGGACATTGGGCTTCTCGATGAGGGTGACGCGCTCGCGCCCGAACTTCTTCGCGTATTCGAAGGCTTGGCGGCAGATGCTGGTGCAGCCCTGGACGCTCATGATGCGGGTGGAGAGGGCGACGTTGTCGAGGCCCTTGTCCTTCCAGGGCTTCATCTTGGCGTTGGCGCAGAGGGCGGTGTAGACGGGCTCGGGGAGGGGGAAGAACTCCACGCCGCCGTACATGCCCTCGGTGTTCTCGCGGAAGACGACCTGATCGACGAGGACGTCCGTGCCCGACGGGTTGGTGGAGGCGGAGCCGCGGAAGTTGAGCGGGTTGCCGGGGTAGCTCTTGCAGGGTCGCATGTTGGTGTGGAGGTTGAAGAGCTGGCGGAGTCGGACGATGGGGGAGAAGTACTGGAGGCCTTTGTCGCGCAGGTGGGGGGCGAGCTCCTCGCGGGCCTCGTCCTGGGGCTTGCTGGTGATGGCGCCGAAGAGGGCGCAGTCGGTGGACTTGAGGGCGTCGATGGTGCGCTTCGGGAGGGCGTCGCCCTCGTTCCGCCAGAACTCCCAGCCGATGTCGGCGGGGACGTACTCGGCGTCGAGGGCGAGCTTGTCGACGACGAGACGGGCGGCGTTCATGACGTCGTGGCCGACGCCGTCGCCGGGCATCCAGGCGATCTTGTACTTGGGCATGGGCACCTCCTGCGCCGCATCGGCTCGGCCGCAGGCTGGAGCATACTGGCCCGCGCGCCGGGGCCGGTGGTCGGTGCGGGTTCGGTGTACCACGCCGGGCCGGCGCGGCGCCGTGTCGGACGCCGGCGGCGGTCCTTGCGCTCGGGGATGCCTCCCGCTAAACTCCCGCCGCCATGGCGATCGAACACCTGAGCGACGAGCAGATCCGGACGTGGACCATCGACCAGAAGGACCGCTGGTGGCTGGAGCGGGTCTGGAAGGGGGACATGCCGCAGCTGACGATCCGGTCGGCGATCACCGGGTTCATGCTCGGCGGCATCCTGAGCGCGACGAACCTCTACATCGGGGCGAAGACCGGGTGGACGCTGGGCGTGGGCCTCACGAGCGTGATCCTGGCGTTCGCGATGTTCAGGGTGATGTCGCGGATGGGCCTGGCGCGCGATTTCAGCCTGCTCGAGAACAACTGCATGCAGTCGATCGCGACGGCGGCCGGCTACATGACGGGTCCCCTGATCTCGGGGCTCGCGGCGTACATGATGGTGACGAACGCCATCATGCCGTGGCACCAGATGCTGCTCTTCAACGTGGTCCTGTCGCTGCTCGGCGTGCTCGTGGCCTTCCCGATGAAGCGGCGGTTCATCAACGACGAGCAGGCGCCCTTCCCCGAGGGCGCGGCGTGCGGCGTGGTGCTGGACACGCTCTACAGCTCGGCGGCCGCGGTGGGGCTCTTCAAGGCGAGGGTGCTGCTCATCGTGGGCCTGGCGACGGCGTTCCTGAGGCTGATCAGCGCGGAGGCAACGCAGACGGCGCTGCAGGTCAAGCTCCTCGGGATGGAGCGGGCCCGGTGGATCCCGGAGCACATGCTGGACTGGGTGTACTGGGGGATGGCCAAGGCGCGGGGGGTGACGATCGACAAGATCGAGCACTTCCGGCTCCGTGGCATCCCGATCGAACAGATGGGCCTGGCGCCGGCGATGGACTTCGCGATGCTGGGCGCGGGCGGGCTCATGGGCATGCGCTCGACGCTGAACATGATGGCGGGGATGGTGGTCGTGTGGGTGGGCCTGGTGCCGTGGCTGATCCAGGTGGGTGACATCACGCCGGCCCGGGTGGTGGACGGGGCGGCGGTCTACACGCGCGCGGACATCCTGAACAAGTGGCCGCTGTGGCCGGGCGTCTGCATCGTGGTGCTGGCGTCGCTGGTGGCGTTTTTCGCCAAGCCGCAGGTGATCCTGTCGGCGTTCAAGGGCCTGTTCGGCAAGCGGCAGGCGCGGAGCGAGACGGCGGAGGCGATGAGCAGGATCGAGCTGCCGCTGTGGATCTCGATCGTGGGCATCCCGATCATCGGGGCGGTCGGGGTGTGGATGGCGCACGAGTGGTTCGGGGTGAAGTGGTACTGGGGCGCGCTCTCGATCCCGCTGATCATCGCCCTCTCGCTGATCGCGGTGAGTTCGACGGCGCTGACGAGCATCACGCCCACGGGGGCGCTCTCGAAGATCACGCAGCTGACCTTCGGCGTGCTCGACCGGGCGAACCCGGCCACGAACCTGATGACGGCGTGCATGACGACCGAGGTCTCGAGCAACGCCGCGAACCTGCTGATGGACATCAAGCCTGGCTACATGCTGGGGGCGAAGCCTCGCCAGCAGGCGATCGGTCACTGCATCGGGATCTTCGCGGGCGCGCTGGCGAGCACGCCGCTGTTCTACCTGCTCTTCCTGCACAGCTACAGCCCGGGGGAGGACGTCGGGGAGGTGCTGACCAGCGGCGAGTTCTCATTCGTCGCGGCGGTGCAGTGGCGTGGCATCTCGGACGTGATCACGGGCGTGACGTCCGGGCAGGGGCTGAGCATCCCGTGGTCGGCGCAGGTGGCGATGATCGTGGGATCGGCGGTCGCGATCGTCGGCGAGATCGTCCGCATCGCGAGCAGGAACCGCGTTCCGATCTCGCCGGTGGCGCTCGGCCTGGGCGTGGTGCTGCCGCCGGAGTCCACGGTCTGGATGTTCATGGGCTCGCTGGTCTTCTGGATGGCGAGTCTCCGCTACGCGCGGCGGAAGGAATCGTTCGGCCACCGGTTCTGGGTGGACACGCGCGAGCCCATCTGCGCCGGCCTGATCGCGGGGTGGTCTCTCATGGGCATCGCTGACATCCTGATCGGCATCGCCAACGAGAAGCTGTGGTAGCGAGCGTCACCGCTGAGGGCGCGGAGTTTCGCTGAATCGATGCGTCGCGCAACGGCCGGGCGCGGCGGCCGAATCGCGCCTTCGGCATGACTCCGGGCGTGGCCCTCGATCGCTCGGTGCTCGCCGCGCCGAGCAATCGCCTGTGTGGACTCAGCGGAACCCCGCGTCCTCGGCGGTGAGTTCGGCGTGCTCGGGCGCGGGGGCGAGGGGGGCGGGCTTGCCGAGCATTGCGACGGCGACGCCGGCAAAGATGAGGAGCATGGCGAGGTAGTCGTTGGCGCGGGGGCGCTCCTTCAGGACGAGGAGCGTGAAGGCGATGAAGACGGTGAACGTGATCGCCTCCTGGATGATCTTGAGCTGGGGCGCGGAGAATGGGCCCCCGTGGGCGATGTGACCGATGCGGTTGGCGGGGACCTGGAGGGCGTACTCGGGCAGGGCGATGCACCAGGAGAGGATGATCGCGACGGGGAGCGTCCACGCTGCCTTCTTCAGGTGCCCATACCAGGCGTAGGTCATGAAGATGTTGGAGCAGACGAGCAGGCCGGTGGTGGCGAGGACGCGGAGCATGCAGGACCCTCCCAAGGCTCATTTCACCGCTGAGAACGCGGAGTTCCACTGGGCCGAACCGATGTCACGACGGAGGACACGGAGTATCACGGAGTCGAGGCAGAAAGCCATGTGGTCAGAGCAGGAGACTGATTGAATTTGATGGTCTCCGGGCTTCGCTCCGTGCAACTCCATGCCCTCCGTGGTGAGATCCCCTTTGCTTTTCCTCGGCGGAACTCTGCGACTTCAGCGGTGCGCTGCATTGAGCGATGATCGCGCAATTGCCTCGGCCCCGCCCGCGACGACGAGCTCCTGCGCGACGGTGGAGAGCGGATCGAACGGGAAGGTGCGGTCATCGCAGGCGATCGTCGAGTTGGCGAAGTCGATCGTGATCTCGGGGCCGGGGATAGTGGGTGAGCCTGAGCCGAGCGCGGCGGCGAGATGATCCACCAGGCCGGGGCAGTCGAGGCAGAGGAATCCGTTGTTGAACGCGTTGCGCTTGTAGGTCTCGCTGAAGGACGCGGCGATCACACACGGGATGCCGCGGAATCTCAGGGCTGTCGCCGCCTGCTCGCGGCTGGAGCCGGTGCCGAAATTCCGCCCGCCGACGATGAGATCCCCGGGCCGATACACCTTGCCGAACGCCGGGTCGTAGTTCTCGAATACGACCTGGGCCATCTGGACGGGCGTCAGGTCGTCCCTGTACGTCCACTTGCCGGCGAAGATGCCGTCGGTGTTCATATTGTCGGCGGGCATGTAGAGCACGCGCCCCTCGATGCGCTCGGGGAAGCCGTCGATGATCTCGACCGGCTGCGCCGCGGCGGGGGTCGGGGGCTCGGCGCGGCGGGCCGCGCCCACGGGCTCGGCGTCCTCGACCGCGAAGGGCGCCGCGATTCTGCCCTCGATCGCGCTCGCGGCGACGACGGCCGGCGAGCCGAGGTAGACCTCCGCCTCAGGCGAGCCCATGCGCCCCTTGAAATTGCGGTTGGTGGCGCTGATCGCGACCTCGCCCTCGGCCACCAGCCCCGCGCCGAGGCCGATGCAGGGGCCGCAGCCGGGGGGCAGCGGCTTGGCGCCCGCATCGATGAGGTCCTGCCAGTGGCCGAGCCGCTCGGCCTCCGCCTGGATGTCGGCGGACGCGGCCGCGATGTAGAACTCGACCCCCTCGGCGACACGCTTGCCCCGGGCGACGGCCGCCGCCTCGGCGATGTCGGCGAGGCGGGCGTTGACGCACGACACCAGGTAGGCCTTGTTGATCTTCACGCCGCGGCGCTGCATCTCGGCCACGGAGGTCATCGTCTTGACGTGATTCGGCCCGGAGACGTGGGGCGTGATGGTGGCGAGGTCGAGGGTGAGTTCGATCGCGTAGGCCGCGTCCGCGTCGGCCCAGAGCCGCTCATGCCACCAGCGCTCAACATCCTCGTGGGTGTATGCGCCTCTGGATCGTTCGCGCCGGGTCCCCGGCCGACGGTCCGCGGCGAAGTAGTCGGCCCGCTCGAAAAGGTAGGTCTTGAGCACGTCGTCGAAGGGGAACACGCCGGCGAGGGCTCCCCATTCGGTGGTCATGTTGGCGATCGAGAGGCGGTGGTCCATCGAGAGGCTCTCGACGCCCGGGCCGGTGAACTCGACGGCGTGGTTGAGCACCTCGTCCGAGTTGAAGAGGCCGCAGAGGGCGATGATCACGTCCTTGCCGACAACCCCGGGCCTGAGGCGCCCCGTCAAGGTGCAGCGGGCGACGGGGGGGACCTGCCACCAGGTCTCGCCGGTGGCCCAGAGGCACGCGGCGTCGGTGCGGACGACGGGGGTGCCCAGGGCGCCGACGGCGCCGTACATGTTGGAGTGCGAATCGGAGCCGACGACGAGGGCGCCCGGGACCGCGTAGCCCTGCTCGACCATGACCTGGTGCGAGATCCCCGTCCCCGCTGGATAGAAGTCGATGCCGTGCGCCGCCGCGAACTTCTCGATTCTGGCGTATTTGCCGAGGTTCTCGGGGGTCACGTTCTGGATGTCGTGATCGATGGCGAAGACGGGCTGGCCGGGGTCGTGGATGCGCGCCTCGGGGGCCTGGGCGCCGGAGCCGGAGTCTGCGGCCCCGGCGAAGATGGAGAGGAACTTGGGGATGACCGCACCGGTGTTGTCGTGCGTCATCACGTGCTTGGGGCGGATGCGGATGATCCGGCCCTGGAGCGCCGCCTCCCCCGGCTTCAGGCCGACGGCGTACCGGGTCGCGATCTTCTCGACGAGCGTCAGTCGCGCCATGGGTGAATTGTTAGGCGGGCGCGCCCCGCGCCAGCCGGCTGCGGTTCGGGGGGAGCCGGGCGTCGGGGCAGGTGGTATGCTGGGGGCGATTCCTCGAGCAAGGGAGAGAGACCATGTCGATCCAGCTTGGCGACGTCGCGCCCGATTTCACGCAGGACTCCACGGAGGGCCCGGTCCACTTCCATCAATACCTGGGCGACTCGTGGGGCGTGCTCTTCAGCCACCCCGCCGACTTCACGCCCGTGTGCACGACCGAGCTGGGCGCGGTCGCGCGGCTGAAGGGGGAGTTCGCGCGGCGGAACGTGAAGGTGCTCGGGCTGAGCGTGGACCCGCTGGACAGCCACAAACGCTGGGCGAGGGATATTGAGGAGACGCAGGGCTGCGCGCTGAACTTTCCCCTGATCGCCGACCACGACCGCAAGGTGTCGAGCCTCTACGGCATGATCCACCCGAACGCGAACGAGACGATGACGGTGCGGTCGGTCTTCATCGTGGGGCCGGACAAGAAGGTCAAGCTCACGCTGACCTACCCGGCGAGCACCGGGCGGAACTTCGACGAGCTGCTGCGCGTGATCGACTCGCTGCAGCTGACCGCCAAGCACAAGGTCGCGACGCCTGCGAACTGGGAGCAGGGGGGCGACTGCATCATCGTTCCCTCGGTGAGCAACGAGGACGCGAGGAAGATGTTCCCGGAAGGCTGGGAAGAGGTGAAGCCGTACCTGCGGAAGGTCAAGCAGCCGGGGTAGAGGTCACGCACCGCTGAGAACGCGGAGTTCCGCTGAGGAAGAGCAGAAGGGATTCCACCACGGAGGACACGGAGTTGCACGGAGCGAAGCACGGAGACCATGACATTGAATCAGTCTCCCTGACTTTCAATACATGGCTTTCTGCCTTGACGCCGTGATACTCCGTGTCCTCCGTGGGGGGATCGGTTCGGCTCAGCGGAACTCCGCGTCCTCCGCGGTGATTCGGCGCGAGCTCCCGACCAAGGCTCGTCGAGGCGGCGCTCAGAGCTGCGCTGTGGCCCCGCGCTCGAGAGTCTCGGGCGCTTCGTAGGCCAGACCGAAGAGCGTGTGGTTGAAGGCCTCGAGCGCGCACTGCTCCTGGCGGATGAAGCCGGTCTTCGGAAGGCGGCCCCGGTGGTGCAGGTCCACCATCGCGCACACGCCCGCGGCGGTGGTCAGCTCGATGGCCGGCCAGACGCGCCCGAAGAGCTCGACGGCCCGGACCGCGCGTTTGAAGTTCACCTGCTGGCGAATGCCGTCCTTCATGCCGATGCAGTTGATGAAGATGATCACCACGTCCTGCAGCGTGCGGGCGATCGCGTGGTCCAGAAGGTCCATGGCGAGACGGCGGTCGAACACGCGCCCGCTGGCGCTGGGCCTGGCGTGCTCCACGCCGAGCCGCAGGTCCTGGAGGAGGAACTTCATCAGGTCGCGGTGGCCGGGGTAGCGGATGGTCTTGTAGGCGATGCGGGTCTCGCCCACGGTCTTCTTCTCCGCGAGAAGCGTGTCGATGAGGGTGCCCACGCCGCCGGAGGTGTAGAACGCCTCGTACTCGACACCCTCGAAGCCGAAGGTCTCCAGGCCCTCGAGGGCGGGGAGCTTGGCGAATCGCCCGTCGAGCATCACGTGGCAGTGCTCGCAGTACTCGTTGACGACGCCCGCGGTGGACCAGGTGACGTTGTAGTGCAGCGCGTTGGTGGGGTACTGCGGGAGCGCCCCGACGCGCAGCGTCAGCTCGTGGATCTCGGAGAATTGCCGCGCGATGTCGTACGCGGCGATCGCGATGTACCCCGGCGCGAGGCCGCACTGCGGCACGAGGGCGACCTTCGCGGAGCCCGCCTCATCGATCTTGCGCACGCGCTCGGAGGTCTCGACGTCCTCGGTCACGTCGAAGTAGTGGACGCCGAGCTCGTTGGCGTCGTCCGCGATGCCCGCCACGAGGTCGAACGGCAGCATGCAGATCAGGTACTCGTGCTCCCCGAGCAGCTCGCGCACGGCGGCGCGGTCGGTGGCGTCGATCCGCCGGGTTGAGAACTCCACCGGGTGCGGCACGCGGTTCCCGAGGCGGCGGCAGTTGGCCTCCGCCTCCTGCAGGTTCGACTGCTCGCGGTCGGCGAGGGTGACGCTGTACTCGCCGCGCCCGCAGGCCAGCAGCAGCTCCGCGACCGATTTCCCGACCTTCCCGCCGCCGAGCACGAGGACCTTCGACATCTCCGAGCCTCCTGGGCCGGAGTGTGTGGCTCCGGGGCGGGGATGGTAGGGCGGGGAGGCCCGCGACCGAGCGGCCAGCCGCATCACCGGACAGGGCCGGCGCGGGCGGTCCGGTATCATCGGACCGGCCGTTCACCCCGCGGTCGGCGCGCCGGCGCCCGCGCCGGCCTTCGAGGAATCCCCGATGCGCACCACCCGCCTGGAGGCGTTCAGCGACGGAGTCCTGGCGATCATCATCACCATCATGGTGCTGGAGATGAAGGAGCCGCACGGCACGAGCCTCGCGGCCCTTCGTCCGGTCGTGCCGGTGTTCCTTTCTTACGTGCTCAGCTTCGTGTACGTGGGGATCTACTGGAACAATCACCACCACATGCTGCACGCGGCGGAGCGGGTCACGGGAGCCGTGCTCTGGGCGAACCTGCACCTGCTCTTCTGGCTCTCGCTGATCCCGTTCACGACCGGGTGGCTCGGGACGAGCTGGCTGGAAGAGGATCGGCCGGCGCCGCTTCCCACGGCGCTCTATGGCGTCGTGCTCCTGTGCGGGGCGATCGCGTACGTGGTCCTCCAACACACCATTATCCAGGGAAACCCGGCAGGCTCCACGCTTCGCGCAGCGGTCGGACGGGACATGAAGGGGAAGGCCTCGCTCGCCGGGTATGCCTCGGCGGTCGGGATGGCGTTTGTGCTTCCGGCGGTGTCGGTTGCGATCTACGTGGCGGTCGCCCTGCTGTGGCTTATACCCGACCGCCGCATCGAAGCGCGCATGCGCGATGTCTGATTGTCGAGCACGGGGTAGGGGCGATCGACAGGTCACCCTTCCGGGGTGTCCAGGAGCGCTTGGAGCCTGGCCGCGAGAGCCGGGGGTAGCTTGGCGGTCCAGGACTGATCGAGCAGGCCTGCGTCGATGAGATCCCGAAGGTGGGTGCGGTCCTTGTCACGAAAGGCGATGAGCTTGATCCGCACGAGCGCATCGAGATTGATCACGCGGATCGAGCCCAGGTCGACAGATTCGCTGACGCTCGGGTTCGGCGCAAGCTCGCCGGGCTTGACGATCTCGTCGGCGTAGACCAGGTGAACCGCCTGGCGAGGGCTCGCCGTCGGTGTATCAAGGAACAGGTCCAGGCTAGCGGCGCGCCGGTAGTGGAACCCCGCCGACTCGAGGGCGGCACGGGCGGCGTCGAAGTCGCTGCGCCGGACGAGGATGTCAACATCCTGCGTGTTGCGCACGGCCGCGGCGTCGATCGTCGCCACCCAGGCGGCGACGGCGTTCCCTCCGACAATGGCGTGATCTACCTGAGCGGACCGGAGCGCCGCGGAAGCCCGCAGTAGGCGTTGCCTCACCTGTTCCACGGCGTCCACCATCCGCTGCAGAATGACGGCCGAGCTGGGGATCGCGGCGTCCACGTCAAGATGATAGCTCCCATCACGCCTCGCCCGTCAGCCGCCTCCCCCGAGCCTCCGCGGCGCCGGACCGTCGTAGACGTGGTCGAGCGGATCGATGTGCCGCATCGGCTTCTCGCGGGTCATCTCCTCCGCCACGTGCGCCACGAGGCCCGGCGTGCGCGCGATCATGAAGATGCCGTTGTAGACCTTCGGATCGATCCCGATGTCGGCGAGCACCGCCGCGAGCGCGCCGTCGATCGAGATCGGGAGCGGCTCGCCGGAGGACGCGAGCGCCCGCTCCAGGGCCCTGATCGCCTCGATGTGCCGGGCGCGCTCGCCGACGAGGCCCGCTTCGGCGGCGAGCTCGAAGAGCCGCACCGCACGTGGATCCCTCGCGTGCAGCCGGTGTCCGAGCCCGCTGATCCGGACGCCCGCGGCCCTGGCGTGGGCGATCATCGTCGCCGCGGCCTGTTCGATGGTCTGGCCGTTCACGTCGGCGAGCGCGATCAGCGACTCGAGCGTCCGGGCGCAGTCCTCGATGTCGCCGCCGTGGTGTCTGTTGATAGCGCTGATGCCCGCGCCGACCGCCTGCGACAGGCAGGCGCCGGTGCTCGCCACAATCCGTGCGGCGAGGCACGAGGGCGGGGTCGCGCCGTGGTCGATGCTCGAGACGAGGACGGCGCTCATCAGGCGCCCGATCCGTTCGTCCGGCAGCTCGCCGGTCAGGATGAGATGCACCGCGGCGCCGAATGTGATGCGCCCCATCAGCTCGGCGATGTCGTAGCCGCGCACCGCCACCCGGTTGGGCTCAATCCTGGTGATCGCGGTGCTCCAGACGGCGTTCTTCTCGGCTTCCGACATCAGGCTTCTCCCTGCCAGCTTCCGCAGCGCCGCGGCCGCGGCATCCGGTCGCTCGCCAAACGAATCGGCCACGATCGCCCCCGCGTGGCTGAAGCGCGTGCCCTCCCTGGCCGCCTTGCCGCCGATGTACACGGCGACGGGCTCTGTGACGCGCCCGCCCTGCATCAGCTCGGCGAGGTCCTCCTCCTGCGTGGGGCCGATCTCGCCGAAGACGACGATGCCTCGGTCCGCGGGTCCGCCTCGAACATGAGGGCGACGTCGGGGATGCGCAGGCCCGGGACCGCGTCGCCGCCGACGTGCACGATCGTCGAGATCCGCACGCCGGATTGGCCGAGATAATAGCCGGTAGAGAAAGACACGATGGCCGTAGTCCTCCGCCGCGGCAGCGTAGCCTTATTCGGAGAGAATGACCGGCGACCGGCGCGGGCTCAAGGCTCCGAATCAACGATCCAGCGGAGTATCTCGACGACCGCCTCGGGCGGGTAGTACCGCGCGACGCCGGCGGTGATCGCGACCGCGTGCTGGCGCTGATCGGCGGCGGCCGCCGGCGGCGGCGCGACGGAGAGCGCGAGGCGCCCGATCTCGGCTCCCCCGAAACCGAGGCACGCGATCTCCGCCACCGGCTCGGCGCCCGGCGCGCCGGCCTCGCCCGCCCACGCGGCGATCGGCGCGGGGGTCTCCGTCAGCAGAGCGGCCAGATTGTCGAGCGCCGCCGCGCCGGCGGGCGGCACGGGGGCGCCCGCAACGGCCCACCCTTCGCCCACCCGGTCCCAGCGACGCTCGGCGCCGGAGGGGTACTGGAAGACGAATCCGTGGATGTCCCCGGCCGTGCCGTGCAGAACGCGGCGTGCGAGGTAGAACGCCGGCTGGCGCACGAGCGCCGTCAAGCGGGACGCGTCGAGCTCGACGTGGAGCGGGCCCGCAGCGGTCGCCTCGCTCCCTTCGGCGGCCGATTCGAGGATCTCCACCGTCGCGCCGATCCGTCCGCCGGCGTCCGGGGCCCCGAGCGTCCGCAGCTCGTGGGTCGCCTGCTCGGCGACAACCTCGCCGCCCGCGGCGGGCCGCCGGGCTTCGGTGACGATCCTGACCGACGTCGCAGCGGGCGCGCCCGATCGCTCCGCCGCGACCGAAGCATCGGCGGCTGTGAAGGGCAGGGCCTGGAGGCCGACGAGCAGCTCCTGCACGAGCGAGGCCTCGGCCGCCGCCTCGAACGGCGACCCGATCCGCCACCCGCCGCCGGACCGCACGAGCCGCATCTCGTCTCCTCCGGAAAGGACGGCGACCTCGACGGGCTGACCCTCAATGCCGGCGAATACTCGCGGATCGAGCCAGCCGCTCAGCCCGGGCCCGACGAGCAGCCGGTTCAATTCATCGGTTGTCACCAGTGGGCGCGCGCTGGCGCGATCCGGGCCGGCCTGCACCACGGCGCGGCCCCCGAGCGGAGCCGCGGGGAGCCCGATCGCGACGCGCTCGCCACCTTCGGCCACGATCGTGGCCCAGAGCGCCGGGGCCGCCCCTGGAGCCTCTGCGGGCGCCGCGCGCAGACGATCAAGGATCCGGAGGAACCCGTGCACGCGCTCGGTCGCCGCGGGCCAACGCACGGCGGCGCCCTCGCCCTGCGCCGGCAGCTCGATCTCCCAGCGGTCGGGGCCGGTGCGGAGCAGCCGCTGCGCCGGGCCGCCGGCGGGCTCGACCACCACCTCCCGCACCTGGCTGGGGGCGAACTGGACGAGCCGTTCGGGCTGGAGCGCCGTCACCCGGCGCTCGGGCAGCAGGAGGAGCGCTGACCCGAGGCAGATGATGGTCACCAGGACCAGGAGCGTGATGAGCTGGGACCGAGTCACGGGCGCAGTGTAAGCCGTGCGCGACGCGACAGGGTGTAGACTCAGCGCATGAGCAGGAGGCGCCCTCTCGTCGGGATCACGGCGGATCTCGCGGAGCACCCCAACGGCGTGCGCGTGTTCTCGTACACGACGTACGCCAGCGCGGTGGAGAGCGCCGGGGGCATCCCCGTGCTGCTCGCGCCGGCGGCCGGCAGCGCAGCCGAGCTCGCCGGCGCTCTCGACGCCTTCGTCCTTTCAGGGGGCGACGACCCCCGCACCGAGAGCTTCGGCGAGCCGACGCACCCGCGGGCGACGCCGGTGCATCCCGAGCGGCAGGAGTTCGAGACGGCCCTGCTCCGGGTGCTCGAATCCGATCGGGCGGATACGCCGGTCCTCGGCGTATGCCTCGGCATGCAGATGATGGCTCTCGTCGGCGGGGGCCGGCTGGACCAGCACCTGCCCGACCGGTGTCCCACGCACGCGCTGCACTGGGAGCGCGACCATGCGGTCGAGCCCACCGAGGAGCCCGGCGCTCCGGGCGTCTCCCTGCGCGGCGTCGTGCGCAGCAAGCACCGCCAGGCGGTGATGACCCCGGGCAGGCTCCGGATCGTCGCGGCGTCGCCCGATGGCATCGTCGAGGCCTTGACGGATCCAGCGCGCCGGTTCTACCTGGGCGTGCAGTGGCACCCGGAGCGCACGGCCGACCACGCGGTCGGAGCGGCGCTCTTCGAAGCGCTCGTGGCGGCGGCGAGGTAGCGAGCAAGGCCGGGCGGCTCGATCTGCGCGCTGCCCCGACGGCGGACCCGCCGCTCACTCCGCGAGCAGGTCCATCGAATCCCGCACGCCGAGCGTGGCGTAGATGTCCCGGGTGGCGTTCGAGCGGTTCAGCGTGTAGAGGTGGATGCCGGAGACCTCGTGATCGAGCAGGTCGCGGCACTGCTCGGTCGCCCAGTGCACACCGACCCGCTTCACCGCCTCCGCATCGCCGTTCGTGCGGTTGATCGCCCGGATCAGCGACGCCGGGAAACGCGTGCCCAGCGCCAGCTCGGCCATGCGCTTCATCCCCGGAACCGAGGTCACCGGCATGATCCCCGCGATGATCGGCACCCGGATGCCCGCCAGCCGGCAGCGGTCGCGGAAGTCGTAGAGGTCGCGGTTGTCGAAGAACATCTGCGTGATGATGAAGTCGGCTCCGGCGTCGATCTTCGCCTTGAGGTGGTCCATCTCGACCAGCCGGTTCGGGGTCTCGGGGTGGCCCTCGGGGAATCCCGCCACACCGATGCCGAAGCCGCCGGGCGCGGGATGGGCGCCGGTGTCGTTGTACCGCCGGATGCACGCCACCAGCTCGCCGGCGCGCCGATACGCGTCGCGCGAGCGGTCGAACCCGGGCTGGCCGGCCGGCGGATCGCCGCGGAGCGCCAGGATGTTCGCGATGCCGCGCTGCGCATACCGGTCGAGGATCGCCCTGATCGCCCCCTCGTCGTGCCCCACGCACGTGAGGTGGGGCATCGGGTTCAGGCTCGTCTCGTCCTTGATGCGGACGACCAGGTTATTTGTCAGCTCCCGGGTCGAGCCCCCCGCGCCGTAGGTGACGCTGACGAATGTCGGCCGCAGCCGCTCGAGCTCGGCGATGGTGGCGAAGAGCTCGTCCGCCGCGGGAGCCGACTTGGGCGGGAAGAATTCAAAGGAGAATGTTGTCCGCTGTCGGCTGAAGATCTCGCGGATGTGCATTCGCCCGTCCTCGCCGACCACCGCGGCCATCACGCTACTATATCCATTCTCCCGGCTGAACGGATGAATGGAAGCGCGTGAGTCACTGTACACTGCGGACGCCTTGTGGTAAAGGTGTTGGACCGAGTGGATGCAAGGCTGGCGAACAAGAGGGGAGGAGTTCGATGGGAGAGGGGTTGTCTTCGGGGCGCGGGCGCGGGGCGTTCACGCTCATCGAGTTGCTCGTGGTCATCGCGATCATCGCGCTGCTGATCGGGATCCTGCTGCCGGCGCTCGGGGCGGCGCGCCGGACCGCCCGGGGCGCGGTCTGCGCGTCGCACATGCGCCAAGTCGTGATCGGGTGGGCGATCTACGCCAACGAGAACGACGACATCAGCGTTCCCGGCCAGGTGGGCCGATTCGCCGACGAATCGAAGAACGTGTACTTCGTGGGCAACGGGTATCAGTACCGCCCCCGCTGGTACGTGCAGATGGGAGCGGCCGCGGGCTTCTACGCCCTCGCCAACCCGCTCCCGGACCGCGACTACGAGCACTCGGCGCAGGTGAACAACGAGGTGTTCCTCTGCACCGAGGCGAAAGACTGGACGAGCACGCGGAACGCGCCCTACGGCTACAACTACCAGTTCCTGGGCAACAGCCGGTTCCGGAACGACGACGAGACCAAGGGGTTCGTGAACTTCCCGGTCCGCACGAGCCGCGTGGACGGCGCCTCGACGGTCTTGAGCGCGGATTCGATGGGAACGGCCGCGGGCAAGCCCGCGGCGGAGCGGACGCCGAACCACGCCGACGGCAGCCGCGACCCGGAGCTCAGGGCCCTCGGCGGGCACGGCTATTCGATCGACCCGCCGCGCCTGCACGACGCCGGCGACTTCGCGGATCCGCAGAACCCGGGGGGCGAGCACCGCTCCGCGCCGCATCCCCGGCACGCCAACAAGGCGAACGTCTCGTTCTGCGACGGGCACGTCGGCTCGTTCCGGCTCGAGGACCTGGGGTACATCCTCGACGAGGAGGGTGCGGTCACGGCCTTCGATGAGAACGCCGACAACTCGCTCTGGAGCGGTCAGCATCGCGACCTGGACGTGCCCGACGTGTACCGCTGAGCGGGCGCTCTCACGCGAGCGCGTTGGGAAAGTACGCCTCCTGGATCGGGGCGAGGATGCCGAGCACCCTGTGCAGGATGCGCGCCGGCGTGCCGATGGCGTCCGCGCGGTGCACGAGCGCCTTGGGGTAGTGCGCGAGGACCGGCTCGGTCTCCGCCGCGTAGATCTGGAGGCGGCGGCGGATCACGTCCTCGGCGCCGTCGTCGGGGCGGCCCTCCTTGGCGGCCCGCCCGTGGAGCCGGCGCACCATCTGCTCGGGATCCTGCGCGGCGAGCACGATGATGCCGAGCACGTCGATGTGCTCGTCCATCAGCTCCGTCTGGCGGACATTCCTGGGGATGCCGTCGAGGATGAGCAGGTCGCGCTCGGGCCGGTAGCCGCCCTCGTGCGCGCACTGGTGGACGCACGCTCTCCAGAGCCGGACGGTGATCTCGTCGGGCACGAGCTCGCCCCGGGTGGAATAGGCGAGGAAGGTCTGGCCGAGCTCGGAGGCCGGGTCCAGATTGCGGAACATGTCCCCGGTCGAGAAGTGGTGGAAGCCGGGGACGGCGCCGAGCATCTTGCCCTGGGTGCCCTTGCCGGCGCCCGGTGCGCCGAAGAGCAACACGGTCCTGTAGCGGTCTGCCACGACGAATCTCCGGTTCTCGGCCGCCCGGGACCATGGGGGCGGCCACCAGTGTAGACGCCTATCGGCGGTCCGCCCTGCGTCGATCGGTTCCCGGCTCCATCTCCGCCCGGATGCGCCGGTCCGAAGGCCCGGAAAGCGCGAGCGCCCCGCGGGCGTGGCCCGCGGGGCGCTCGGTTCTGCCGGGATTCCGACGGCTCAGCCGGCGGAGAGCACTTCCTTCGCCATGCTCGCCGGCATGGCGCGGTACTCGAGGAACTCCATCGTGGAGGTGGCGCGTCCCTGGCTCATGCCGCGGAGCGCGGTCGTGTAGCCGAACATCTGCGACAGCGGCACCTCGGCGGTCACCAGCTTCACGGCCCCGCGGTCCTCGGTGTCCACGATCATGCCGCGCCGGGAGTTGAGGTCTCCGGTGACGTTGCCGAGGTAGTCCTCCGGCGAGGTGATCACGACCTTCATGATCGGCTCGAGGAGGACCGAGCCGGCCTTGGCCACGGCGGCCTGGAGGGCCAGACGCCCCGCCTGCTCGAAGGCGACCTGCGACGAGTCAACGGCGTGGGACGAGCCGTCGACGAGCTCGACCTTCACGTTGATCAGCGGGTAGCCCGCGGTGACGCCGCCGACGGCGGTCTGACGCACGCCGTACTCGATCGAGGGGATGAACTCCTTTGGGATGGCGCCGCCGACGATCTTGTTGACGAAGGCGATGTTATCGGTGAACTTGAGGCCCTCGGCGGCGGCTTCCTCGGCGGTGCAGGGCTCGATGTTGATCGTGCAGTCGCCGTACTGGCCGCGTCCGCCCGTCTGCTTGACGAACTTGCCGCGGACGTCCTTGGCCGTGCCCTGGATCGTCTCGCGGTAGGAGACGCGGGGCTTGCCGACGTCGCAGCCGATCTTCATGTCGCGGGTGAGCTTGTTCTTGATGATCTCGAGGTGCAGCTCGCCCATGCCGGCGATGATCGTCTGGCCCGTTTCCTCGTCGAAGTGCGAGCGGAAGGAGGGGTCCTCGCGCCGGATGGTCGCCAGGGCCTCGGAGAGGCGGCGCTTGTCGTCGGAGCCGTGGGGCTCGATCGACATCGAGATCACGGGCTCGGGGAACGTCATGCGCTCGAGGACGATGGGCGCATCGGCGTCGCACAGCGTGTCGCCGGTGTACGAATCCTTGACGCCGATCACGGCGACGATCGAGCCGGCGCCGGACTCCTCGAGAGGCTCGCGGTTCTGGGCGTGCATCTCGAAGATGCGGCTGACGTTCTCCTTCTTGCCGTTGACGGGGTTGAGCAGACGGCTGCCCTTCTTGAGCGTGCCCGAGTAGATGCGCATGTAGGTGAGATCTCCGTGCGCGTCGTTGACGACCTTGAAGACCAGCGCCGAGAGCGGGGCCGTGTCGTCGTGGGGACGGGTGAGCTTCTTCTCGGGGTCGCGCGGGTCGGTGCCCTCGACCTCGGGCACCTCGTTGGGCGCCGGCAGATAATCGATGACGCCGTCGAGCAGCCGCTGAACGCCGATGTTGCGCAGCGCCGCCCCGCAGAACACCGGGTTGCACCGGCGCTCGATCGTTCCCTTGCGGATCGCGGCGCGGATCTCGTCGGCGGAGACGCTGGACTCGTCCTCGAGGTACTTCTCGAGCAGGGAGTCGTCGAGCTCGACCGCGGCCTCCACGAGG
>DASRXL010000026.1:0-10761 GCA_035654175.1 Phycisphaerales bacterium
CGATATCAGGAGGGCGGATGCCCTGCGGCAGATCGAGACCGATCCGGAGGTGCTGAGGCACATCCGGTTCGCCATCGCTCAGCAGATCGATCTGCGGGGGTGGCAGATCCGGAGGGCGGCGGCTCCATGGCTCGCGGAAAGCTGGCGTGATCTCATCGCCACTGGCAGCGCATCGCGATCGCGCCGGGCGCCAACGGTTCAACTGATCCTGTACTTTGGGTCGGCGCTGGCGGCCGGAATGGCGACCGCGGGGGCGGCGTTGTCGGTGCTGTTCTGGTTCATGCGCGCCTGCCAGATCTCCGCGTACCGGAGGATGCTCATGATCCACGACCTCGGCCGCTGTCCCGACTGCGGCTACGACATCTCCGCAGCACCCTCGCAGCCCTGCCCTGAGTGCGGTTGTGATCACCGGGCGAGGCGGCGCGAGGCCTTGGCCGCGCTGCGCGGGGCGCCGGGAACTGCAATCATGCGCGGGAGGGGCGGCGCGCCGTAGGTCTCGCGTCGGGCAGCGACGCTGTCGCCGCGCCGCGGGTCGGCGGTGCCGGTCAATCAGGCGCGCAGAGGGGCGACCAATGTGGCGCACGCGGCTCCGTCAGAACTGCTTCCGCAGCCTCGCGCTCTGGATGCCGAGCTGGCCGCGGTATTTGGCCACCGTGCGGCGGGCGATCTCGATGCCGCGCTCCTTGAGCTTGTCGGCGAGGGCGTCGTCGGAGAGCGGGTTGCTCTTGTCTTCCTGATCGATGACGTCCTGGAGCGCGGCCTTGATGGCGTCCCAGGAGATCTCCTCGCCGGTGGCGGTCTCGGTGCCGCCGGTGAAGAAGCGGCGGAGGGGGACGACGCCGCGGGGCGTGAGCAGGTGCTTGTCGGCGACGGCGCGGCTGACGGTGGCGACGTGGATGCCGAGCTGCTCGGCGACGAGGGTCATGGGCAGGGGTTTGATCGCTTGCGGACCGTAGTCGAAGAACTCGCGCTGCGCGTCGACGACGACGTTGAGCACGCGCTGGAGGGTGCGCCGGCGCTGCTCGACGGCCTCGATGAGCCACTGGGCGTTGCCGATATTGGTCTTGAGGAAGTCGCGGTCCTTCTTGGGCACGTCGCGGTCGCGGATCATCTCGGCGTATTCGCGGTTGATCTGGAGGTTGGGCATGCGCGAGTCGTTGAGGTAGGCGATGTAGCGGTCGTGCTCCTCGTCGTACTCGACGATGGCGTCGGGGATGATGATCTCGGCGGCCTCGCTCACCAGGCGGCGGGCGGGGGCGAGGCTCAGGCGGCGGAGCAGCTCGAGCCCGGCCTTGATCTCCTCGAGCGTGATCCCCTCCTGCTCGGCGATTTTGGGCAGGCGGTTCTGCATGAGGTCGTCGAGGTGGTCGGCGACGAGCAGGCGCGCGATGCGCAGCGTGTGGACGCGGTCCTCCTCGGTGTCCCACTCGTGGCGGTCCTCGAGCGCGTCGAGCTGGAGGAGCAGGCACTCGCGGGCGTCGCGGGCCGCGATGCCGGCGGGCTCGAGAAAGAGCTGGACGGCGGTGAGAGCCCGCTCCATGGTCTCGCGCCCCGGACGCTCGCCGTTCGGCCCGGGCGGCGAGCGCTCGACGACCTCGTCGAGGCTGGTGCGCAGGTAGCCGTCGTCGTCGAGGAAGGAGATGATCATCTCGCCGGGGCGGCGGAGCGATTCGTCCACGTCGACCAGCCCCCACTGCCCGCGGAGCTGCTCGCCCAGCGAGGCCTGGCGCGCGGGGGCCGCGGCCATGGCGTCCATCTTCCCGTCGCGCTCGCCGTCGAGCCGGCTGCTGGCGCGTGGCTGGTAGTCGTCGAAGCGGTCGCGCCCGTCGATGAGACCGGCGGACTGGTTGGTGTTCTCCGCGGCGTCGGGGTTCGCGGCCTCGAAATCCTCGAGGCGGCGGAAGTCGTCGGTGTTCTCCTCGCCGCCGGGCTCGTCGTGGCGGGTGCGGGCCTCGGGGTCGGGGGCGATCTCGGCGATCTCCAGGGTCGGGTTGCTCGCCAGCTCCTGCTCGATGCGCTCCTCGAGCTCGGTGAGCGGCATCTGCAGGATCTCCATGGACTGGATGACCCTGGGCGCCAGCTTCATCTGCTGGCCGAGGCGCATGTGTTGGGAGGTTTCGAAGCGCATCAGGAAGGCACCGAGGCACTGAGGCACTGAGGCACCGAGGTTGAACGCACTCTGGCGCTACGCATCCGCGTGCTCCTCCAGAGAGCGAATCAAGCCTGCCAATGTTCGCTCGCAGTGTCCGAGGATTTCCATGAGCTCCTCGAAGACCGCTCGCTCCAGAAGACAGAGTTCCAGCGCGAGCCGCAGCTGATTGTCCGTCTCGCACAGGCTGCCGCGCGCCATACGCAAGAATCGGATGTAGTCCTTGGTCGTACCGCGCCCGTACCCCTCGGCGATATTGCTCGAGATGGAGATCACAGCGCGACGCAACTGAGCGCCGAGCGCATACCGCTCTTCGCGGGGGAACTTCGCCTCTGCCCTATAAAGCACCACTGCAGCCTGGAACGCATGCTGCCAAGCCTTGAGATCTCGGTAGGTGCGTATCGGCTCACCCATGGTCTTCCCCCTTGATGCCTCGATGCCTTGCTGCCTCGACGCCTCCTTCACGACATTTCCCTCCGCCCCTCGATCGCGTCGGCAAGCACCGCTTTCGAGACATACTCGAGCTGAGCGCCCGAGGGCAGGCCGCGGGCGAGGCGGGTGACGGCGACGGCGCGGGCGCGGATCTGCTCGGCGAGGTAGAGCGCGGTGCCGTCGCCCTCGAGGGTGGGGTTGAGGCCGAGGATGACCTCCTCGATCTTGACCGCGCCGGGGTTTTTCGCGGGGTTGTCGAGGCGGCGGAGGAGCTCGGCGATGGTCAGCTCGCCGGGGCCGATGCCGTCGAGGGGGCTGAGGCGGCCCATGAGCACGTGGTAGAGCCCCTTGTACATGCCGGTCTGCTCGAGGGCGATCAGGTCCTTCGGCTGCTCGACCACGAGCACGCGCGAGCGGTCCCGCTCGGGGTCGGCGCAGATCGGGCAGGGGTCCGCGGCGGTCAGGTTCGAGCAGATCGAGCAGTGCTTGACCGCGCGCTTGGTGTCGGCGATCGCGCGGGCGAGGGCCATGGCCTTGGGCT
Source organism: Phycisphaerales bacterium (assembly GCA_035654175.1). GTDB lineage: Bacteria > Planctomycetota > Phycisphaerae > Phycisphaerales > UBA1924 > PNC22. The sequence continues at coordinate 3,123 of DASRXL010000026.1, forward strand.
CGTCGGCCTTGAGCAGGTGGAAGGCGATGCGTTCGGCGCTGCGGCGGCCTATGCCGGGGAGCGAGGCGAGCTCGGTGATGAGGCGGTCCACCGGCTCGGGGTAGGCGCTCGTCCGCCCCGGGCGCGACCCTCCCTGGCCCGTCGGTGTTGCGGCTCCGTCCGCCATGCTGCAATTGTAGTGCCAAAGCCGGCGCAGGGTCGCCCGGCGGTCGTACCATCCCCCCATGGGAAACGCCCGTGGAGGTGCGGGAAATGGGGGCGGATTGCTCCGGATCGGGGCGATCGCGGCGGCGGTGGTGCTGGGGATCGTCGTGTACCGCGACCTCATCCGGTACAACGTGTTTCCCAAGCGGTTCGCCGAGGTCGTGCCGGGGCAGATCTACCGCTCGGGCAAGCTCACCCCCGCCGCGCTCAGGAGCGTGGTGCGCGAGCACGGCATCCGGACGATTGTCGATTTCGGGGCGTGGCCGGAGGGCTCGCGCGCGGATCGGCGGGAGGCGCGGAGCGCGGAGGCGCTCGGGATCGAGCGGGTGCGCCTGACAGGGCTCGAGGGCGACTCGCGGGGCGAGGTGAACGGGTACGTCGAGGCGCTGCGGATCATGAACGACCCGGAGCGGCAGCCGGTCCTGGTGCATTGCGGGGCGGGGACGGAGCGCACAGGTTGCGTGGTCGCGCTCTACCGGGTGTATGAGCAGGGCTGGTCGCTGGAGGACGCGTACGGCGAGGCCGACCGCATGGGCCACAGCCCGGAACGAAACCCGCACCTGCGCGAGACGCTCGAAACGTATCTGGAGCCGATCCGCGATGCGCTGGTCACGGGCCGGCCGGTCGAGGTTGAGGAGTCTGGCAAGGAGTCCGCGAAGGGCGCGAGCGAGGGCGAACGGCCCGCTCCGGAGCAGGACGGATGAGCACGCGGGGCGGGGGCTTGGCCGCCCGTGCCGGCGCGTGGGTCGCGGCGCGCCGGTGGCGGCAGGCGGTGGTGCTGATCGCGGTGTGTGCGGCGGTGTTCCTGCCGCGGCTGGGGGCGACGGGGCTCTCGATGAGCGAGGGGCACCGGGTGATCCCCGCGTGGGAGATGCTCCACGACGCGCGGGCGGGCGAGCCGCACTGGCTCATGCCGCGGATGTTCGGGACGGCGTACCTGCGCAAGCCGCCGGGCATGTTGTGGGCGATCGCGGCGAGCAGCGCGGCGTTCGGGGAGACGGAGTTCGCGGCGAGGCTGCCGAGCGCGGTGGCGGCGACGCTGCTGGCGCTTGCGGTGTGGTGGTTCGGCACGCGGTGGTTCGGGTCGCCGTGGGGGCTGGCGGCGGGGCTGGCGCAGGCGCTGTTGCCGGTGACGTGGCCGAGCGCGCGGAGCGCGGAGATCGAGTCGCTGCACATGCTGACGACGGGGGTGGCGTGCCTCTTGGCGGTCGAGCTGTTCCGCGCCGCGCGCGCTCCCCTGTGGGTGCTTGGCGGGCTGGCCGTCTCGGGCGGGGCCATGCTTCTGACCAAGGGCATCGCCGGCTTTCCGATCTGCGTGCCCCCGCTGGTGCGGATGAAGCTGGGTCCTCTGATGCAGCCTCGACTGCGCAGCCTGGCCGGGTTTGTCGCGCTCGTTCTTGGCCTGCTCCTGGCCGCACCCGCGTTGCAGGACTGGATCTCCTTCCGCCCGGAGGACGGGGCGGTCGTTCGCCAGAGCGTCGACGAGTTCCTGTGGGAACCTGACAGGCTCCTGGATATCTTCCTGCTCGCGCCCGTCGTGCTCCTCACGATGCTGCCGGCCTCGCTGGCGCTGCTGTTTCCGTGGGGTCCCGACGCCGCGCGCGAGCGGGCTCTGCAGGGCGGGGAGACTCTCGAAGCCGATCGCGCCGGGATCACGGCGGTCGCGCGCGTGCTGGGCAGGTCGGTCGTGATCGGCCTCGTCGCGCTCACGGCCCTGGGGATCAGCAACCCCCGCTACGGGCTGCCGGCGTGCGCGATCATTACGCCGCTGGCGGCGTACGTCGCCCGGGGCGCATGGGGGCGCGAGCCGCGCGCCCGTGCGCCCGGTCCGGAGGAGCGCGCCGGGCCGGGGGCATTTGTCGGCACGCGCCCGGGTATCGCCAGGGCCGTGCTGCTCCGCTCGCCTCTCTCGTGGCCCATCGTCCTCCTGATCGGCGCCGGGGCGTACATCGGGTACTTCGAGCCGCATCGTCGCGCGAGCTCGGGACGCGGGGCGGGGATCGAACTTGCGGCCCATCTACCGGATGGGGCGGAGATCTGGGCCGACGAGCTGGTCGAGGCGCGTCCGGAGGTGCTGCTCTACGCGGTGCGCGAAGCGGAGCGCGAGGGGCGGGACATCCGGGTGCGCTGGCTCAAGCGGGAGTTCATGCCGGAGGACAGGCCCGAGAATCTGCTCCTGCTCCTGCGCGAGGATGAGCTGGTGGACGAGGTGGCGTCGTTCACGCGCGATGGGCGGTTCGGAAGGTTAATCCCCATCGCGCGTGGGGAGGTGCATAAGTATCGGTTCGTGCTCGTCGCTCCCGATGGCTGAGCGCGAGCTCAGGAGGGTGCGTCGAGCTTCCGGATGTCATTGCCAAAGGCACTGGCGGGCGAGCCGCCGGTGGCGCCGAACACAAGGTGGGGGCGCGAGCTATGCGCGGCGGAAGGCCGCCCGCAGGCAGGGGTGCGGGGGGTCGTCGTCGTCGAGGCATTCGATCGGATCGTGCACCGGCGCGAAGCCCAGTCCGGCCATGCGCTCGAGCATCTCGTCGCGGCACATGGGATAGGGGGCGCACTCGCAGCTGGCGAGCGCCGCGCGGTCGTCGCAGGAGCGGGCGAGGGTGAGCACTACGCCGTGGGGCTTGGCGAGCGAGGCGATGCCGGTGAAGGCGTGCTCGCGCAGGTCGGGCCAGACCGACTGGATGGTGAACGCCTCGACGACCAGGTCGAAGCGCGCCCTCAGGCGGGTGGGCGGGCAGAGCGCGTCGGCGACGAAGAAGCGGTCGGCGTAGCTGGGGAAGCGGCGCCGCGCCCATTCCACGCAGGTCGCGGATACGTCGAACCCGCAGGCGTCGTACCCGCGATTGGCGAGCTCGATCACGTCGTCGCCGAGGCCGCAGCCGACAACGACGGTGCGGGCGCCCGGGCGCACGACGCGCGGGGCCTCGGAGTTCAGCCATTCGACGAGTGCGTGATTCGCCCCCGCGTGATACCAGGGCAGGCAACTCGGGTCGCCCGAGGCGTTCTGATACAGGTGCTCGTACCGCTCGGCGATCTCCGCGACGGCTCTCGGGGGCGGCGCGGGGACGAGGAATGGATCGGCGTCGATCTTCGGCCACTTGGTGGGGGTCTGTGTCGTCTCGAGCATGACGGGTCGCCTCCGGCGAGGGAGCCGCGGCCACACACGCGGTGGTGGTGGAATTCCTTTCGGGCCGGCCACGAGAACCCGGCCGCCGTCTGCAACCTTGGAGGTTACCGGAACTCGGCCGATGAAAGCAAGGGGAATTCCCGAAGTTAGGATCCACCAACTGTAGGCGAAGCGACAACCCGTGCGCGGCATGGCGCATCGCGAGCGGGCGGTGGAGCGTCAGGTCTTCAGGGAGCGCGTCCCGGCTTTGGGGGGCCGCTGAGCGCCTCAGCAGCCGGCGGTCCAGGTATTGAGGAAGCAGAGCACGTCGCGCGTGTCGATGGCGCCGTTGGCGTCGCAGTCCGAGGCCGGGTCCTGCTGGGTCCAGGCGTTGAGGAAGGCGAGGACGTCGCGCGTATCCACGGAGCCGTCGCCGTTGAAGTCGGCCCCGCACGCGGGGACGCTCCCGGTCGCGACAATCGCGGCGTCGCCGTCGATCGTCGCCTGGACTCCGCTGATCTCGCCCTCGTTGGCGAAGCTCTGGGCGCCGCTGACGGTCACCTGGCCGCCCGCGACCGCCACGGTCCCGGCGATCGCCGAATCCACGACGCCGAAGTCGGCGAGGTTGAATGACCCCGAGCCGACGAGCTGGCCCATCACCGGCCCATAGCCCTCGTACGACCCGTTGCCGGCGATGATCGCCTGCACCACGGGAAAGTCGAAGGCGCCGGCCCCGTCGACGGCGACGGGCCCGGTGGGGGTGCCGGGCGTGGCGTAGGCCACGACCACGTCGGTGAGCTCGATATTGACGCCGCCGATGAAGAAGCCCCAGTCCATGGTGTAGGTCATGGAGTCGGACAGCGCGAGCGTGAAGTCGTGCATCGTGATGGCGCCCGGCGAGACGTAGCTGTCCAGCTCGATGACGAGCCCGCCGGAGACGGCGGAGCTGTCCGAATCGCACTCGGTGGAGAGCCCAGGCGGGGTGAGGCACAGCTCCGCGGCGACGCTCGAAGCGCCCGGCTGGACGACAAGGTCGGCGGGCTGGGCGGAGGCGGCGGCGGTGATCATGAGGGCGGGGACGGCGGCGATGCGGCGCATGGCTTCTCCTCTGTGCGCGCGGGGCGGGCGGGGATCGGAAGCGGCCCCGGAGCGCTCTCGCGCGCGGGGCCTTTGGTGTGGCCTATCGGCACGCGGCGAAATCGTTGAGGTAGGCGAGCACGTCGAGGGTGTTGAGGGCGCCGTCGCGCCGCCAGTCGCCGAGGCAGTCGCCGGCGTTCCACTGGTTCAGGAACTCGAGGAGGTCCATCGTGTTGACGATCCCGTCGTTGTTGATGTCGGCCTGGAGGCAGCGGTCGAACGACTCGACGCTCTGCACCCAGGTGCGCCACGAGCCGGCCTCGGCGTACTCGTGGTGGGTCCAGTAGACCGTCGGCGCGGCGGGGTCGAACTGCACCGCCGAGTAGTCGCCCCAGCGCCCGGCGTTGTACCCGGCGTTGCTGGACTTGTGGATGAAGTCGGCGGTGAAGAGCCCGGCCGGCGTGCAGGGCGAGCGGTAGGCGCTCGCGGCGGAGATGAATTCGGTGGGCGAGGAGCGGGCGAAGCTCATCGCGACGGTGCCGTCGTCGCCGGCGTTGATCGAGCTGAAGTACGTGCGGACGTCGGCGCCCAGGTCGATGTCGCCCGATTGCACCAGCGCCGGGTCCTGATCCGTGAAGGGCCAGCCGTTGAGCGCGATCTCGTACCACCGGGCGACGACCCTGTTCTGATTGATGTGGTGCGTCGCCCAGAGGGCGCCCGGAGCGCCCTGGTCCACGGACCAGAAGCGCGCGTCGAACGCCTCGGGCCGGCCGGAGGTTCCCATCTGCGGCGGGTCCTCGGGCGCGCCGTAGGCGGGCACGGCGAGCGTGAATTCCGAGACCGTCGGGCTTGTCAGCAGGTCGGTGAACGCGAGCACGCGCACCGAGGTGTTGTTGCTGGCGGCCTCCTTGTGCTCCACGAGATAGAGCGTGTCGCCCGTGCCGCTGGTCACGCGCGGGAAACCGGCCGACTGGGTGCTGGTCGAGAGCAGGAAGCTCTTGGCGATCGCGGGCGGGTTCCCGACGAGCATCGAGGCCTTGTCGAAGACGTACACCGGGTAGCGGGCGCCCAGCCCGAACCCGTCGCCGGTAATGACGACGGCGCTGTCGGTGACGCCGATATTCGGCGAATCGAAGAGATCGCCGGACGTGGCGCTGGTGTCGAAGCGGTACCTGAACCAGGAGCCGTTGGGGTCCGAGTCGTCGGAGACGGCGACGAGGCAGTAGCTCTTCCCGCCGGGCGCGAACGCCTCGGCGGCCATGGCGAAGAACCGGCCGGTCGTGTGGTCGTAGACCACCTCGGGGTCGAACACGAAACCGGTGGCGCCCACCGGCCCCCAGAAGCCGAACGAGTCCTCGATCTCGTCCTGGAAGGTCTTCGCGCCGTCCTTGGTGAAGAAGGCGATCGCACCGTTGGTCATGACGACGACGTGCTCGGGGCCGACCGCCATGTGCGGGTCGGGCGGCGTCCATCCGGTGTTGAGGATGCCCGTGAAGCCGATGGTCCCGCCTCGGGTCCGGACGATCTCGCGCTCCGCGAGGTCGATCTCGCGCGGATCGAAGGTCGGGGGCTCGTGCGGCTGGGGCCCTTCGGCGCCGGCCATGGCGACGCCGGTGGACGCAAGGGCCGGCGGCATGTCGGGCGTGACCCCGGCGGCGCTGCGTCCGAGATCGAGCGGCGTGGGCGAATGGAGCGTCACATTGGCGCCGGAGCTATCGCCGAACCCGGCGTCACCTCGCCACGCGCAGAGAAGGGCGCCCTCCGGGGAGTAGGCCAGGCGTCGGCCGCCGTGGGTCTCGCGCATCGCCTGCTCGCCCTCCACGCGCCCGGTCAGGGCCGACTCGGGGCCGAGCGGGCGCAGGCTCGCGTCGAACTCCCGCACGTACACCCCGGTGCCGCTCTCGTCGCGGGCGTTGAAGGCGATGCTGAGCGCGCCGCTCGGCGCCACGGCGATCGCCGCGGCGTTCTGCAGGCCGGTGCGCCGGGTGTTGACCACGACGGGCTCGCTCGCGAGGGCGCCGGCCGGGTCGAGCCGGGCGGCGAGAACGTCGTAGCCGAGCTCGCTCTCGAGGACGTCGTGCCAGGCGATGACAAAGCCGTCTCCCGCGGCGGCGATGACGGGCTCCACGGGCGTGATCGCTCCGGGCGCCGTCGCGGCGGACTCCCCGGCCAGTGGCGAACCGTCCGGCGCGAACAGGCGCACCCGCACGCCGAGCGGGCGGTGCTCGTCGGCGGAGAATGCGCTCCACGCCAGCGCGAACGACCCATCAGCGCGCGCCGCGACGCTCGGTGTCTCCAGGCGCTCGCCGGCCTGTTGACCAGGGTCCAGCTCCGGTGTGCGCGCCGTGCCGTCGGCATTGAGCACGCGGAACGCCACGCGCTGCGCGCCGGCCGGACCGGGCGAGGACGTGCTCCACGCAACGACCGCGCCCCCGTCCGGCAGAGCGGCGACAACCGGGGCGGACTGCTCGCCCTCGACGCGCTCGTTCACCAGGATTTCAGAGGACCCGTCGAAGGAGCTGCTGAAGCGCCGGGCGACCACGGCCGAGCCCCAGCCGTCCTGCCCCGAGCTCTGCCAGGCGGCCCATGCGGCGCCGTCGGGCGCGAAATCCATGACCGGCGCGCTCGCGTGGGACCTCGTCCACACGTTGACCGGCGTTTCCGTCCCGATCGCCACGCCCCGCGCGTCGAATCGCTGCACGTACACGCCGTACCGCCCCTGCTGCTGCCGGCGGCTGGACCACACAACGGCGAACGACCCGTCGGGCGCGACCGAGAGCGCGGGCTCTTCCTGGGCGCTTGCGCTGTACGTGCTGGCGCGGAACTCGATCGCGTGTGTCAGACGCGGCTCCATGCGCACGTCACCGGCGCTTCCCGCGGCGGCGACGATCGCGAGCGCGGCGGACCCCACCAACGATTCCAAGCGGCGTTCCATGTGCTCTCTCCTTCCCGCCCCTCCGGCGGGCCCTATACCACGGCCCCCCACGGAAAGTGACACGTCGTTCCAAGCTACCCGCCGCGGACTCCCGCCGCAAGCACATTCGGGACCTGATGGGCCAGCGGCCCGGGCGGCGCTCAGAGCCGCTCCCGGCGCCGGGGCCGCCGGACCGCCCGAAGGAACGAAAGACGCCCCCCGCCGCGCTGATGGCGCGCGGCGGGGGGCGCAGCTCGCGCGCAGGGCGCGGTCGCGGCCGTGGCGCGCTTCGCAGAAAGGTCGGACGACTCAGCAGCCGCTCGTCCAGGCGTTCAGGA
>DASRXL010000027.1:0-5309 GCA_035654175.1 Phycisphaerales bacterium
GACAACCTGCGCTGGTACCGGCAGGTGGTGGGGGAGGACTACGAGCCGGCGCTGATGATGGCGAGGATGACGAATGCGGCGGCGGGGCAGCTGGCGTATGAGCCCGTCGTGCCGTACGACCTGAGCGAGAACGCGGCGTTCATCGCGGGGGCGATCCAGGGAGACATTCAGGCGAGGGTGGAGGAGCTTGCGGCGGGGAGAGACGAGCGGTGGGTGCGGGTGCGAGACGAGGAGCTGCCGATGCTCCGAGAGCAGGCGTCGCTTGTGGAAGACGCGTGGGGAGAATACGAGCAATCGCTCAAGCAGCTCACGACGGCCCGGCCGGGGGCGGTGCCCGCCATCGCCCATATTCTGTCGCTCACGCTCCGGAGGGCGGAGCAGCAGTGGGGATATCGGGCGCCGGGAGAACGTGATTGGTTCGTCAACCGCGCGATCTCACCTGATCCGGACTCGGGCTACGGCAGCCTCACGCTCCCAGGGCTGCGCAGGGAGCTGCGACGCGGAGACTGGGAAGGCGCGATGACCGAGATTGTTGACCTCATGAATATCCTCTCGTCGCATGACGAGGAGCTTCGAGTACAGACCGAAAACCTGGTCGAGCTGCGCAAGCGGTGACCCCTTGCCACCGAGCGACGGGAAGCGAACGGGCCGGTCCAGCAGGACCGGCCCGTTCAGTTGATTCGTCCTGGGATACGGCTGGGACAGCCGTGCCACCAGAGACCTGGGTCTGCCTTACACGAGGTCCTTCATGGCCTTCATCGGCCGGATCTTGACCACGTTGCGGGCGGGCTTGGCCTTGAACATCACCTCTTCCTTGGTGAAGGGGTTGATGCCCTTGCGGGCCTTGGTGGCGGGCTTGCGCTGGACGGTGACCTTCATCAGGCCGCCGAGGTTGATGACGCCCGGGCCGCCCTTGGAGAGGTCGGCCTTGGCGATGGCGCCGATGGTGTCGAACACCGCGGCGACCTCCTTGCGGGAGATGCCGACCTGCTCGGAGATGACGTTGTAGACCTCGCCCTTGGTGCGGGCCTTGCTGGCGGCGGTGATTCGGGTGGGCCTGGGGGCGGCCTTTGCCGCGGCCTTCTTGCGGCCGGCGGTGCGGGGGGCCTTCTTCGTCGCGTTCCGAGCTGCTTTCTTCGCCATGTATGTTCTCCAGAACTTCCGTGTTTCGAGGCGGAAAACTGGCGGCGTTTTACCGCCGAATCCGCGGGAGAGCAAGCGGGGGAGACCCCCGAACCCTGCTTTTCTCGCACTTTTTTGCCCTGCGCCGCCATTTTCCGCCTTCGAACCCCCATTTTTCAGGGTGTTTCGGAGATATCCACAACCAGGGCGCCGTGGTCGGAGAGCTTGTCGCGCCCGCCGAAGGGGAGCACGCGCGCTGCGCGGACCGACTGCGCCAGCGGGCGCGAGACCAGCACGTAGTCCAGGCGGAACGCCTCGCCGAAGCAGCCCGACCAGGTGTTCGAGGGGCCGCCCGCGCCCGCGCACAGCCATGCGTCGGCGTATCCCAGGGCCGCCAGGCGCCCGAGATTGGTAGCGCTGGCGCCGTTGCGAGGACGTGGGGCCGGGCCGTCGCGCCAGGTGTTGAGATCGCCCGCGACGATCTGGCGAGCGTCGCGCTGGGCGCGGGCGCGGCGGAGCAGATGGCGCCAGCCGGCGGCGTGAGGGCCGGCGCGACCGGCCTCGGGCAGGTGCACGCCGCAGATATGGATCGAGCGGGAAGGGAGGGCCGCCTCGAGCCAGCGCGGGGCGAGAGCGGGCGGCACGTCGGGGCAGGGGACGGGCTGGAGGGGCTCGCGGGAGAGGATCATCACGCCGTTGATCCTGTCGGGGGCCTCGGGGCCGAGGGCGTGGCAGAGGCCGGCGTCGGCGAAGGCGCCGGCGAGCTGGCCGGCGAACCGGCGGCGGGCCTCGGTGATGACGACGACGTCGGGACGGAGGTCGAGGATCTCCAGCAGGATCCGGGGCGAGCGCTCGCGCCCGCCGCCGTGGAGGATGTTCCAGGTGAGGATGCGCATTGCCGTGGATCGCTGCACTCCGAAGGCTCCCACCCGCGCGTCGCCGGGCAGCCGCTCGGGGCCGAGGCTGGCCGGGGGGCGTCCGTTTCGGTCTACCGTACCGCCATGAGCAGAGCTGAGACAGGGCTGGAGCGGTTCGAGGTGGCGGCGACCCGGAGGCTGCCGGGGGAGCTGGCGGTGCCGGGCGCGCGGGTGCGGATGGGTTCGGACGCGCGGATGTCGCGCGAGGAGCTGCTGCGATTCGTGCGCGGGGCGGACGTGCTGGTGACGATGTTCTCCGATCGGGTGGACCGGGAGCTGCTCGCGGCCGCGGGCGAGCGCCTCCGGGGCGTGTGCAACTTCGCCGTGGGCTACGACAACATCGACGTGGCGGCGTGCACGGAGCGAGGGGTGGTCGTGACGAACACGCCCAACGCGGTGACCGAGGGCACGGCGGATCTGGCGTGGGCTCTGGTCCTGGCGACGGCGCGCCGGCTGGTGGAGGCGGACCGCTTCGCCCGGAGCGGGGAGTGGGCGCGGCGGGGTGTCCTGGGCATGGCCGAGTTCATGGGCGTCGACCTGACGGGGCGGACGCTCCTGATCGTGGGGGCGGGGCGGATCGGCTTCGCGACGGCCATGCGGTCGATCGGGTGGGGGATGCGGGTGCTGTACACCGCGCGGAGCCGGCACTGGGAGTTCGAGCTTGCCCCGCTCGCCGCGGAGCGCGTCGATCTGGAGGATGGGCTGCGCCGGGCCGACGTGGTGAGCGTGCACACGCCGCTGACGCCGGAGACTCGCCACCTGATCAACCGGGAGCGCCTGGCCCTGATGAAGCCGACGGCGATCCTGGTGAACACCGCGCGGGGTCCCGTGGTGGACGAGGCGGCGCTCGCCGAAGCGCTGCGGGAGAAGCGGATCTTCGGGGCGGGCCTCGACGTCTTCGAGCGGGAGCCGGAGATCCACCCGGACCTGGTCGGGCTCGACAACGTGGTCATGGCCCCGCACATCGGGAGCGCGGAGGTGCGCTACCGCGAGTTGATGACGCAGATGGTGGGGGAGAACGCGGCGGCGATCCTGGAGGGACGCGAGCCGCCGAACCGGGTGAAATGAGGATGCCCGCCGGGCGAGATCACCGGGCGGCCGGAGCACCGGCGGGCAAGGCCGCCAGGAGCGCCGGAGCACACATCCGTCAGCGCCGGACCGACTCCCCGAAGTGGATTTCGAGATACCTCGCCACGTAATCCACGATCGACTGAGCCTCGGGTATCTCGGGGTTGGCGGTTGGCCCCATGGGCTCGAATCGCATCCCCTTGAAGCGGATCACCGCCTCCTCGACGGAGAGGCCGTACTGCATCGCCAGGCTGAACGCCCGGCAGAACGCTTGGCACATGCCGGAGAGCGCCGACCCCTCCTTGGAGATCTTGATGAAGATCTCGCCGGGGGTGCCGTCCTCGTACAGGCCGATGGTGAGGTAGCCCTCGTGCCGGTCGATGCAGAACTTGTGGGTGAGCGAGCGGCGGGTCGGGGGCAGGGCCTGGCGGTTCGCGATCATCCGTGATGCGTCCTGTCGGCTCGGGTCGTTGGTCGTCATCGTGGTCATGCTCTGCCCGGCCGAGCCCGCGCCGGGCGTTCCAAAGCACGCATCCTATCGGACAATGCGTGCGCCCGTGACTGAAATTCACCCCATAGCCGTCGGCGGTGGCCCCCACGGGCTCGTTGCCCGGCAAACCGCTTGCTCCGGGACGCTTTGCGGCCGATACTTTGGGGATCCCGTGAACGCCCCCAAGAGAACAACCCCGGCCGAGAGCGCCCGAACGGCGCCCTGGAGCACGCGGGCGGTCATCCTGATCGCCTTCGCGATCCAGCTCATGCCGGTCTCGGAGCGTCTGACACCCGGCCCGAGCAGGCAGGCGGACCGGCTCATGGCCATCGACGGCCGCCTTGCGGCGATCTGGATGGCCGAGGGCGCGGCACACGCCGCCCCCGCCGCGGGGGCTCCGGGGCTGCTGGAGGGTTTGGCGGCATCGGAGCGTGGGGCCGCCCCGCCCGGGACCGCTCCGGCCCTGCCGCGCCGCCTAGAGCGCGTCGGCTGCGCACTCCTTCCTATACCGCCGCCGATGTCGGCGTGAACGTCGCCCCTGCTCGCTCGCGGAGCGCCGGGGCTTCGACTCGCGTCGGTTCGAGCGAGCTTCCCGGGCATCGGGGCGAGCGGTTTCCGCGCCCGGGCGTCGGCATCGCGGCACTTCCCTCCACAACCTCATCGCCAGCAGCAGACAGGGTTTCCCCATGGCCAAGTCACAAGGCATTCCCGTCATCGGACCGGTCCTGAACCGGATCATCGGCACGCGCAACGAGCGGTTCGTCAAGCGGTACACCTCCAGGGCGGACGCGATCAACGGGATGGAGCCGGAGATCCGCCGGCTGACCGACGCGGAGATCCGGGCGAGGTTCGTCGACCTGCGCGGCCGGCACGACCAGGGGGCTCGGACGGACGACCTGATGGTCGAGGCGTTCGCGGTCGCGCGGGAGGCGATGGACCGGGCGGTGGGGATCAGGAACGTGCTGGACCCGGCCCGGCAGTTCGACGCGTCGCAGCTCTCCGGGCGCGCGAGGGAGCTGTACGACGAGGTGCGGGCGAGGGCGGAGGCGATGCCGCTGCTCTTGCCGCGGACGCTGCTGACGCCGCCGGGGCAGGCCGCGCCGCAGGGCGAGCCGGACGAGCGCGACGAGTTCCTAGGGTGTACGACGCCGATCCCGGGCTGGCAGCGGGTGGAGATCCCGACCGAGGTGTACGAGGCGGTGCGCGAGCTCTATCCCGAGAGCCGGCCGCCCTTCCGGGCGAGGCCCTTCGACGTGCAGCTGATCGGCGCGATGGTGCTCTCGGGGGGCAAGATCGCGGAGATGAAGACGGGCGAGGGCAAGACGATCGTGGCCCCGCTGGCGACGTACCTGGCGTGCGTCGAGCGGCAGCAGGTGCACGTGGTGACGGTCAACGACTACCTGGTGCAGCGCGACCGCGACTGGACGTATCCATTCTTCCGGGCGCTGGGGCTGACCGTCGGGGCGATCCACCCGCTGCACCAGCAGCCGGAGGAGCTCAAGCGCTGGATGTACCGGTGCAACGTGGTGTACGGGACGACGAGCGAGTTCGGCTTCGACTACCTGCGCGACAACATGAAGCGGAGCGTGGAGCAGCAGGTGCAGAAGAAGCGGCAGTTTGCGATCGTGGACGAGGTGGACTCGATCCTCATTGACGAAGCCCGCACGCCGCTGATCATCTCGGGCGAGGCGCACACCAACTCGCCGCGGTAT
>DASRXL010000028.1:0-5089 GCA_035654175.1 Phycisphaerales bacterium
CGGCGGCCCGCCGTTGCTGCGCGCGCCCGGCGATCGCAGCCGATTCTGGCCGGTGGCCGAGGGGGGCGAGCACGAGGGGTACACCCTCGCGCACGCGCTCGACTTGCTCTCGGACGACCAGGAGGACAACGACCCGGCGCCCGGCGAGATCGCTCGCTGGTCGAGCTACGGGCTGAATGACTACCTCACGAGCAAGGGGCCGTCGTACGACGACCCCGAGCTCGGGAGGATCGAGCCGTGGCGCTCACTCAAGCGCATTGCCTTCCCGAGCTCGACGGTGCAATTCCTGATGATGACCGAAGGGGAAGCGCCGGGCGATCCGGAGTACGCCACCAGCGACCACGTGCACGTCACCGACTGGTACCGGAGCAACGCCGGTGAGGACGTGTGGGCGCGGCGGGCGGCCGAGCACACGGAGCTGCACGCCCGGGGCGGACGTGCCGCGAGCCCGGAGGGGCGTGCCACGTATGGGTTCCTCGATGGACACGCCGCGGTGCTCGGCTTCGGCGAGGTGTATCGGGGGTTGTACGAGAACCAGTTCCTGCCCCCGGTGGCGCACTAACGCCGGGGCGGAGAGATTCACCACGGAGACAGCGGGATCGCACGGAGAAGCCCGCTTTGGCCGCGGATGCGTACAGGTCGAGGCGCGAAGGTCACCGCCTCCGGCTCTGCCTCAATGTCTTATCCGCGTTCATGCGTGTTCATCCGCGGCAAATAGAAGTCTTGCCCGTTCCCGTGCTCTCCGTGGTGAGCGATAGATCCTTGAGAGGAGTCTGTGATGAAGATCCGCATGAGTCTGGCGGCGCTCGCGTCGAGCGCCGCGGTTGCGTCCGCTCAGCCGCACGGCGGCGACATTGTGCTCCAGCTCGTCGATTCGAAGATCGCGACGGCGATCTGTGACGACAACGGGCAGATCTTCCCCGCGTGCACGTTCGAGGGCGAGATGGCCGGGGGCGAGACCGACGAGCCGGGGTTCGACAGCGGGCAGGGCGAATTCCCCGACGGCTGCGAGATCGGCTTCACGATCCGGCGAGCCCTGCGCGAGTGGGCGGCCGGCACGTTCGAGACGATCCCCGACGAGCGGCTCGCGATCTCCTGGGGCCCTTTCGGCCCGGTCACCACGCCGACCGACGACACGCCGGTCGAGGGCTTCCCGCTCGGCGTCTCGGCCGGCGGGGAGTTCCACTGCCACTACGACTTCGTGCTCTCCGGACCGGCCGAGCCGGGGGTGTACCTGCTGGAGCTCGGGATGTGGTCCGACCGGCCCGAGATCGGGCCGAGCGAGCCGCTGTACATCGTCTTCAACAACGGGATGGACGAGGTCGTCCATGAGGAGGCGATCGCCTGGTGGGAAGCGAACCGGGCGTGGTGCACGGCGCAGGACTGCGTCGCCGACTTCAATGGTGACGGGGTCGTGGACACCCGCGACGTGATCGTGTGCCTCAACGCCTGGACCGCAGGCGACCCGGCGGCCGACACCAACGGGGACGGGGCCGTCGATTCCCGCGACGTGATCTTCTTCCTAAACCTCTGGACCACAGGCTGCTAGACCCTCGTCGGCACGTGTCGCCCGCGCGGGCAGGGAGGTCTACACTGCCTCCCATGCCCGCGCGGCGCGTGTACCTCGAGACCTTCGGCTGCCAGATGAACGAGCTCGATTCGGAGCTCGTCGCCGGGCAGCTTGCGCGCCTCGGATACGCGTTCACCGCCTCGCCCGACGAGGCGGACGTGGTGCTCTACAACACCTGCTCCGTGCGCGAGCAGGCCGAGCAGAAGGTCTGGAGCCGCCTGGGCGAGCTGGCCCTCCGGAAGCGGCACGACCCGGCTGTCGTGGTCGGCGTCCTCGGGTGCATGGCCGAGCGCGACGGCGTGGACCTCATCCGGCGGATGCCGGTCGTGGACGTGATGTGCGGGCCGGGCGAGCTGGACAAGCTGCCGGCGCTGCTCGACAACGCGGTGCGGACAAAGGAGAGCCTGGAGAGCGAGACAGCGAGACGGCGAGGCAGCGAAGCGGGGAGTCTTCGCTCGGCCCGGCAGGTCGCGCTCCAGGGGAGCACGAGCCGGCGCAGCGCGACGCTCGCCGCGGCGGAGGACAACCTGGAGATGCTCGATCTCTCCAGGGCGGTCTCGCCGGTGGACGCGGCCGGAGCGGCCAAGCGCTCGGCCTACGTGCGGATCACGCGCGGGTGCAATAAGTTCTGCACGTACTGCGTGGTGCCGTTCACGCGCGGGGCGGAGGTGCACCGGCCGCCGGACCACATCGTGGACGAGTGCAAGCGCCTCGCCGACGCGGGGGTCGTCGAGATCACCCTGCTCGGGCAGACGGTGAACCACTACCGCTTCGAGCACGGCGCGGCGGTGACCGTCGGCGGCGTGACCCAGCCGCAGAAGGGCCGGAGCTACAAGGGCGGGCACTCGCGCGACCCCTTCGCGGGAGAGCGCGTGACGACGTTCGCGGGGCTGCTAGCGCGGATCCACGAGGAGGTTCCCGCGATCCGGCGGCTGCGCTTCGTGACCAGCTATCCGCGCGACTTCGGCGACGACGTGCTGGAGGCGATGCGCGATCACCCCCGCATCTGCCGGTACCTGCACGTGCCGGCCCAGAGCGGGTCCAACCGCGTCCTGGCGAAGATGAACCGGGGGTACACCGTCGAGGAGTACGAGGAGTTCCTCGCGCGGGCCCGCGCGCACCTCGACCAGCCGGAGCTCGGCCGCCCGCTGATGGTTTCCGGGGACATCATCGCCGGCTTCCCGACGGAAACGGACGAGGATTTCGCCGCCACGGCCGCGCTGCTGCGCCGCGTCCGCTACAAGAACTGCTTCATTTTCAAATACTCGCCGCGTCCAGGCACGGTGGCGTACGACCGCATCCCCGACGACGTGCCGGAGTCGGTGAAGCGACGGCGGAACAACGAGCTCCTCGCGATCCAGTCGGAGATCTCCGACGCGATCGCGCGCGAGCAGGTCGGGCGCGAGGTCGGGGTGTTCGTCGAGGGCGTGAGCAGGCAGCAGCTCAGGCGCGAGGGCCGGAGCCAGGGCGAGATCCGCAGGGCCGGCGGCGCGGTCACGCTGACGGTGGGCGGTCGCGAGCCGGGGCGGGGCCTTCCAGGCTCCGCGCTGGCGGCAGCGCCTGAGTCGGGCCCCGGCAGTGAGGGCGACGGGCAGTGCGCGGAGACGTGGCCTTCGCTCGAAGAGTCGGTCAGACCACGGCGCCCCACGCGCGAGGAATCGACGGCACGCACCGTGCAACTGTCCGGGCGCACCGACGGCGACCTGATCGTCTTCTTCGAAGCGCCGCGCGAGCGCGTGGGGGAACTGACCGGCGAGATCGTGCGTGTGCGGGTCACGGGGGCTGACAGGCTGAGCCTGCACGGAACCGTCGAGGGCGGGCGCATTGGCGGTGGTCGTCGCTGAGAGCGATTGCGGGCCCGCCCCCCCCCGCGTCGGAGGAACCGTCGGTCAATAGCCCCTGACAATCATCCTGCGAGCTTGCGGGCGTGCGTAACGTCGCTCCCGGAGACGGCGCGGACCTGGTCCGCAGTCACCGTCACGACGCCGAAGGTCTCGCCGGTGAGCGTGAAGAACTCGACCTCGTACCCCTCGCCTCCGGCGTAGACGTCCACGACGGTGCCCACGTCGCCCGCGGCCAGGGCGTGCTCGGGCAGATCGATCGTGAGGACGACGCGCTGCAGTTCCTCGAATGGGTGGTCGGCGGGCATGTCAGCGTTCCTCCTTGGGCGGCCTTGGGAGCGGATGGGCCGTCACAAACCTCGGGTGCGTCGCCGGACCTTTGATGTTCCAGACCGACCGCACGTTCGCGACGCCGCCGTCCGGGCAATGCAGCGGGCCATCAACCACGCACTTTACGCCCCACTGCGTGGTCTGGAGCCCCACATACTCATTCGAGCGGACGTGATCAAGGAGGCCTCGGAGAGCGCTGCCTAGTTCTCCAGGCTGAAGCCGCGCGAGAGGAAGAACGCGGCCTTGGAGCGGCCGTCCTCGGACTCGAGGGAGAGGAGGTACCGCGTCACCTTTGCCGGAGGCACCTCGGCCATGTCCGCGTTGGGCGTGTGCATCGCGTCGCAGGGTATCAGAAACAAACCAGGCGACGGCAGGCCCGTGAGCCGACCAGCCCCGCCGCCCGGCAAGTTGCAGCACGACAGCTACCGCTCGGGCAGAACCCAAGGAACCGCGGCGAAGTTCACTTCGAGGCCGAAGCACGCTGTGCCGAAGTCGTCCTTCGGAACGAGAAAGCTCCCGGATTCCAGGTTCAGTTGCTGGTCCATGAAAGGAATGTTCTGCGGCGTGTAGAGTCTTCCGTCCGGGCCACGACTCAACGGTTCGCCTCCGTCGATTCGGCCGACCACACCGTAGGTGATCCAGTAGGGACGGGGCTCGGGCTCGTCACCGGCACAACAGATCTCGCACGGTTTCCATCGATCGACTCCCCAGCGCTCAAGCCATTCGAAGAACGGGGCACGAAGCCATGTCTGCGCCTGGACTGCGAAGTTCCGGCAGTCGCCGCAATCGCAGAATCCCATCGGCATCGGCGGCATGGACGCGTACGCCGATCGTGTTTCCCCCGCGTCGACCTCGCACCGAATCGACCCGATCTCCAGTCGCACACGGTTCACGGCCTGCCCGCGCCCATCGAACTCCCGACGTCAACGAGGTACACGTACACCTGATATACCAGCCCCACGCGCCCGTCCGCCCCCGCATGCCGCGCGTGCAGCTCGCGGAGCCCGGCGACGAGCCGCTCGGCCTTCTCGCCGGTCTTGGGGACGTAGCTCGCGCTCATCGCGCGCCCGATCAGGCCGTCGAGATCGAGCCGTTGCTCGTTGCGGAAGACGAGGCGGTGCACGCGGGCGGGGTCGAAGGGCGGGGCGAGCGTGGGGTTCTTCGCGACCGTCTGATGGCTCGTCGGGCCGACGCCGTCGCTCGCGGCCCGCACGAGGTCGTAGTAGCCGCGGGCCACGGCGTCGGTCTCGTCGCCATCGTTCCACATGAGGGCGAGGCGCCCGCCGGGCTTCAGGATGCGCCCGAACTCGCGGCAGGCGGCCGCGGGATCGAACCAGTGGTAGCTCTG
>DASRXL010000029.1:0-12414 GCA_035654175.1 Phycisphaerales bacterium
AGGTCGCGCTCGCGTCGGTGAAGTAGAGCGTGCCGCGGCGCTCGGCGCGGAGGAACGGGCCCTGCCAGTTGCCGATGACGCCGGACGCCGACCCGTAGCCGCCCCGCGGGTACGGCGGCTCGATCTCCTCGCCCCCGTGCAGCACGATGCCGGGCCCCACCCAGTTGGTCAGCGAGAGCCGCAGGTCGTCCGTGACCGAGTAGTCCAGCTTCACTCCCCCGGAGGGCGGCTGGTCGAACTCGAGCTGGCCCTGGAAATCCAGGCTGATGAACGGGCGCACCTTCCAGCCGGTGTCCGCGATCGGCAGCGTGAGCATGCCCCCGACGATGTCCTGCGGCTGGGCGCCGAAGAGCAGGCTCGCCGTCCCCGTCGAGCGGTCCCAGAACTCTCGGCCCTCCACGCCGAACCGGGCATTGAACTTCCCGATCGTGAGCACTGAGGCCTCGCCGAGGCGCGCCGAGGCGAAGCCCTGCGCCAGCTCGCCGCGGATGTGGTCGTTCGCGTCGATCAGGTTGAACTGCGCCGTCAGAGCGAGGCGCTGCTCGAAGCTCTTGGTCGCGGCGAGCGAGAGCTCCGCGTCCCAGTAGGTGCTGTCCTCGCCCTGGTCGTTGACGAGGTAGCCGAGCCAGCCCCAGGCGTGGAAGTCGAGCCCCTCGGCGACCGCGTCCGGGAGCGCGTCGTAGATCCGCTCTTTCAGCGGCACGTTCTCCGCGTCGGCGCGCTCTTGTTCATACCGGGCCTGCGCGCCGGTCGCCTGCTCGGGCGCCTCCGGGGGCGCATCCTGCGCCCGCGCAACGGGCCCGGGAGCGCCCAGGGCGCAGAGGGCGAACACCGCCGCCGCGAGGTGGATCTTTTTCTGCCGCGCGTGCACGGATCCACTTATCGATCCCGGCCGCGCCGCGTGTGAGCGGATCCGCGTGGCCGGGCCGAATCGCGGCGGTTCCCGGACGTCTGGGGCGGCGTCCCCGTCAAAACGCAAACAGGGCTCGGCCGGCGCCGAGCCCTGAGGCGTTCGAAGAGCGGGTGAAGGGACTTGAACCCTCGACTTTCACGTTGGCAACGTGACGCTCTACCACTGAGCTACACCCGCGATGTGGCCCGGGCGGCTTCCCGCCGGGAGCCCCAGAAAGTAGCCCGTCCTGAGGGGGGTGTCAACCTCTTCCCGATGCCGCCGTCGCGCGGGGGCCTCACCGGCTCGCGGTTGCGCGCCCGTCGCCGCGCGCCGCCTCGATCGCATCCAGGACGGCCCCGGAGGTGTACGCGTTGGCCATCCAGGGCTCGGCCAGGCCGGGGCCTGCGATGACCAGGAGCGGGATGCCGGTCTGGCCGAGCTCCTCGAGCTTGGCCCAGCCGGGCGCCGCGTCGCTGGTGTTGTCGGCGAGCAGCGGTCGGACACCCGGAGCCCGGAGCGCGGACTTGACCGGCTCACGATCGAGGACGGTCGCCTTGAGCACCTGGCAGTTGATGCACCAGTCCGCCGTGAAATCGATGACCACCACGTCGCCCGCGCTGATCGCGTCGTGGTATGCCTGCTCCGTGTACGGCAGCCAGAAATCGTCGAGGATCTTGCCGGTGCGGTTCGCGGCGATCGCGACCGATGCGCCCCCGATCACCACGCCGGCGAGCACGAACGTGAGCCGGCGGCCAGCCCGCTTGGTGATCTGCACCGTGCGCACGGCCAGCCACACCCCGGCCGCGACGGCGAACGCGGCGATCGCCCACCAGTGCCACGCCTTGACCCAGACGGGCAGCTCGGCCGCACGGACCGGGTCCGCCTTGAGGAGGGCGCCCACGCCCGCGCCGACGAAGTAGGCCGCCGCCGCGAGGAGGAGCAGGCCCATGACCTGCTTGACCAGTTCGCTGGCCGGCCCTGTGCGCGGGATGCGGTTGATGAGGCTCGGCTTGAGGGCGAGCACGAAATAGGGGAGCGCCATCCCGACGCCGAGGGCGGTGAAGATGATCATGACGGTGCTGCCGGGCAGCGTCGCCGCGCCCGCGAGCAGGGCCCCGGCGACGAAGCCGAAGCAGGGCAGGCCCAGCACGGCGGTCATGACTCCGAACAGGAACGAGCCCCAGGCGGTGTCGGCCTTGGGGCTCACCGCGTAGACCTTCTGCGGGAGGGCGATGTTGAAGGCCCCCATGATGCCGACGCCCATCGCGGCGATCACGACCCCGATCCCCAGCGTGACCCACCAGATGCCGAAGATGCGCGAGGGGTCGGTCACGCTCGTGAAGAGCGCGACGGGCAGCCCGATCCCGGCCCAGAACGCGATCACGCCCAGCGCCATCCAACCGCCGAGATAGATGGAGCGCGCAGGGTCGCCCGCGTGCTTGCTGATCGTGAGCACCTTGATTGGGATGACCGGGAGCACGCAGGGCGTGAGGTTCAGGACGAGGCCGCCCAGGATCGCGACAGCCGCCAGGACGAGGACTCCGACGGCGCCGTCGGAGGAGGGCAGCGGGATGAATCCCAGAAACTTCGGGCGGGGGCCGGGGCCCGCGCCGCCGGTCGCCGCGGGATCGCCCGCCGGCTCCCCCGCTGCCCCGAGGAGCCCCGCGTCGAAGGACGCAAAGAGCGGCGCGTCGAGCGTCGGCACCGCCGGCGCGCCGGGATCGGCGGCGATCATCAGCACGGACACGCGCTCGGTCCTGGGGCGATCGCAGGTCGTGTCGTCGCACGCCTGGTAGCTGACGGCGACCGTGATCTCGATATTGCCGGCTGCGGCTTCGGGAAGGTGGACGGGAACAAACGCCACGGCTTTATCGGCGTAGACGCCGTAGGGCTCGGGGAGACCCGAGCCGGTCAGGTCGACTTCGACGATGTGCTCCTCGGGCCACTGGATGGGGCCGGTCCGGACCCCCTCCGGGGCGGTGACTTCGATTCTCGTAGGGATGGCGACGAACCCGGTCTCGACCCAGGACGCGGGGAGCTGGGGGTCGTGGGTGTGGCTGTGCCATCCCGGCTCGTGGTCGAGGGTGATGGCGAGCACCGCGACGCCGCCCGGGGCGACTTTCGAGTCGGAGGCCTGCACGCCGACCGCGACGTACCCCCCGCCTCCGGGCTGGGCGCTTGCCGGGCCCGGGAGCCCGATCATCGGGGCGAGGGCGGCGACGAGGGACAGCGCACGGCTCCGCGGGGTGAGTATCGGCATGGCACATGATTGGACGGCGGAGGGCTGAGGGGTATTCCGAGGGGCGAGGGGCTTGTGTTCGGGATTGCGGGGCGCGCCCTCCTCAAGGGCGGATGCCCCCGTCTCCGATACACGTGCGGGCGTGCGCCGCTCGGGCGAGCCCTGTGTGGAGCGGCCTGCCGACCATGGAAGTCCTGGACCAGAGCGATATCGACGCCCTGCTCGCCGCGGACCCGACCTCGGCGGGCGCCGCGGACGACTCCACCGTTCTGATCTTCAGCCGGCACCGGCACGACGAGCCGGTGGAGGTCAGGCCGTACGACTTCAAGCGTCCGGAGCGCGTCAGCAAGGACCAGATGCGCGCCCTGCAGACGGTGCACGAGGCGTTTGCGCGGAACTTCGGGGCGGCGCTCTCGGGCTTCCTGCGGACGATCGTCGAGGTGAAGGTCGCGACGTGCGAGCAGATGACCTACTCGGAGTTCATCTCCGGCCTGCCGAACCCGACGAGCTTCAACCTGATCGAGTCGACGGCGCTCGAGGGGCAGATGTGCCTGGAGATCAGCCCGCTCATCATCTACCCCATCATCGACCGCCTGCTGGGGGGCACGAGCCAGGACCTCTTCATCCCCCAGCGGCCGATGACGCTGATCGAGACGCGCCTGATCGGGAACGTGACAAACCGCGGGCTCACGGCCCTCGCGGAGGCCTGGGCGAGCGTGAAGGAGATGGAGTTCTCGATCGTCGCGACCGAGAGCAACCCGCAGCTGGTCCAGATCGTGCCGCCCAACGAGGTGGTCGTGGTGCTCGGCTTCGAGCTCAAGACGAGCAACCGGGCGGGCACCATGAACCTGTGCATCCCGTACAACGTGATCGAGCCGGTGGTCGAGGAATTGAGCGCTCAGAGCTGGTTCAGCGCGGCCAAGAGCCAGCGGTCGAAGACCGCCGAGGACCGGCTCACGCGGGGGCTGACGCGGGCCGGGGTCTCGGTGACGGGGCTGCTGGCGGAGACGACGATCACGATGCGGGACCTGGCCACCATGGCGATCGGCGACATCATCGTCACCGAGACGCCGGCGACGGAGCCGGTAGCCCTCTGCGTGGAGGGGGAGCGGCAGTTCCTGGCCGAGGTGGGGCAGCACCGGGGGAACCTCGCGCTGCGCGTCCTGAGGGCGTGCCGGGCGGCCCCGGCGTCGGCGGGCGGGAAGAATCGTCCGGGCTGAAGGCCGGGAATGTCTCGGAGAGGGAGCCGGGGATTGACCTCGGCATCGCGCCGCCGCTACAGTTCCCGCCGAGCCGGCATAATTGTGTGCCGGCCGGGCTGGTGGAAGATCATGGTGGAATTTGAGACCCATCATGGTGGCTGAGCGGACGAGCCATGCGTGCGCTCGTGCTGCGGGCCTGCGCCGGGTTGGCGCGGGTCGAACGGAGGGCTCCGCCATGCGGTAGGCGGGACCCGATCCGGTTCGGCGGGCGGGATCGATCCCCCCGTCCGGTGGAGGCCACCGGCGTCTCGGGCGCTTGTGGCCTTTGTGTTTTTGGGCGGGGCATCTCGGGTCGGCTGTATCTGATCGGATGGACTCGATCGGATGGATTGGATCGGATGGATCGGGTCGGATGGATCGGGGGCTGGGTCGGGCGGGGCCCTCGTGAGGGTGATTGACAACTCGACAACTGGACAACCGGGAGCGACAGCGTGAACACGGCAGAGATGATGCGGATCCTGGACTCGATCGCGCGGGACAGGAACATCGACAAGGCACTCTTGATCAACGACCTCGAGCAGGCGATGGTGTCGGCCGCGCGCCGGTACTTCAACACGCTCGACGCCGAGGAGTTCACCTGCACGCTCGACCCGCTCTCCGGCCAGATGAAGCTTTTCCGCCACGGCGAGCCGCTGGAGATGCCGCCGGAAGCGTTCGGACGCATCGCGGCGCAGACGTTCAAGCAGGTCATGATCCAGCGCTTCCGCGAGGACGAGCGGAACAGCATCTTCGAGGAGTTCTCCAAGCGCGTGGGCGAGATCGTCACCGGCACCGCGCAGCGGTACGAGGGCGGGTCGCTGGTGGTGACCGTCGATCGCGCGGAGGCGTTCATGCCCCGGAGCGAGCAGATCCCCGGCGAGCAGTTCCAGCCGGGCGACCGGGTGCGCTGCCTGCTGCTGGACGTGCGGGACGTGGGCAGCCAGGTGAAGATCGTGCTCAGCCGCAGCCATCCCGACTTCATCAAGCGGCTCTTCGAGGTGGAAGTGCCGGAGGTGGCGGAGCGCATCATCGAGATCAAGGCCATGGCGCGCGAGGCGGGGTACCGCACCAAGATCGCGGTCAGCTCGATCGACTCGAAGGTTGACGCGGTGGGCGCGTGCGTCGGCGTTCGGGGCAGCCGCATCAAGAACATCGTTGACGAGCTCAACGGCGAGAAGATCGACATCGTCCGCTGGAACGAGTCGAGCCAGATCCTGATCGCCAACGCGCTCAAGCCGGCGGAGGTGGCGGAGATCAGCCTCTGCTTCGAGCTCGGGAGGGCGACGGTCGTCGTGCGCGACGACCAGCTGAGCCTGGCGATCGGGAAGCGCGGGCAGAACGTGCGCCTGGCGGCGAGGCTGACCGGCTGGGACGTGGACATCCTGACGCCGGAGGAGTTCAACAAGGGCCTGGAGATCATGTCCGAGACGCTCCAGAGCGTCGAGGGGATCACCGAGGAGCAGGTGGACCGGCTCGCGGCTCTGGGCATGGTGAGCGTCTTCGACATCGAGGAGGTCGGGGCGGGCGTGCTGGTCGCCGAGCTGGAGATCGAGCAGGCCAGGGCCGAGCAGATCGTCCAGGCCGCGTCGGAACGGGCGAAGGTCGTCGCCGAGCAGCAGCAGCGCGACAAGGAGGAGGCCGAGGCCAGGCGCAAGGCCGACGAGGAGGCGGCGCGCCGCCTGCTCGACGGGGAGCTCTCGGGGGCGGGCGGCGAGGTGGATCCGGACGTCGCCGCCGCCGCGATCCTCGGCGCGGGCTTCGGAGGGGGCGCCGGCGCCGGCGCGGGAAGGGAGTCCTCTGCGGACCCCGATGCGGAGGCCCGGGCGGCGGACATCCTCGGTCGGTCGGACGAGCAGCGGTAAGCGGCGGGTGAATCATCAAGCGCCCGGGGGCGAGCGGCCGCGGGCGGGGCTCAGAATCTGGAGCATGGGTTGGCCAAGCGAGTCTTTGAAATTGCGAAAGAGCTGAACGTTGCCTCGAAGGCGATCGTGGACAAGTGCCACGCCGAGGGCATCCCCGAGTCGCAGATCAAGAACCACATGTCGACGGTGAAGGTCGGCCTCGAGGCGACGATCCGCGAGTGGTTCAGCGAGAGCAGCTCCCAGCACACCGCCGTCGAGACCTCCGAGAAGGTGGACCTGGACAAGGTGCGGGTCGGGCCGCGCCGGCGTGCGCGCTCCCTCGGCGGCGCCGAGGATGAGGACGGCGGCGATTCGACTGCGGTGAGCGTCGCTCCCCCGCCCGCGCAGACCGACCTCACCAGCCCGTCCGAGCCCGCGCAGCTGCCGCGGGCGCGCCCGATTGCGCGCAAGATCGAGCCGGTCGAGCCGGCGGTCGCGCCGTCCCCGGCCCCCGACGCGGAACCGGCGCAGGCGGCCGCTCCGGCGAGCGCCGCGGCGCCGGCGCCAGCGCCCACGGTGAGCCCGGCGCCGAGCGCGCCGCCCGCGGCGCCGCCGCCCCCGGCGCCCGTGATGTCGACGCCGCCCGCGCCGGTGCGCGAAGCTCCTCCCGCTCCCGCGCCGATGAACGTGCCGGAGCGGCCGAAGCATGTCAAGCCGGCCGGGCCCCAGCTGCAGGACCGCGCGCCGGTGAAGCTGAGCGGCCCGAAGGTGGTCCGGATCGAAGCGCCCGAGGCGATCAGCCCCCCGCGCGGGCCGCGGAGCGACGGTGGCCCGGGCTACGGCGGGCGCGGCGCCGGCGTGGCGGAGTCGGACGATCGTGGGCGGAGCCCGCAGCGCGGGACGGGGGCGGGCGCGGGAGCCGGCGCGGGACGTCGGCGTGACGCCGCGGTGCCCTCGCGCCGGCGCGGGAGCTCCGGCGACGACTGGTCCGGCGGCGGCAAGTTCACCGAGCAGGACCTCGCGGAGCGCGAGGCCCGCCTGCAGCGCGCGGGCGGGTATCTCAAGATGCGCCGCCAGCAGGCCAAGCGCGCGGCGCAGACCGACCGGGCTGCGATGCCGGCGGTGGACGGCGGCAGGGTGCGCATCAGCGAGCCCTTCACGATCAAGGACCTCTCCGCGACGACGGGCATCAAGGCGGCCGACATCGTCAAGAAGCTCTTCATGCAGGGCGTGATGGCGAACATCAACTCCGGCATCGACGCGGAGAAGGCCCAGGAGATCATGCTCGACTGGGACATCGAGCTCGAGGTGGTCGAGGCCAAGAGCGCCGAGCAGAAGGTGAGCGAGGAGTTCGGCCAGCGGGAGAACGTGGACGAGCGTCCGCGCGGGCCGGTGGTCACCATCATGGGCCACGTGGACCACGGCAAGACCTCGCTGCTCGACCGTATCCGGAGCGCCAACGTGGCGGCGGGCGAGGCGGGAGGCATCACGCAGGCGACGAGCGCGTTCAAGGTGCCGGTCCAGGTCGGCGACGAGACCAAGCACGTGGTGTTCGTGGACACGCCCGGCCACCAGGCGTTCACGGAGATGCGCTCGCGCGGCGCGAACGTGACCGACATCGTGGTGCTGGTGGTGGCGGCCGACGACGGCGTGATGCCGCAGACGATCGAGTCGATCAACCACGCCAAGGCCGCGGGCGTGCCGATCGTCGTCGCGCTCAACAAGTTCGACAAGCCGGAGGCCACGCAGTCCAACGTGCAGCGGATCCTCGGGCAGCTCGCCGAGCACGGCCTCAATCCCACGGAGTGGGGCGGCGACACGGAGGTGGTCAAGACCAGCGCGACGACGGGCATGGGCATCCAGGACCTGCTCGAGGTGCTCGACTACCAGGCCCAGCTGCTCGAGCTCAAGGCCGACTTCGCGGGCCACGCCCGCGGCACGGTCGTGGAGTCGCGGGTGGTCGAGGGGCGCGGCCCGGTGGCCAACGTCCTCGTGCAGGAGGGCAAGCTGGAGGTGGGCAATTTCATCGTCGCGGGGCGGGCCTTCGGGCGCGTGCGCGACATCACGGACGACACGGGGAGCCGGCTCAAGACGGTCTCCCCCCCCACCCCGGTGCAGGTGTCGGGCTTCGACGAGATCCCCGACGCGGGAGACCGCTTCTTCGTCGTGGACAGCTTGCGCAAGGCGCAGGAGGCCGCCGAGCAGAGGCGCATGCGCGACCGCGAGCAGCAGCTCGCGCAGCCCAAGGTCACGCTCAGCTCGCTCTTCAGCCAGATGGAAGAGGCCGACGTCAAGGAGATCCTGATCGTCCTCAAGGCCGACGTCCAGGGCTCGGTGGACGTGCTCAAGCACGAGATCGAGCGGGTCTCAACGGCCGAGGTCAAGGTGCGCGTGCTGCACGCGGCGGTCGGCGGCATCACCGAGAGCGACGTGATCCTCGCCGAGGCGTCGAACGCCATCATCGTCGGCTTCAACGTCATCCCCTCGGGGAAGGCCCGCTCCACCGCCGAGCAGAAGAAGGTCGAGATCCGCACGTACGACGTGATCTACCACATCACCGAGGACGTGCGGAAGGCCGCCGAGGGCATGCTCGAGCCGGAGCTCCGCCAGGAGGTGCTCGGGCACGCCGAGGTCCGGCAGGTCTTCAAGATCTCGAAGGTGGGCGCGATCGCGGGCTGCTACGTCACCGACGGGCACATCGAGCGCGACGCGCTCATCCGCGTCACGCGCGGCGACATCGTCATCGAGAACGACCGCCGGCTCAGCCAGCTCAAGCGGTTCAAGGACGACCAGAAGGATGTCCGCGCCGGCATGGAATGCGGCATGAAGATCGACGGCTACGACGACATCAAGGAGGGCGACATCCTCGAGTGCTACCGAAACATCGAGGTGAAGCGGACCCTGTGAGCCGGGACCGATCGCGCCGGGGCGTGCTCGGGGGTGGAAGCGAACGGAGGCGGGCGGCGGCCCCGCGGCGGGCCGGATGGCGATGGTGATCGGCGTGCTCCAATTCGAGCTGCACATCCACGACGCGTCCTCTCTCAAGGACAAGCGCCGGGTCGTGCAATCGCTCAAGGACCGGCTGCACCGGGAGCACCTCGTCTCGATCGCGGAGGTCGGCGCGCAGGACAAGCTCAACGCTGCGGTGCTCGGCGTCGCCGCCGTCGCCCGGGAGGGCCGGCGCGCCGCCGAGATCCTCGACGCCATCGAGGTGAAGCTGCGCTCCCTGCACGACGCGGAGGTCGCCCTCACCTCGAGGTCGCTCATCCACGCGGCGCAGCTCTCCGACGCGCCGACGCTCGACGACGCCGCCCGGGGCGAGCTCGAGCGGGAGCTCCTCGGCCGGATGGAGGACGAGCCGGGGGAGGGTTCGCCATGAGCCGACGGACCGACAAGGTCGCGGCCGCGCTCCAGCGGGCGCTCCAGGACCTGCTCGTGCGCGGGCTGCAGGACCCGCGCATCAAGGGCCTGGTCACCGTCACCAAGGTGCGCGTGACGGAGGACCTCACGACGGCGTTCGTCTCGGTGTCGGTGCTGCCCGCCGAGGACGAGCCGCTGACGCTCCACGGCCTCCGCGCAGCCGCCGCATTCATCCGGCGCGAGCTCGGCGAGGTGGTGCCCATGCGCAAGCTGCCGGCGCTCGACTTCCAGCTCGACCGCTCGATCAAGCGCGAGGCCGAGGTGCTGGCGGCGCTCGAGCGGGTGCGCCGCGAGCGGGAGGAGCGCGGGGAGGTCGAGCGCACGCCTGAGACGGAGGAGCAGGGGTCATGAGTTCCGGGGACGCGGCGCAGAGGCTCCGAGACCTGCTCGCCAAGCTCGAATCCAGCGTGAAGCCCTCCAGGGCCACGCCCGGCGACGCGCCGGCCGGGATGGAGCCCGGCACGCACCTGCTGCTCTATTCGTTCATGCTCTGGGAGTCCGACCCCGCCGCCGCCGCGGGCTCCCTCTCCCGCCTCTACGCCGAGATCATCGATCCGAACGAGCTGCGCGTCGCCCTGCCGGACGAGATCTGCGCCTGGTGCGGTGCGCACGACGAGATCGCGCGCGAGCGCGCGGCCCGCGTGCGCGCCTGCCTGAACGACATCTACAGGCGCGAGCACGGGGTCAGCCTCGCCCGCCTGGCGACGATCTCTAAGCGCGAGGTGCGCGACTACCTGGACTCGCTCGAGGGCGTGCCGGCGTTCGTCGCGGCCCGCGTCTCCCTCCTGGGCTTCGGCAGCCACGCCGCGCCGCTAGACGCGAGGCTCTGCCGCATGCTGCGCGGGGCGGGAGCGATGGACGGCGCCGGCGACCTGGCCGAGTCCGAGCGGTGGCTCGAGCGGCAGGTGCGCGCCAGCGAATCCGAGCGCATCGCGCTGCTGCTCGAGGGCTGGCGCGAGCACGAGCCAAAGCCGCGCGCACGCCCGGCCGCCGCGCCCGCCGGCAAGCGCGCCGGCGCTCCGAAGCCGAAGCAGGACGCCCCGCGCCCCGCGCCCCGCGCGCAGCCCCGGTCCAAGAGCGCCAAGCCCGGCACGCCGAAGCGCCCGAAGAAGGATGTTTGATGCGCCACCCCCGTCTGCTTGCGCTGCTCGCGTCCGCCCCCGCCCTGCTCGCCGGCTGCGCGAGCCCGGGCGACCCCGCGCGGGGGCCGGAGACGGCGCAGACCGCCGCGTCCGATCGCCTCTGGCCCCACGCGTCGGACGCCTACAGCAGGCTTCTGGAGATCCGCGACGCCGGCGAGGGCGCCCGCCCGCGCCAGGCTGTGGCCGTCCCGGAGGGCATCGACGCCTCCCAGGTCAGCCCGCTGGCCGAGGCCGACCCGGTCCGCGCTCTCGCGCAGCTCCCGCTGGCCCGCGCCCTCGAGCTCTCGATCGCCGAGCGGCCGGGCCCGGCCGGGCCCGCGCCCGAGCCGCCCGCCGAGGCGGCGCAGGTGCGTGCGCATCGGTTGTACGCCTCCGGCGTGGCCCGGCTCGTCGGCGGAGACCCGGGCGGGGCGGCGCGCGACCTCGGGGCCGCGGCTCAGCTCGATCCGACCGCCGCCTCCCCCTGGCTGCGCCTCGCGGAGGCGCAGGCGGCGCTCGGCCAATCGCCCGCGGCGCTCCTCAGCTACAAGAAGGCGGCCGATCTCGGCGCGGACGACGCGCTGGCGCTCGCAATCCTCGGCATGCAGTCGGCCCGGACCGGGCAGCACTCGCAGGCGGCCCACTATCTTGCGCGGGCACTGGACGCCAAGGGTCGCGCCCGGGACCCGCTGCTCCGGAACGTCGCCCTGGTGCACATCGCCGGCCCCCTGCGCCAGCTCGGCTACCTTCGCGCGTCGATCGAGGCGACGACGCAGGGGCTCTCCCTGCCGAGCCAGGCCTCGGCGCCCTCACGGTTTCGCGACGAGCTCACGACCATCGCCCAGCGGGCGTCGGACCTCTGGCGCGACGTGGGCGACACCGCATGCCGGCTGGGAGATGACCAGCTCGCCGCCGACGCCTACGCCAAAGCCGCGAGCCTGCCGTCGGTCGATCCCTCCGCGATCCTCGCCCGGCGCGTGTACGTCCTGCTGCGGGGCGGGCGCGACGCCGCGGCGGCGGTCCTGCTGCTCGACGACATCGCCGCACGGGCGGGGCGTGCCGATGCCCGCCACGTCGGCCTGCTCGGCGCGCTGCGGGGCAACGAGCGCGTCGGCGCACTGACCGCCGAAGCGCTCGCCGACCTTCGGCGCACGCTGCACGAGCCGTTGCCTCGCTCCACGGCATCGGCCATCGCGCTGGCCGGCGCCGCGGTCGCGCCCGCGGGAGAGGCCCGGGGCGTGCTGATGCGCCACCTGGCCGGCGCGCCGGACGACGCGGCCGCCGCGGGGGCGCTCTTCGGCCTCGCCGATTCCGACATCGAGCGGGTGCGCCTCGCCACGCGCCTGATCGAGCAGGCGCCCCACGCCGCGGGCGCGATCACGGGGGCGCTGTTCGCGCGCCAGGATCGGCCGGCGGATGTGCCGGAGCAGACGGGCAGCGCCCCCGCGGGCGATGTGCTCCGGATCCGCGCGCTCATGCTGCTCGGCCGCTCGGGCGAAGCTCTCCCGGACCCGGACGAGGTGACGGCGCCCGACGACGAGCTGGGGATCGCCCGGCTCGAAGCATGGGGCGCCGCGGCAGCGGCACAGGGGAGCTGGGACCTGTACGAGCAGGTCGTCCGGTCGCTGGAGGGGGCGGGCTCGGCGCAGGCGCTCGCACG
>DASRXL010000030.1:0-3181 GCA_035654175.1 Phycisphaerales bacterium
CTCGGCGTGCCCGTGTGGACGCTGCTCCACGCCGAGCCCGACTGGCGCTGGATGCTCGGGCGCGACGACAGCCCCTGGTACCCGACGATGCGCCTTTTCCGGCAGGCCCGGCCCGGCGAGTGGCGCCCCGTGCTCCGCCGCGTCATCTCCGAGCTCCGCGCCCTCACCTCGCGCGCCATGCGCGTCCCGCAGCCCAGCGGCGCCGGAACGCCGGCATGCCGGGGGTGTTGATCGCGCCCCGCCGGCATCGATGTCCGCGCGCCCGTGACGACTTCCACGGGCCGTGGTCGCGGTCCAGGTCGGTGGCGGCCGCTTGGGCGATCTGCCGCCAATTGCGTCGCATCTTGCGGGGATCTCCACCCCATCTCCGCCAAGGCGCGCCGCACGGCGCAGACCCGCGCCACGTGCCGCCGTGGGCCCCGCGCGCCTGCGCTCTGGGCCGTCGACGAGGCTTTCCTCGGCGGCGTGCGTCGGATCGCGCCGCCGCGCGCGGCCGCGCCGCACGAGAAACGCTCTCCGCCGGACCAGCGTCGCCGATGCGCGACGATCGCGCTCGGATCGCCCGAGATGCACGGAAGCTGACGACGAATCCCTGTTCGATTGCGAGCTCGACCGGCCGCACCCTCGGGCGCGCTGTGCGCCCACGGAGGGCGCAAGGCACAAGGGATTGAGACGGAGCGCGCGGTCGCGCGCAAAATTTTTTTCGTCGAGACCCCTCGCCCCTCTCGCGGGCGCGCGCGATCGCCGCTATATAGGTGAGCGCCGCGAGTCGTGCGGCAAAGGAGAACGGACATGGCGAAGAAGGCCAAGAAGAAGGCCGCCAAGAAAGCCGGCAAGAAGCGGGCGAAGAAGGCGGGCAAGAAGACCGGCAAGAAGGCCGGGAAGAAGGCCGGCACGAGGGCTGGCAAGAAGGCTGGCAAGAAGGCGGGGAAGAAGACCGCGAAGAAGGGCGGCAGGAAGAAGGCAGGCCGGCGCAAGAAGGCCGCCGCGCCCGCTCCCGAAGGCGAGATGGCCTGAGTTCGATCGCGATCCGGCCGAGTCTCTCGGCCCACGAACGACGCACGCCGGATGGCCCCGAGCCCCGGCGTGCCGTGTTTTTTCACCGACCCGCTCGCGCGGCGACCCAAGCGGGGCAATCGCGGACAAACACCAGCAACGCAAGGGTTTAGGCAGCGGGCCGAGCGCGACGGCGAGCCAAGCCCGCCGCCGCGACGAGTGCATTCCCGACCGCCGCCCTCATCCCCGCCGCTCCGCCCGCTCGCGCCGGCGCTGCTCCACGGCTTCGAGCGCGTCGGCGATCGTCCGCTGCAGGTCGTCATTGATCACGAACAGGTCGTACACCCCTCCGGCCCGCGCCGCCGCGATCTCCCGCTGCGCCTCGGCGAACCGCCTCGCGATCGCGTCCTCCCCCTCCCGCTTCCGCTCGCGCAGCCGGCGCAGCAGGACCTCCTCGCTCGGCGGCAGCACGAAGATCGCGAACGCGCCCGGAAGCTTCGCCTTCACCTGCCGCGCACCCTCCACGTCGATCTCCAGGATCACCAGCCTCCCGCGCCGGAGCTGCTCCTCGACCCACTTCCGCGGCGTGCCGTACCTTTTCCCAAAGACGCACGCCCATTCGAGCAGCTCGTCGGCCGCGACGAGCCGGTCGAATTCCGCGTCGTCGACGAAGTGGTAGTCCACGCCCTCGACGTCGGCTTCCGTTTTGGCCCTGGTCGTCGCGGAGACACTGAACACGCTGCCGGCGATGGACCGCTCCACGCCGCGGGTGATGGTTGTTTTCCCGACACCGCTCGGTCCGCTGATGATGAGGAGCAGCCCGTCGGTGGTGTCGGTGGGGAGTGTGCGATCGTGATCGGACATGAGGGCACAGGGTATCCCCACGCGCGCCGGGGCGTCCGAAAAAGCGTGCCCGCGCGGGCCGCCCCGGCCGGAGCCTATGGCGGGAATCTCGCGCCCGCCCGCCCAACCGTCGTGCCCGCTGCATCCGGTCAGGCCTGCCGCGTCGCCCTTGCCGACTGTTCCGGCACGCGCCTTGCCGAGCAGGACAACCCGGTGCATATTGCCTTGGAGATTGTCGATGACTTCCCCGCGGCCGCGGGCCGCTCCCCTCGCTCGTCGCTCGGCATCCGCCGACGCGCCGCGGAGGGAGCCGGATCGCAGGATGCAGGAGGGAGTCGTCATGGCCGGCATACCTGGAGAGCCCGAGGCCTTCGCACTGCGCGTCGCGGAGATGCTGCGCGAAATCAAGCCGGAATGCCAGATCGAGCACACCGGCCCGCGTGAGCTCCTCGTCAACGGACGACGGCTCGACCTCGAGAACGTCTACCGCATGGTCTCGACCGAGCCCGACCGCGGCCCGGAGATCGTCCGGCACTATCTTGCCCAGCTCTTCGCCACCGAGGCCGAGAGCGTCTCCAGCATGACCATCGAGTTCGCCCGGCCCCGCATCATGCCCCGGATCCAGCCGGTGACCATCTTCAACCACCTGGACGAGCAGATGGTCGCCCACGTCCCCTTCGTGAACGACACCGTCGTCGTCTTCGTGACCGACCTCCCCCAGATGACCGTGAGCATCACCACCGAGCAGATGCTCCGCTGGCGGCTCGGCATCGGCGAGGTCGAGGAGATCGCGATGGAGAACCTCGAGCACTACTCGCCCGAGCTCGAGATCCAGTTCGTCGAGAGCAAGGAGGGCGGCCGGGCCGCGATCATCAGCGAGCAGGACGGCTACGACGCCGCCAGGCTCCTGCTGCCCGGGCTCTACCGGCGCCTTGCCCCCCAGCTCGGCGGCGACTTTTATGTGGCCACCCCCGCCCGCGACATGTTCGTCGCCCTCTCGGGCAATCCCACCGACTTCGTCGAGCGCGTCTCCGAGCGGGTGACTCAGGACTACCAGCGCCTGCCGTACCCGATCACCAGCGAGTTCTTCTACGTCACCCTCGACGGCGTCGCCGGGCGCGTCCGCGATCTCGCCGCGTAGCCGGCCCCCGTCGCGCCCTTGCCTCCGTGCCACGGGCGGCTCGCCCGCCAGTGCCTTCCCCGCGCCCACCAGCTCGCGCCCCGCGCTACTGGCGGCTTGTCCGCCAGTGCTCCGCCCGGCTCTTCGACGGCGGTGTCGCAACGCCGACCGCACGGCTCTCGGGCCGAGCCGAGCCCGCGAGCGCCCGGCTCTATCATCCCC
>DASRXL010000031.1:0-4781 GCA_035654175.1 Phycisphaerales bacterium
GGACGGCGGCGGGGGAGGCGGGGGCGGCGTCCCGTTCATCCTCTACACCGTCGAGTTCGACTTCTACGCCATCGATTCCTGGGACGGCGACGGCCCGCCGTATGGGCCGGACGTCTTCGAGGTGATCTCGAACTCCGGCACGCTCTTCCACGAGACTATCTCCAACGGGACGATCGCGCAGACCTATCGCGCTCCCGACGTCGGGCCGGTGCAGCTCGGTTACGGGAGCCGCTGGGACGACTCGATCTATCGCGATATCAGGCTGTCGTTCCGCGTTCCCGACGACGCTCAGAGCGTGAACCTGAAGTTCCGCGGCGTCGGGCTGCAGCTGCTCAACGATGAATCGTGGGGCATCGACAACGTGACGTTGAGCTACGAGGTGGCGTACGGCGCCGTTCCCGCGCCGGCCGGACTCGGCGCAGGCCTGGGGCTTCTTTGCATCGGTGGCCGGCGCAGAGCTCGCTGACGGGTCGGAGGAGGCCTGGGAGGCGACGCGCCCGCCCCGCGGCGGGCGTCGTCGCGCGCACGGACGGTGCAGGTCAGCGGTCGAACCGGCCCAGTGCGGCGCAGGCGGGGCGCAGCGCCGGGTAGAGGCCGCGGTGCACCGCGCGCAGCTCGTCGTAGAGCGCCGCCGCGCCGGGATCGGGAGGCCTGGTCTCGCTCGCCACAATCGTCCGCCGGCAGGCCTCCGCGACACTGGGCCACACGCCCGCGCCCACGCCGGCCATGAGGGCAGCGCCGTAGGCGGGCCCTTCCTCGGTGTTGGGCAGCTCGACCGGCGCCCCGTAGATATCGGCCTGCAACTGGCGCCAGAAGGCGGTCTTCGCCCCGCCGCCACCGAGACGGATCCGCGTGGCGCGCACACCGATCTCGGCGAAGATGTCCAGGATCTGGCGCATCGTGAGCGTCACCCCCTCGACAACCGCCCGCGCGAGGTGCGCGCGCCCGTGGCGGCTCGTCAGGCCCACGAAGCCGGCGCGGGCCGAGGGCTCCGGGTAGGGGCATCGCTCGCCCGTGAGGTGCGGCAGGAACGCGAGCCCCGCGGCCCCGGGCGGGACCGACTCGGCCTCGGCGAGCAGGCGCTCGAAGCTCGCGTCGGGGAACAGCGAGTCGCGCAGCCACTGCAGCGAGCCCGCCGCGCTCAGCATGCACCCCGTGAGCGACCAGTGGCCGGGCGAGCCCTCCGAACCGTCCGCGGCGCACACGGTGTGGACGCGCCCGGGCGGCGCGGCCCCGGCGCCGGCGTCCTTGGTCGGCGAATCGCTGTGGGCGTACACGACGCCGCTGGTGCCCAGCGTCGCGAGCACGAGCCCGGGCTCGACGATCCCCGCCCCCACGGCCCCGCACTGGTTGTCGCCCGAGCCGGCGACCACGGGCACGCCGGCCCGCAGCCCCGTCTGCTCCGCGCCCCATCGCGTAGTGTGCCCCGCGACGCGGCAGGACTCCAGCACGCGCGGCGAGGCCCCTGGGTCGAGCCCGTGCAGCTCGTGCGCGCGCAGGCTCCACTCCCGCGCGTCCACGTCGAAGAGCAGCGTCCCGGCGGCGTCGCCCACGTCGGTCGCGAGCTCGCCCGTGAGGCGCAGACGCACGTAGTCCTTCGGCAGGCACCAGGCGGCGACCCGGCGCCAGGTCTCCGGCTCGTGCTCGCGCACCCACAGGAGCTTGGGCAGCGTGAAGCCGGTGAGCGCCGCGTTGCCGACGAGCGCGACCAGGGCGGCCCGGCCACCGGCCGCGCTCTCGATCCGCTCGCACTGGAGCGCGGTGCGCTGGTCGTTCCAGAGCAGCGCCGGCCGGAGGGCCTGCGCGTCCGCGCCGCCGGAACGGAGCGCCTCGCCCGGGAGGAGCACCGACCCGTGCATCTGCCCGCTCAGACCGATCGCCGCGACCTCTTCCCCCGCCCGGCCGCTGCGCGCGAGGGCGCCGCGCACCGCGTCGATGCACGCCCTCCACCAGCCCTCCGGGTCCTGCTCGGACCATCCCGGGCGGGGGGTGAGCAGCGCGTGACCGGCCGAGGCGGTCGCGAGGATGCGCCCGTGCTCGTCCGAGAGCACCGCCTTCGTGGAGGAGGTCCCGACATCGATGCCTAGGAGAATCGCCACGCGCGAGAGTCTACTGCGCCGGGCGGGGCGGCTCGGCCGCGCGGAGCGACAGCTCGACGTCCAGCGCGTCCCGCTGCCCGTCGAGCCAGACCGCCCATTCAAGCGAGCGCACGCGGGAGAGGAGCTTGGAGGTGACGGAGCCGGGGGAGGCCAGCGTGAGCGCGGCCGCGAGGGCGGCGCGATCGGTCAGCCGATCGGGCGCCGCGCGCCCGACGTGCAGATACCGGCGCGCGGGCAGCCCGCCGGCGTCGCTCGTCGAGCCCGGCGGGCGCGGCTCCTCGACGCCGGCCGCTCCCGTGGGATCGAAGTGGACGACGAGCCACCCGGCGCGCCCGACGGCGCCCTCTTCGGCGACGCACGTCCAGTGGAGCGTCGGGCCGGGTTCCCGCTCGGCGCGCGGGCGCTCGATCGAGGGCCGTTCGGCGGGTGCGGCGAGGTCGGCGAGACTCGGCAGGCGCATGGTGCGCACCTGGAAAGGATCGTGAGGCTGGAGGAGCGCGGGCGATTCCCCGTGCGGCGACGCGGGCGCGCCCTGGGGAGCCCCGAGCATGGCATCGCTGCGCGCCGAGAGCGCCCGGATATCGCTCGCCT
Source organism: Phycisphaerales bacterium (assembly GCA_035654175.1). GTDB lineage: Bacteria > Planctomycetota > Phycisphaerae > Phycisphaerales > UBA1924 > PNC22. Next base: position 2,691 of record DASRXL010000031.1, read on the forward strand.
CGTGCGCCACGAGCACCTCGGCGCGCGGGTCGCCCGAGGGCTGCCCTTCGGGCGAGAGCCAGAGCGCGAGCATGGAGCGGTCCCCAAGAAGGGTGTCGAGCGCGTCGAGGTCGGCCTCGGGGACGCCCGGCGAGAGCAGGGGGACGAGCCACATCTGAGCCTCGACCATGGCGCGGAGCCCGATCACGGCGAGCGCGGGCTCACCCGGCAGCGTGTCGAGCATCGTCGGCGCCCAGGGCTCGAGGCGCGCGAGGTCGGTCTCGGGCACCCAGCCGGCCGTCGGCCCGGCGATCGCCCGGATGTCCCACCGGGAGCCGTCGAGGCCGATCGTGCCCGCGAGGAACCGGTCGGGGGCCGTCTCGGCGTCGGGCAGGCGCCAGAGGAAGACCGCGTCCTTGGCTCCCAGGCGCGCCGCGGCGGCCCCGCCGGGCGTGCGCGAGATCGTGGTCGCAGGATTCTGGCAGTGCAGGAGCGGCAGCATCTCGTCGAAGAGCTCGCGGTCCTCCGCGGGGGCGAGCAGCATGATCGTCGACGCGGGGCTCGCCTCGAAGCTGCCGTCGGCCGTGCAGCGGAGGCGGCCGTTCGAGGTCGCGAGCAGGAACGAGCCGTGCTCCAGCTCGAGCACCGGCTGGCCGTCCACGAGGCGGCGGGGCACCGCGCCGAGGTCCGCGCGGAGGCGCCTGTCCGTCGCGGGATCGAGCTCGCTGAGGAGGGCCCACTGCGACTCGGAGTCGCCGGCCTGCAGGCCCGTCGCCGCGAAGACCACCCGCCGGCCCAGGAGCAGGTCGAACGCCTCGGCGTCGGTCATGCCGAGGTCGGTCGAGAGCTGCGACCAGGCGTCGAACACCTTCGCGGGGCGCGGCACGGACGCGAGCGCGAGCATGAGCGGCGAGTCGCCGAGGCTCCGGCGCAGGCGGGCGCCGTCGTCCATCGCAGCGACGAACTGCACGCGCTCGGGGAGGCGCGAGACCACGTGCCCCAAGTCGGGCTCAAGCGCGAGCGCCGGGGCGGCGGCGCAGCAGAGCGCGGCGAGCCGGGCCGCGGCGCGCAGCGGCGTGCGGAGCCGGCGACGGCCGAGGCGGCCGCGAACGCGGGCGAGGGATGAGGGTTCAGCGGTCATGGATCAGGTCACGCTCATCGACGACCGGAGGGCTCGGCTCGCGAAGGATCACCAGCAACGGCCCGAAGCGGTTGATGAAGGGGTGCGGGGCGCCGGCGGCGGCCGGGGCCGCGGCCAGAGCCGGCGCGGCCGCGGGGGTGTGGCCGAGGCGGGCCGGCGCGAGGGGCGCGGCGGCGGTGATGCGGGCCTCGGCGCTGGTCGCGGGCAGAGTCACGTCGAAGCGCACGCCGTCCTCCGGCCGGTACTCGGGGCTGAGCGAGAGCCTGGCGACGGGGGAGGCCAGCGTGGAACGGATTGTCTCCACGGTCGATTCCAGCAGGCGAGTCTGCTCGCGTGCGGCGCCCTCGGCGGTCTCGACCACGCGGGAGACCGGGGCGGCGCTCTCGGCGAGCTGCAGCTCGGGCAGGCTGCGCTTGACGAAGGACGCGAGCCCCACGGCCGCCACCACGCCCGCGGCGACGCCCAGTCGCCCGGCCGTCACCAGCCCGCGATTGCGCCGGGAGAGGAACCGTCGGCGTGTATCCACCTGTCGGAGGATGGTCTGGCTCAGGTCGGGCGCCGCAATCGGCGAGCTCAGCCGCGTGACGGCGTAGCGGATGCGGGCGAGGTCCTCGCACGCGGCGGCGTCGCCGCGCAGCTGCTCATAAGCCCGGCGCGACGCCTCGTGCGCCAGCGCGCCGTCGAGCAGGTCGTGGATCAGCTGCTCGCGCCGGGGGTCGCCCCCGCCGGGCGCCGGGTGCTCGCGCGTCATTCCCACACCTCCTCGATCGCGTGCACGGCGCGCTCGCTGGCTTCGAGGAGCAGGCGGAGGCGCTTGCGGCCGCGGTGGAGGTGGCTCTTCACGGTGCCTTCGGGCATCTCCATGTGCTGCGAGATGCGGATGATCGGCCAGTCGAACTGGTGGAAGAGCACGACGACCTCGCGCTGGTCGGCGGGCAGCTCGGCGAGCGCGCGCTGCAGCTCGTCACGCG
>DASRXL010000032.1:0-27990 GCA_035654175.1 Phycisphaerales bacterium
TCTCGCCCAGGCCCTCGCCCTCGCCGACCAGTTCCTCGCCGATCGCCGCGACACCAGCTGATTCGCATCCGCGCCGATTGCACTGAAGAAAGAGTGGAACACAGAGACACAGAGGCACAGAGACGAGCCAGGCGCGCTGCATCAACTCCACTGTGACGCTTCTCTGCGCCTCTGTGCCTCTGTGTTGAGCTATGCCTTTCTCTTCCTCAGCGAAACTCAACGACCTCTGCGGTGAAGTTCTTCTACGCAGGCAGATATCTCTCCACCACCGCCCGCACCAACCTCCCCGCGATCCCCGCCGCCTCCGGGTTCCCGCTCACAAACCGCGTGATGTACGCCCCCTCCAGCACCATCGTGTACTCCTGCGCCAGCCCCGCCGGGTCCGCGGCCCCGGCATACGCCGCGATCTGCCGCACCACGTCCTCCATCGCCTTCTTGTGGGCCACCGCCGCGCGGTTCGCCGGGTCGCCCGCGCGCCGGTACTCCACCGCCACGTTCACGAAGAGGCACCCGTGGAACTCGCCCGAGCTGAACATCTCCCCGAGCGCCCCCTCGAGCGCCAGCAACTGGTCCCGCGGCTTCTCACCCCCGTGCTTGCGCAGCAGCTCGACGAACTCGTTCCGCCACCATCGGTCGCGCCACCCGAGCAGCCCGAGCACCAGGTCGTCCTTGCTCTCGAAGTGGTTGTAGAACGTCGTCTTGCTCACCCCGGCCTCGTCCAGGATCCGCTCCAGCCCCACCTCGTGGAAGCCCTCCCGCTGGAACATCTCGAACGCGGCCGCGATCAGCTGCTCACGCGTTGAAGCTGGCATGCGCCCCTCCTGAAACCCGCCCCGGAGGGGCCGGACCACCCCGCGGACACCCCGCCCCTCCGGGGCGGCTCCCCTTGTTCCTTCTCTCCACGGCTCCCCGCTCTCTCTCGCCATTGAACCGCGAACGCCCGTTCCACGCCCGGTACTCCGGGTCCGCTTCTTCTGGACCGCCAGTCAACCACGACCGTACCACAAGTCAAGCCGCGCACGCGCGCCGGTGTGCTCAAATGCCGCTCAAGAGTCCCCGCTCGCCCCGGCCCTCCGCCGCGGCGGCCCGCAACCCGAACGAAAGGAAGCACCCCATGCCGAAGTACGTCATCGAGCGCGACATCCCCAGCGCCGGCGATCTCACCCCCGACCAGCTCCGGGCAATCTCGCAGACCTCCTGCTCCGTCCTCCGCGACCTCGGCCCCGAGATCCAGTGGGTCCACAGCTACGTCACCGCCGACAAGGTCTACTGCGTCTACATCGCCCCGAGCGCCGACCTCATCCGCGAGCACGCCCGCCGCGGCGGCTTCCCCGCCAACCGAATCTCGGACGTGAGCAGCATGATCGATCCGACCAGGGCCGAGGTTGCCGGATCCCTCCCCGTGTGAGCCCTTCCGGACCGGCCTCGCCCGGGTGCACCCGCCCACGCTGCGCCACCCGGTTAGCATGCGCGGCCGATGACACCGAGCCCGCACATCGTCATCGCCGGGGGTTCCGGCTTTCTCGGCACGAATCTCGCCCACCACCTCAGCTCCCGCGGCTACCCCGTCGTGGTTCTCTCACGAGCCGCACCGTCCCGTGCCGAACCGTGGGCGCGCGTGGCGTGGGACGGCAGGTCGGTCGGCGATTGGGCGGGAAGCCTCGACGGGGCCTCCGCCATCGTCAATCTCGCCGGGCGCACGGTGGACTGCGTCAAGACGCCCGACCACTGCGACGAGATCCTGAGGTCGCGGGTCGAGTCCACGCTTGCGCTCGGCCGGGCGCTTGCCCGGGTGGGCAACCCGCCCCCGGTCTGGGTGCAGATGTCCACCGCGCACATCTACGGTGATCCGCCCGAGGCGATCATCGATGAGGACTCGGCGTTCGGCTACGGCCTCGCCCCGACCGTCGGCCGCGCGTGGGAGGATGCATTCCACCAGGCCTCACTCCCCTCGCAGCGCCGCGTCATCCTCCGCACCACGTTCGTCCTCGGGCGCGACGGCGGTGCGCTGCCGCGAATGGCCAAGCTCGCCCGCCGGGGTCTCGGCGGCAAGCTCGGCTCCGGACGCCAGCGCGTCAGTTGGATCCACGAGCGCGACATGAACCGCATCTTCGAGCGCGCCATCACCGACCCGGGCATGACCGGCGCCTACATCGCCACCGCGCCCGCCCCGGTGACCAACGCCGAGTTCATGCGTGAGCTCCGGCGCGCGCTCCGCCGGCCTCTCGGCCTTCCCGCGCCCAGCGTCCTGGTCCGGCTCGGCGCTCCGCTCGTGATGCGGACCGATCCCGAGCTCGCCCTCTATGGGCGCGCCTGCGTGCCGCGTCGATTGCAGGCCGAAGGGTTCACGTTCGAGTTCCCACGCCTGTCCGCGGCGCTCGAGGACCTGTTCCGGAAGGGCGGCTGAGCGACGGGGCACCCGGCCCCGCGGCGATCGTGCGCCGCGGGGTCGGATCCTCCCCGGCTCGCCGGCGCCGTCCCCCGGAGGACGCGCGGGCGGGGCCCCGCTGCGGCCGCCGGATCGGGCGTGGCGGCCGCGATATCTCTCTCTCACTCCCCAGCCGGGGCGGCTCCCGGCTGCGCGCCTCTCCCCATCGGACGGCCCCTCCGCCGTCCGAACCGTGAGGACGCTCCCCCGATCGCGCCTCCGCGACCTCACTCCTCGCCGTCGCGCCCGCGACGACGCCAAAGCCGCGCAATCGCTGCGCCATCATCTGCGTGCTTCACCGTCCCGAAGCACGTGCACGCTACGACACCCACGCGGAGCGGATCTCGTCGATCAGCGCCCGGACATCCGCCGCAAGTTCCGCCTGGATCGTGGCTTCCGGCGATCCCAGGTGGGCCTCGATGCTCTCGAGCGTGGACAGGAACCGGTCGGCCTCCTCCTGGGTCTCGAATGTCGGCGGCCCCTGCGCCTCGAACTCGTTTCGGATAGTCTGGAGCGACATGGGCGCCGCGCCCGCCGACCAATCGAGTTCGCTGCAGTCTCCCCCAAAGGCCTTGTAGAGCTGGCACATGAGCTCCTGGAACACTCGGTACCAGAGCGGATCGGAGTCGACCTCGTACGTCATGTTGGGCCTTGCCTCCTCAAGTGGTTGCCGAACCCACCCCGCCTACTAATCTGGTGATTCCGGGCGGACGGATGTGAGGAATTCTCGGAACCTTTTGTGCAAATTGCGTAGGTTTGTGCCATGTGGAGGAACCGGGAACACATCGCCGACTTCATTCTCCGGCACGAGGACCGGATACGGGCGATCGCGCGCCGGAAGCTGCCCCATAGCGGTCGATCGGTGTTCGGGACCGAGGACGTGTTCTCGACGGTCGCGCGCCGGGTGGACGCGCTGGCGGCGCGTGGGCTGGTGCGGGCGGAGTCCGAGGCGCAGCTGTGGGCGCTGGTGAGCCGGGTGGTGGAGAACGTGTCCCTGGAGCGGATCCGCCTGGTCGAGTCCACCGCATCGCGGACGGGGGACGACGCGGCGTTCTGGGCCGAAATCAGCGGCGACCTGCGCCGCTGCAAGGACGACAACGAAGCGTTCGTGCTCGTGTTCGAGATGATGTCGGCGATGGCCAACCCGGACGATCGCCAGATTTTCCTGCTGCGCCTTCGGGGCGTGAGCCACCGCGTGATCGCGCAGCAGCTGGCCACAACCGAGGAATCGCTGCGCCAGCGGTGGGTGGTGATCCGCCGCGTGCTGCGCGAGACCTTCACCCCGGACGGGGAGCCCGTACATCGGCCATGATCACGCACGTCCCCGAAGACGCGTTCGCCAGCATCCTTGTGGACATGGCCCGGTCCGCGGAGATCGCCCCGCGCATGCTGCCGGAGGACTTCGGACCGGCGGGGCGATACCGCCTCGAGGAACTCGTCGGGATCGGGCACGACTCGCACGTCTATCGCGCTGTCGATACGCACCTGTCGAAACCAACCGCGCCGGCGTACGTAGCGGTGAAGATCCGCGCCTCGGGGGCGAGCGCGCGGTCGGAAGCGCTCGTGGGACGGAGCGTGGCCCACGAGCACGTCGTTCGTGTGCTCGACCACGGACTGACCGACGACGGCGAGAGCTACGTGGTGCAGGAGTGGATCAGCGGGGGTGATCTCGCGGATGTGCGACCGCCTCTGTCGGCGCGGGAGGCAGCCAGGCTGGTGGAGTCTGTCGCCCGAGGCGTGCAGGCGCTGCACTCGGCCGGCAACATCCACGGGGACCTCAAGCCGTCGAACATCCTGCGGACCGAGCAAGGCTTGCCCAAGATCACCGACTTCGACCTGGCGAGCGCGACCGACCTCAGTGCATGCACGTCCGGAGGCAATCTCGCACTCATGGCGCCCGAGCGGTTGCTCGCGCAGCGATCATCGCCGACGCCCCTCGCCGATATCTACGCCTTGGGCGGGCTCCTGTACTACTTCGTCACGGGCAAGCTGCCGCACGGCGACCGACCCGAGGAGATCGTCGCGCGTCACAGGTCCCGGGCATCGGTTGTGGTGGACGGGCTCGATCCGGACCTTGCCGCAATCTGCCTCCACGCGCTCGCACCCGATCCGGCGGACCGGTACCGATCCGCCGAAGCGCTCGCGGATGATCTCCACCGCTGGCTTGCCCGCTTGCCGATCCTGTGGACCAGGCCCTCCCTCACGCGCAGAGCTCGACTGTTGCTCCGGCGCCGGCCGATACCGGTCACGATCAGCTCGCTCGCGCTGGTTGCGTCGATGTCCATCGCGGGCTGGGTGCAGGTATTGGTCCGACAGGACATCGAGGCCCAGAGGCAAGCGAACGAGCTCGCGGCGGCGAAGAACGAGGCGGACCGGCTTGCGATCGAGAGAGTCCAAGCGGACATGCGCGAGGGCATTCAGGCCTTCATCAAGTCGGGTGTGGTGCAGAGGCAGAAAGAGAACACCTCGAGCTTGTTCCCGGCTCTGGTGTGGGTCGACTGGATCGCGGATAGCGGCTTGCTCGAGGGCATGGGTGGCGTGATGCTGTTCGAGGACAGAATCGCCGCGCTCTCGGATCTGCGCGCGCATTACCGCAAGAGTGGACAAACAGGGACGCTGCCCGACAAGCTGGCCGCGTACTGTCTGGCGTATGTGCATCTCGAGGCCGAGCAGATCGAAGCGGCGTCGCAGTACATCTCCGATGCACGAGAGGGCATCATCTCTACCCTGGCCGAGAACGACGACCTCCGGCGGTCGTTGGAGGCGATGCACATGATCGTGGAGTTCGAGCGCGCGGTGCGTGGCGCGCGAGTCACGGACGCGGAGCAGCTCCGTGCCCGGATGACCGGCCGCCGCGCGCAGCTTCTCGCGATCGACGGGACGCACCCCGTCGCCGACTTGATCGACCTCGCGTTTGAGCGACATCCCGACTGATGGGGCCCGCCGAGGTCACCAGAGTCTCACGGCGCGCAGTACAGGGCCGGGCGCAAACGGCCGCGCTCCTGGAACAGGGGGCGGCCGATGGCCTCGGCGAACGCTCACTGCGCGTCCGGATGGCAATAGCACGACGCCACGGGCTTCACATCGGCGCGGGCCCAGGCGCTCGAGAGCGTCGGCGCGATCTCCTCCGCGTCGGCGAGCCTGCCCTCCATGCGGAGGGCCTGGTCGAGCCCGAGGAGCGCCCAGCCGTTGTTGGGGTGCTTCTCGAGATCGGCGCGGTAGACCTCCTCCGCCTCCGCGTGGCGGCCCTCGGCGAGGAGCAGCGCGCCCAGGGCGTGGCGCACCGGCTGCATCCACCCGGGGGGCTCGTCGTACACGAGGTTGTCCTCCATGCTGACGGCCTCGCGCAGGAGCGAGAAGGCGGTCTCGGGGTCGCCGCTCTTGTAGGCGATCTCGCCCAGGGCCATGTTGCGGGCGATGTCGGTGACGCTGGAGGCGGGGTTGTTGTGCATGAACCACCCGTCGTCCATCACGGCGACCACGCCGTCGAACCGCTCGACCTCGCGCCGGGCGTCCTCGATGCGCTGCAGGTTCGCGAGGGCCACCGCGCGGGCGTAGTGCCACTCCGCGCGGCTGAGGAGGCGGTAGTCGTCCGGCTCGGGCTCGCGCAGGATGTCGCGCCACTTGCCGAACCGGACGAAGACGTGGAGCGCCGTGGGCATGAACCCGTCGGCGAGCTTCACGTGCTCGCGGAGGAACTCGCGCGGGATGTCGCGCTCGATCTGGCGTGCGGCCGCGATCGCCGCCTCGTAGTTCCCCTCCATCATCGACGCGTACGCGAGGAAATGGAGATTGTGCAGGAAGTAGATGCTGTAAAAGTCCGGTGCGGGAGCGACGGCGAAGTAGCTCTCGTCGGCCTCGATGGCGCGGCTGTTGGAGACCGCCGCGTCGGCGTAGCGGCCCGTCCGGATGAAAATGTGCGACGGCATGTGCACGAGGTGGCCGGAGCCGGGGACCAGCGATCCCAGACGCTCCGCGGCTGGGAGAGCGCGTTCCGGCGTCGGCGAGGCCTCCACGGCGTGGATGTAGAAGTGGTTTGCGCCGGGGTGGTTGGAGTCGAGCGCCATGGCGCGCTCGAGCACCTCCACGATCTCGGGCGTGCGCCCCTTGGGTTGGCCGTCGTGGGTCCAGAGGTCCCACGGCTGGAGGTTCATGAGCGACTCGGCGTAGAGCGCGCACACGTCCGTGTCGTCCGGGTGCGCCCTGTACGCCTCTTCCATCGCGACGGCGTAGGCCTCGTCGAGGTGGCGCCGGTCCTCCGGCACGGGCATGGCGTAGCGCCGCGAGACCGCGCGGATCAGCGCCTGCTCGACGGGGCTCGCGCTCCCGACGCGCTCCATCGCCTCCTGTGCCGCCTCGTAGGCCAGGCGCGACTGCTCCTCGCCCATCCGTGGGTTGTTGATGTGCAGGCCGCGGGCGTACGCGACCCCCCACCAGGCCATGGCGCAATCAGGGTCGATCTCCGCGGCCTGCTGGAACGAGCGGATGGCCTCGTCGTGATTGAACCCGTAGAGCAGTTGGATGCCCTGATCGAACCAGCGCTGCGCCTCGGGAGAGTCCGTGGAGACAGGCCGGGCGTAGCCCCCGAAGCCGGCATAGAGCGACGGCCGTTCGCCGTCCGAATGGGCGGTGCGGCGCTCGCCGTCGGCGGCGCATCCCCCCGCCAGAGCGAGCCCGGCGGCGGTGAGCAGAGCGAGCGTGCGGTGCAAGTTCATGTCTATCCTCCGTTTCGTCGTGCGGACAAGGAAGAGGCGCAAACGGAGCCTCGCGGGTGACACGAACGCGGGGCGGAGCGGCTGGAGGTGAATCCGGGCCGGGCGTGGATTGTTCCCTCCACCCGGGAATTCAGGGGTCGGCACGTCCGGCGGCCGGCCGTCAGGCAGGGGCGTAGAAGCCCTGGCCGGCGTCCTTAAGCTTGCCCGCCGCGACGAGGGCCTTCCAGACGTCAGGCGGGAACTCCTCGGGCGGTTGGATGGCGTCGATCTTGGAGGCGCGCCCCCCGGTCGTGTAGAGGTTGCCGAGGCGGGACTCGTCGCTCAGGCGGGCGAGCTTCAGGCGCTTGCTGAACGCCTTGAGAGCGGCTCTCATGTCCTCCTCGCTAACGGCGGGGCCGGCCGGCCGTGGCGCGGCCGCGACGGGGGCGCCGGCGCCCTCGAGCCGCGTCACGAGCACGTCGAGCCCGATGGGATCGCGCGCCTTGCAGACCCGTTCGATCTCGGCCTGATCAAGGGGCATGCGCGAGAGCAGCCGCTGCGCGACAGGCCAGGCCTGCATGGCCGAGGCCGGGCCCTTGGCGATCTCGCCGACGAGCTGGCGGAGCTTCTGGACGGCGTTCATGTCGTCGGATAGTAGATCGCGAGTGGCTGCGAGTGGAGCGGATGCAGTCGCTGTTCCGTCGAGCCACACAAATCGGCGCACGGCTGGGACACTCGACGCTGATCGAGGTGCGAAGCGATTCTTCCAGGCTCGGGAGGGCGCCGCTACGGGAGATGACAAGGGGGAGTCGATTGGAAGAGAGGCATCGAGGCATGAGGCATCAAGGCATCGGGGCGTGATCTGGCGCGGTGGGGGCATCATGCAGGATGTGCCCGCACTCGGGGCACGGGGCGTTCTCGGGCAGGCCTCGACGCGCATAGCGGCAGCGCGGGCACAAGCCGGCGGAAGGCCGGAGAGCGCGCCGCCACATCACGGCCGCGGGGACGCCGGTCGCGAGAGCAGGGAGCCAGAGGGGCAGGATGATGCCGGGCCATCCGACGCGCCGATGGGCGCGGGGCCACCATTCGACGGGTGTGGAGTGCGTGCCGGCGTCGTATTGCGTGGAACCGGGGGCGGCCGTGGGCGGCCCGGTATCCCAGTTGATGCGGGCGGCGCCGGCAGAGATCTCGATGCGCCACGTGTTGGGTTGCCGGATCGTGACGTGGCAGCGCAGCGAGAGGATGAAGGCCCCGAGCAGCAGGAACGCCGCGAACGTCGATATCCACTTGCGTGCTCGCGGGAGCATGGGCATGGCCGCACACACGAGACCGGTGATCATTGCAACGGGCGAACGACGCGCACATCATCGCTCACGCGCCATTCGCGGCCGTTCTCGGCCGCTTGCGGGAGGAGCCGGTACTCGACGCCGGGGACCAGCAAGGGGTAGTCCTCGGGCGGGATCTGGAGATAAAAATCTCGGAGCCCGATACGGGAATCGATCCAGTAGCCGCGGGTGGCGAACGCTCGGACCTGCGGGTGCTCGGGGTGAGAGAGGAGGAAGAGCTTGCCGACCTCGGCGTAGAAATCGCCGTAGTCGTCAGAGCCGGCTTCCTCTTCGACGACGGCGACCAGGTGACCGGCGGTCTCGGCATCGTCGATGTCCATTTGGACGCGGGGCGGATCGGGCTGGAGGTCATACCAGTAGACGCGGTTGATGGTCAGACAGGGGAGGCGCGGGGCGAGGGGCGGATTGTCGAGTGTGCAGTGCGGGCCGAAGCGATCGGAAAGGGAGATGCAGGAGTACGGGTTGGCGTACCCGCAGACGGTGCCAGCGCCGTCGTCGTGCCGACCCCAGGCCGAGAGGCGGGCGTCGGCGTGGTCGCGGAAGGTGTTCACGTGGACCATGAGGCCGAGGAACTCCTCGTCGAGGATGTCCTGACCGAGTCGGCTGTAGTTGAGACGGACCCAGCGGCCTCCGACGTGGACCTCGTTGAAGGTGTGGCTGGTCCAGGTGTTCTTGGAGCGGCGGTGGGCGCGGGTGACGATCTCGCGCACCTTGTGGTTGGTGAGGCGCTGCGCGAGCGCGAGCTCGGCGTCGTCGTTCCCGTCGGTGATCGGGATGCAGATGATGGTGCGGGCGGGAAGGCCCGCGGCCTTGAGCCCGGTGGCCAGGTAGATGGCCGCGGAGGTGCAGGAGCCGATGGTGCGGGTGCGGAACATGCCGCGCCCGTAGAGCTCGTGATCCAGCTGCTCCCCGAGGGTGCGGCCGCGGGTGGCAAGCTCGTTCGCCCAATGGTCGCGCATGTCGTCCGGAATGACGAGGTGACCGCGATCATCGAACTCGGCGGCGAAGGTGGTGAAGCTGTCCTCGCTGTTGACCCGGCTCATGAGGTGGTGAGAGACGCGGGCGGCGGCCTCGGCGTCGGTGAGGACGTCGAGATCGACGCCCTCTGCGGCGAGCTCGGCGCGAAGGTCGGCGCGCATCGATTCGTCCCAGTTGGTGGTCGCGCCGGGAACGAGGTAGCGAGCGACCGCGGCGTCCGGGCTCCCCCACTGATGGTCGCCGACGATGGCCTCGGCGACCGTGTTGACCGGGTACAGGATCACCTCGATCTCGGCGTAGTCCTCGTGGTCGTCGAGCACGCGTCCGTCCTGATAATCATCGGTGAGCGTGCCGGGGTTGATCGGCTTCATGACGTGCATCACGGCGCGAACGGTGTAGGTGAACTCGCGGCGCTCCAGCCAATCGCCGTCGGGGACGCCGTCCGCATCGGAGTCCGGCTTTGCCGGATCGGTAGAGTGCTTGTGGACTTCGTGAAAGTCGGAGAGACCGTCCCCGTCGGAATCCGGGTCGGGCTGGGCGCGCCCGAGCTGCGCGGCGGCGGTGAGCATCGCGAGCATCAACGCGGCGTGGCTGCGCATGCGAATCCCTCCGTGCCCCCCGGGCAGGCTACCACACGGAGCGGCGTCGGAGAACCATCTCGGCCGGGTCGGCGCATCTCGCCCGACGCCAGGTCTCGGATGCACGTCGGAACGCGCCCCCGGTCGTGGGGGCGCGGGTCAGCCCGCGAAAGGGGTCCATTTCTCTGAGGCGCGGGCGCTCTCCACCGTTCGGTGGATAAAGCGCACTCCACGGGCGCCGTCATAGACCCCGGGAAAGTCGAACTGCTCGGGACCCTTGGCGCCCGCACCGGCGCGGATGGCGTCCGCGGCGGCGGTGTAGATGTTGGCGAAGGCCTCGATAAAGGCCTCGGGATGGCCGGATGGGATTCGCGTGCTCCTCGCGGCCGCCTGGCCGAGGTAGCCGTTCGCGCGCCGGTAGACCTGGTCGGGTTGCCCCAGGCGATGGACGAGCAGGGCGTTGGGGTCCTCTTGATGCCAGGCGAGTCCGCCTTTGGTTCCCCAGACGCGGATGCGCAGGTCGTTCTCGCCGCCGACGCAGATCTGCGACGCGAAGAGGATGCCGCGGGCGGGCTCGCCGCCCCTGCTGGGCTTGAAGCGGAGCAGCACGTTGGCGTCGTCGTCGAGCTTGCGGCCGGGGACAAAGGTCGTGAGGTCGGCGCAGAGGCTCTCCATCTCGAGGCCGGTGATGTAGCCGAGGAGCTGCTCGCAGTGTGAGCCGATGTCGCCGATGCAGCCGCCGACGCCGGAGCGGGCGGGGTCGGTGCGCCAGTCGGCCTGCTTCTGGCCGGTGGCCTCGAGCTTGCCGGCGAGCCAGCCCTGGTTGTACTCGACGACGACCTTGCGGACCTCGCCGAGCTCGCCGGACCGGACCATCTCGCGGGCCTGCTTGACGAGCGGATAGCCCGAGTAGTTGTAGGTGACGGCAAAGACCACGTCGTTCTCGCGCACGGTGCGGGCGAGGTCCTCGGCCTGCTCCATGGTGTGGACCATCGGCTTGTCGAGGATGACGTGAAAGCCCGCGGCCGCGAAGGCCTTGGCGGGCTCGAAGTGGGCGTGGTTGGGGGTGACGATGGAGACGGCCTCGATGCGATCGTCCGCCGGGCGGCGCTGCTCGCCTTCGAGCATGGCCTGCCAGGTGGGGTAGCTGCGGTCCACGGCCAAGCCGAGCTCGCGGCCGCTGGCGACGGATTTCTCCGGGGTGGAGGAGAGGGCGCCGGCGACGAGCTCGTAGCGATAGTCAAGCCTCGCGGCCATGCGGTGGACGGCGCCGATGAAGGCCCCCTGACCGCCGCCGACCATTCCCAATTTCACCTTTCCTTCCATCTGCAGCCTCCAGAAGCCCTTTCCTAGCCGAGACCCGTGGAGTCTCACGCGGCTTGCCCGATGGCCTCAACCGGCATTCGGCGTGGTAGGGAACAAGTCTTTGATGCACAGGGCCCACCACGAGCTTCACAACGTCTTCGACGCTTGGCCCTGATGCGGGAAGTCAAACAAGCGGCCCGCTGTGTGCGATGAACTCTCGCAACGAGCACCCGAAGCACCGGGATCCCGACAGAGTGCTCGACCATGCCGCCCGTCGCCACTCCGACCATGTTTCCTGATCGACCCGCTTTCTCTTGCCCCAGATTCGCATCGTCATCACCCCGGCTGCTCGACTATTCATGCCTCTCCGATCTCGATGAGACCCTCGCCCTGCGCGATGAGTTCCAGCGCTCGCGCGAGGCGCGGCGCCAGGATGTCGCAGAGGCTGGCATTCGACGTGTTACCGCAGGTGAGCCAGATCACCGCTGGGGGCGGTCCGTGCGCCTCGAGGAGCCGAAGGAAGTCTGCGTCCTTGGTCATGATGACCACGCCCGGACGGCGAGCCTGCTGGAACACCCGCCCGTCGTCCGTGCGCTGCATCCCCTGATCGCGCATCATGACACAGCGGATCCCGAAGGAGGTCTGGATCCACTGCCCGACCTTCGGCGAGAGATGAATGTCCAGCCACAGCTCCACAACGCCTCCTCCTGATCAGGCGACGAGGGTCGGATGATTGAGGCGCCGGGAAGCGAACGCCAGGCAGGCTCGAACATCGTCGAGTTCGAGATCGGGCAGCTCCTCAACGACCTGCTGTGCGCTCAGGCCCGCCGCGAGCAGGTCGATGACGTCGCTGACGCGGATCCGCATCCCGCGCACGCACGGGCGGCCGCCGCAGAGAGCGGGATCCATCGTGATTCGCTTCAGAAGCTCGTCCGACCGGCCGGGGGTCGCGCTCATGGCTGTCTCCTTCGAGGGATTATCGAACATGTCCTGCTACAGCTTACTCCTCGAACGCCGCGTCGAACGCCCGCCGCGAGGGTCGGAAGTCGATGCTCCGCACGAACTCGCAGCTCTCGCGGGCGCCGTGCTCGCGGTCCATGCCGGAGTCCTCCCACTCGACGCTCAGCGGGCCGTCGTAGCCGATGCGGTTGAGGGCGCGGATGATCTCCTCGAAGTTGACGTCGCCGCGACCGACGGAGCGGAAGTCCCACCCGCGCCGGCGGTCGCCGAAGCCGATGTGGCTCCCGAGGATCCCGCTGTCGCCGTCGAGGGTCGTCGCGGCGTCCTTCATGTGCACGTGGAAGATGCGATCGGGGAAGCGGTCGATGAAGCGGGCCGGGTCCATGCCCTGCCAGATCAGGTGGCTGGGATCGAAGTTGAAGCCAAAGGCGGGGTGCCGCCCGAGCGCCTCGAGCGCCCGCTCCGCCGTGTAGATGTCGTACGCGATCTCGCCGGGGTGGACCTCGAGGGCGAACTTCACGCCGTGCTCCTGGAACGCGTCGAGGATGGGCCCCCACCGCTCGGCGAAGTCGTCGAAGCCGGCCTTCACGTCCTTCTCCCCGGTGGGCGGGAAGAAGTAGAGCTTGTGCCAGATCGATGAGCCCGTGAAGCCGTTGACCACGCCGACGCCGAGGTTCGCCGCGGCGCGGGCGGTGGCCTTCATCTCCTCCGCCGCGCGGGCGCGAACCCCTTCCGGCTCGCCGTCGCCCCAGACGTGGGCGGGCAGGATCAGCTTGTGCCGCTCGTCGATGGGGTCGCACACGGCTTGGCCGGCGAGGTGGTTGGAGATGGCCCAGCACTTGAGCCCGTGCTTGGCCAGGAGCGCGTGGCGCCCGTCGCAGTAGGCCTTGTCCTTGGAGGCGCGGACGGGGTCGAAGTGATCGCCCCAGCAGGCGAGCTCCAGGCCGTCGTAGCCGAAGTCGGCGGCCTTGGCCGCGAGGGTGTTGAGGGTGAGGTCGGCCCATTGGCCGGTGAACAGGGTCACTGATCGCGCCATCGCTCGCTCCTTCCGTGCGTCTTTGCGGGCTCCAGAGTACCAGGGCGGGGTGGCCGGAGCGGCCCGCCTGACGCGGGCGCTTCCGGTACGCTATCGCGAGCCACAACCCGGGAGCCGTGCCAATGAAAGGCCCAGTCATTTCGCTCGTCGTATCGGTAGCCCTGATCATCGGAGCGGGCGTGCGGCCGAGTCCGGCGCAGGAGCTCCGGACGACCGCAGAGCGGACGGAGTTCGCCCAGACCGCCACGTACGAGGAGGTGATGTCGTTCGCGCGCGCTCTCGACGAGCAATCGGAGATGGTGCACCTCGCGGAGCTGGGCATCAGCCGGGAGCAACGATTCCTCCCGCTGCTCGTGGTCGCCGACCCGCCCGTGACGACACCGGCGGAGGCCCGCGCTTCGGACAAGCTCGTGGCGCTGCTCGTCGGCAACATCCACGCCGGGGAGGTATGCGGCAAAGAGGCGCTGCTGATGCTCGCACGCGAGCTGGCGACGACGCCCGACCACCCGCTGCTCGAGAACTTCATCGTCTGCATCGCGCCGATCTACAACGCCGACGGCAACGAGCGGATGGCGCCGGACAACCGCCCCGGCCAGGCCGGGCCCGAGCGGATGGGCATCCGGGAGAACGCCGACGGCCTGGACCTCAACCGCGACTTCATCAAGGCGGAGGCGCCGGAGACGAGGGCGCTCCTGCGCGCGTTCCGGCAGTGGGACCCAGACGTCTTCGTGGACACGCACACCACCAACGGCTCGCACCACGGCTACGTGCTGACGTACTCGGGCCCGAAGCACCCGGGGGGAGACACCGAGCTGCTCGGGTACGTGCGCGACACGATGCTGCCCCGGGTCGCGGAGAAGGTGCGCGAGGAGCACGGGCACGAGACGTTTACCTACGGGAACTTCCACGCGGACCACACGCAGTGGACGACGTTCCCCGCGGCGCCCCGCTACGGCACGAACTACTTCGGGATGCGGAACCGGATCTCGGTGCTGACCGAGGCCTACAGCTATGCGCCCTTCAAGGATCGCGTCATCGCGACGCTGGACTTCAGCCGCGCCGTGCTCCAGGACGTGGGCGCGAATCGGGAGGCCGTCGAGGGGCTGTTCAAGGGGGCGGACGAGCGGGCGGGCAAGGGCTCGGAGGCCGAGGAGCCGACGCCGATCCGGACGACGGCCGTGGCCCTGGAGGAGAAGTCGCTCGTCAAGGGGTTCGTGGAGATCGAGCGGGAAGAGGGCCGCGCGGCACAGGGAGACGCGCGCGACTACGAGGTGGAGGTGATCGATCAGTTCGTCGGGAGAGTGAAGGTCGATCGACCCTGGGGCTACGTCATCCCGCAGGACCGGCCCGACGTCGTCGAGCTGCTGCGCCGGCATGGGGTCGAGGTGGCGGTCATCCGCGAGGACGCGGAGCTGGACGTGGAGGCGTACACGTTCGAGACCGTCGAGCGTGCCCCCGAGGCGTTCCAGGGTCACAACATGGTGAGCGCGACGACCGCGACCGACGAGCGCACGCGCGCCGTGCGCCCCGGCGACTTCCTCGTCGGGGTGGATCAGCGGCTCGGGCACCTGGTCGTGGCGATGCTCGAGCCGGAGGCTGACGACAGCCTGGTGACGTGGAACTTTTTCGACGAGGCCGCCGAGCCCGGCGCGGAGTACCCCGTGTACCGGGTCGCGCGTGCGGCGCCGTTGCTGGCGGCGCCCATGCCGGCCCTCGCGGAGGACCGAGGGCCCAAGAGGCGGATCACGTACGCCGCCCTCTACGAGTCGCGCGACCGCCCGGACCTCGGCGGGTCGCCGATGCGGGGGGTGGAGTGGGAGGACGACGAGCACTACACCGTCCGGCGCGGCGGGGAGACGTGGCGAGTGGAGGCGGCCACGGGCCGATACGTGGAGCCGGTGGAGGGCGAGGACAGCTCCGCGATCGTCGCGGCGATCGCGGGGCTGGAGTCCTTCGACGACGAGGCCGCGGACCGGATCGGGTCGCGCAGGAGCTTCGCGGATCAGGCGGGCGGCCACGCGATCTTCGCGCACGAGAACGACCTCTACGCGGTAGCGCTGGACGGCGCGTGGGCGCGGCGCCTGACGGCGACCCCGGAGGTCGAGGAGCTGGCGTCGCTGAGCCCCGACGGGCGGTACGCGGCGTTCGTCCGGGAGCACGACCTCTACTCGGTCGAGGTCTCGACCGGGATCGAGCGGCGGCTGACCACGACCGGCTCGGAGAAGGTGCGCAACGGCAAGAACGCGTGGATCTACTTCGAGGAGATCTTCGGGCGCGACTGGCGGAGCTACTGGTGGGCGCCGGACAGCTCGGCGATCGCCTACATGGAGACCGATTCGACGCGGGTGGACACGTTCACGATCGTCGACGACGCGGTCGAGCCCCAGGAGGTCGAGCTCACCGAATACCCCAAGCCCGGAAGGCCCAACCCCGACGTGCGCCTGGGCATCGTCAGCGTCGCGGGCGCCGAGCCGGCGTTCGCGGACCTCTCGGGATACACCGCGGGGTCGTTCATCTTCTCCAAGGTCGGGTGGTGGCCCGACTCCTCGCGCGTCTACTTCACGGTGCAGGACCGGGCGCAGCGGTGGCTCGACCTGTGCACGGCCTCGCTCCGCGGCGGTGCGCCGACCAAGCTCCTCCGCGACCAGACCGACGCCTGGATCGAGGCGCCCTCGTACTTCCGCGTGCTCGGGGACGGCTCATTCCTGCTCTCCAGCGAGCGGAGCGGATGGAACCACCTCTACCGCTACAACAAGGAGGCGCAGCTGCTCGGACAGGTGACCGAGGGTCCCTGGGAGTTCCGCGGCGTGGAGCTGCTCGACGAGGAGAACGGGGTAGTCTACTTCAACTGCACCGCCGACTCGCCGATCGGATCGAGCCTGTACGCGGTGAACCTCGACGGCGCGAACCTGCGCCGGCTGACGAGCGAGCGCGGCTCGCACCGCGTCAGCCTGAGCCCGGGCGGGAAGTACTTCGCGGATTTCTGGTCGAGCGCGGATCAGCCGGACCGGGCCGTGCTGCGCGACGGCGACGGGGAGCTGGTGCGGACGCTCGACACCAACCCGGTGTTCGCGCTCGAGGAGTGGGAGCTGGGCCGGGTGGAGCTGGTGAGCATCCCCGCGTCGCGCTCGAGCCAGGCCGAGGAGATCACGCTCGAGGGCATGCTGATCTACCCCCCCGATTTCGACCCCGGGAAGCAGTACCCGGTGTGGTACAGCACCTACGCCGGGCCGCACGCGCCGACGGTGTCCGACGCGTGGAGCGGCGGGCGGACGGGCGACCAGATGATGGCCGCGAGCGGGTTCGTCGTCTTCAAGGGCGATCCATACTCGGCGAGCGGCAAGGGTGCGCGGAGCGCGTGGACGGCGTACAAGCGCCTGGGCGAGCCGGAGATGGAGGACATCAACGACATGATGGAGTGGCTGAAGGCCAAGCCCTTCGTCGCCGGAGACCGGATCGGGATGTCGGGGTTCAGCTACGGCGGCTTCATGACGAGCTACGCGCTGACGCACTCGGAGCACTTCGCGGCGGGAATCGCCGGCGGATCGGTGACCGACTGGCGGGACTACGACTCCATCTACACAGAACGGTACATGGACACGCCGCAGGAGAACCCCGAGGGCTACGACGGGACGAGCGTGGTCGCGGCGGCGAAGAACGTGCACGGCACGCTGTTCGTCGTGCACGGGACGATGGACGACAACGTGCACGTGCAGAACTCGGTGAAGCTTGTGCGGGCCTTGCAGGATGCGGACAAGGACTTTGAGATGCTGTTCTACCCCCGCTTCCGGCACGGCATCTGGAGCGACCACTACCGGAGGGCGATGTACGAGTTCCAGATGCGGCTGGTGGAGGAGGGGGAGTGAACGCGGAGGGGCGGAGAGAAGCGGAAAACGCGGAGGAAGGCGTTATTGGCCACAGATGAACACTGATGGACACAGATGAAGGAGTCGGTGTCTACGTTGTCCAGGTGTGTTCGTCTGGACTGATCCTGGTCTTTCTCCGTGCTCTCCGCGATTCTCCGTACCTCCGTGTTCTCATGGCGCTTCCGGGGGTTCAGCGACGAGCGCGAGCATGATGTCGTTGACGTTGGTGCAGGTGGGGCCGGTGCGGAGCAGGGCGCCCGCGGCGGCGAGGGCGGGGTAGCTGTCGTGGTGGCGGAGGGAGGCGGCAGGATCGATGCCGGCGGCGCGGATGCGCCGAGCGGTGTCGCCATCGACGATCGCGCCGGCCGCGTCGGTAGGGCCGTCGCGGCCATCGGTGGCGAGGGTCATGATCGTGATCCCTGTCGTGCCGTCGAGCTGGAGGGCGGCGGCGAGGGCAAGCTCCTGGCTTCGGCCGCCGCGGCCGGGGGAGGAGCCGACCGTGACTGTGGTCTCCCCACCCCAGGCAATGCAGGCGCGGCCGACATTGCCGGCTCGGAGACCCTTCGCCCATCGGGCGAGAGAACGCCCTACGTCGGCGGCCTCGCCCTGCACGGCGTCGCGCCGTTGGCTCACTACGTAGTCGAACCGCTGCGCCTCCGCACAGGCGGCATCGAGCGCCAGCCGGTTGTTGCCGATGACGATGTTCTCGACGCGTGACCAGAGGGGATCGTCGTGCTTGATGGTCTCGGGCTCCGCGCCCGCAGCGCCCCGGCGGAGGTGTTCGGTCACGGCAGGCACGGTGTCGAGCAGCCCGCGCCGCCGGAGCACGGTGAGCGCATCCGTGAATGTCGTCGGATCGGGCGCGGTCGGGCCCGAGCCGATCACGTCCAGTCGATCGCCGAGAACATCCGACAGGATGAACGACACGATGCGCCGGGCGGGGCACGCCGCGGCGAGGCCCCCGCCCTTGAGGACCTCGCAGTGCTTGCGCACCGCATTGAGCTCTTCGATCGGCGCCCCTGCGCGGAGGAGCGCGTCCGTGACCGCGGCCAGCTCTGAGAGGGTGAGGGGCGGTCGGGGCAGGCAGAGCATGGCCGACGCGCCGCCGGAGAGGAGGACGACGAGTGAATCGTGCATCCCGGATGCACCGGCGGCGTCGAGGATCCGCCGGGCGGCGAGAGTGTTGCGCTCGGTCGGCACCGGGTGATCGGCGGGGAGGTGTGCGAAGCCGCGGGGTGTCGATGCGCCGTCGGGCGCGACAAGCAGGCCCTGTGAGGGCGGGCCGAGGAGCTCGACATAGGCCGCGGCCATCGCGCCGGCGGCCTTGCCGACGGCCAGCACGGTCGCGGTGCCGCGCGGCAGTGCGTCGGCGAAGCGTCGCAGCAACGCCCCGGGGTGGGCGGCGGCGAGGCTTGCGGCGACGATCCTGGCGGGGTGGTCGGGCATGCGGCGTGGGCTCCGCGGCGCGGGCCTTATGGTAAGCTCTGGCGGATTCCCGCTCGTGAGAGGAGCAGCCCGATGACGATCGCGCCGCCGATGAGCCCGCATGCCCCTTCTCTGCAGCCGCACCGGGGCACGACCGTGCTGGTGCTCGGGATTCTGGGCCTTGTGATCAACGGGTGCGGCTTCGGCTGGATCCTGGGCGTGATCGCGTGGGTGATGGGCGCGGGCGACCTGCGGAGCATGAGAGCCGGGCGGATGGATCCGAGCGGCAAGGGCATGACGCAGGCGGGGATGATCTGCGGCATCGTGAGCGTCTCCATCGCGGCGTTGCTCTTGCTGTTCTACGTTGTCATGGTTCTCTTCTTCGGTGGCTTGGCCATTCTCGGCGGCGCGGCGGCGGGGGCCGGCGGGCCGTAACGCAGACGCGCGACCGGATCAGAAGAGGACCAGGCCGATCCCGATCCACGCGCCCGCGACGACCATGACGATCGCCGTATAGCCGACGATGTCGCGCGCCTTGGCGCCTGTGATCGCCAGGAGCGGGAGAGCCCAGAAGGGCTGGAGCATCTTGGTGAGCTGGTCGCCGTAGGCCACGGCCATGACCATCTTCTCCGGGGCGACGCCCGCGTCGATGGCGGTCTGCATGGCGATCGGGCCCTGCACGGCCCACTGGCCACCGCCGGAGGGCACGAAGAGGTTGATGACGCACGCGGCGAGAAAGGTGAAGAGGGGCAGGGTTTCCGGCGTGGCGCCGGCGGCGAGCTTCTCGGCGAAGAGCGCGGTGAGCCCGCTGGCCTTCATCAAGCCCATGATCCCCGCGTAGAGAGGGAACTGCAGGATGATGCCCGCGCAGCCGCGGGCGGCGTCCTCCACGGCGGCGAGGTAGCGGGCGGGCGTGCCGTGGAGGACGAGGCCGAGCAGGAGCATGGTGAGGTTCACGCTGTCTGGGCTGAGGCTGAGGAGGCCGGAGGCGTGGCCCTCGCGCGGGATGTAATAGCGCCACGCCCACCAGGCGATGAAGGCCACGAGGACAATCGTGGTCAGGGGCGTGTCCTCGAGGAGGCGCGGGATGAGGGGCTTGCGGTCGTCCTTCGCCGGCGCGGGTGCGGCGACAGCGGCGGAGACGAATCGGTCGGCCGGTTCGATGTGGCGAGGGTCGCGCGGCGACAGTCGCGAGACAAGCAGGGGCGAGAGGACGAGCAGACCACCGGTGATGAAAAGGTTCATCGGGCTGAAGAGCGTTCGGGTGAGGTCGATCGGTCCGAAGGGCGCGCCAGGGCCGAACACCTCGGCGATGTCCTTCGCGGTCGTGACCTTGAGCGGCGCGCTGCCGGAAAGACCGCCATGCCAGACCATCAGACCGAGGTAGCCCGCCGCGGCGAGCAGGGGATAGTGCGTTGGCACCCCCTTGCGCGCCATGGCGAGCCCCACGCGCCGGGCCATGAGCGCACCGGCGATGAGACCGAGCCCCCAGTTGAGGACCGCGGCGACGCAGGCGACGGTGGCGACGAGCGTGGCGGCCTGGGCGCTGGAGCGTGGGAGCGAGGACAGGCGGTCGAGCAGGCTGGAGACAGGCGGGCTGGACGCGAGGGCGTGCCCGGTGACGAGGATGAGGCACATCTGCATCGCGAAGGCGAGGAGCGACCACACGCCGCCGGAGCCGCCCCACATATCGATGAGGTCGGCGGGCCCCGAGTCGGTGAGAGTGATCGCCAGGACGAGGGTGAGGAGCGTGAGCAGAACCGCGAGGACGAAAGGGTCGGGCGCGATCCTGCGGAATATTGCGCTGATGCGGAGGCCGAGGATGCTGATCATGCGGGGAGGGTACCGCGCCTTGGCGTGCGGCTGGCAGGCGGAGGCGCAACCGGCCGGGCGAGGAAGAGCGTACATCGGGGAATAGTGACGTAGAGCCGTAGAGACGGGATGACTGGGGGACGCGGTCAGGCGAGGGCGCGGCGGAGGCGGCGTGCCGCTTCTTCGAGCGTTTCCGGGCGCTTGCAGAACGCGAAGCGGACGAGGCGGCGGCCCTCCTCCTTGCGGTCGTAGAAGACGCTCGGCGGGATCGCGGCGACGCCGGCCTCGGCCGTGAGCCAGCGGCAGAGGGCGAAGTCGTCGGCGAGGCCCAGCCGGCGGCTGACGGCGGTGTGGTCGGCCATGACGAAGTACGTGCCCTCGGGCCGGATCACCTCGAAACCCAGCGCGGTGAGCGCGTCGGAGAGGAAGCGGCAGCGCTCGGCGTACTCGCGCAGCAGCGAGGCGACGTAGAGCTCGCCCTGGCCGCCGAGGAGCGCCGCGGCCGCGCCGTGCTGGAAGGGCGTGGACGTCGCGAAGGTCAGGAACTGGTGCGCCGCCCGGACCCCGGCGGAGAGGTGCGGGGGCGCGATCGTCCAGCCGATCTTCCAGCCGGTCAGGCTGAAGGTCTTGCCGAGGCTCGAGCAGACGACGGTGCGCTCGGCCATGCCGGGCAGGTCGGCGATCGAGACGTGCGGCCGCTCCGGGTCGAAGACGAGGCGCTCGTACACCTCGTCGGCGATCACGATCGCACCGTGCGCGGTGCAGAGCGACGCGATGAGGTCGAGCTCGGCGCGGGTGAACACCTTGCCGGTAGGGTTGTGCGGGCTGTTGAGGATGAGCGCGCGGGTGCGCGGGCTGAAGGCGGCGCGGAGCTCCGCCTCGTCGAAGGTGAACCGCCCGGCGTGCGGGCGGAGCGGAACGCAGACGCGGGCCGCGCCGGCCATGGCGACACCGGCCGGGTAGGCGTCGTAGAAAGGCTCGAAGGTCACCACCTCGTCGCCGGGCTCGAGCAGGCCCAGGCAGCAGGCCGCGAGGGCCTCGGTGCAGCCGCTGGTGACGGTGACTTCGGCATGGGCGTCGAGGGCGCGCCCGCCGCGGCGCCGCCACCACGAGGCGATCGCCTCGTTCAAGGCCGGAACGCCGAACGTGCGGGCGTACTGGTTGTGGCCGTCCGCCATAGCCCCGATCGCCGCCTGCTTCACGAACTCCGGACCGTCGAAGTCGGGGAACCCCTGCGAGAGGTTGATGGCGTTGTGCTTCGCGGCGAGCGCGGTCATCTCGGCGAAGATCGTCGTGCCGAAGGGGCGGAGGCGCTGCGCGACTCGCGGCGTGGTCATGGCGCTCAGCGTAGACCGGACCGGCGGCGCATGCCGGGCTGGCGGCCCGCAGCCTGCCCGGGGCCCCGCCCCGCCGGCGCGCTCGTCGCGCACAGCACACGGTCTCCCGCGATGGCCCAGGCCGCATCGCCGGGCGCGAGCTCGGTGCAGCGCCCGCCGGTGAAGAGGCTGAAGGCCGGCAGAATGCCGACGCGCTCGCGGAGGTGGAAGCAGGGAAGGCGGATGGAATCGCCGCCGGCGCTCAGCCGGGCGGCGGGGTGGAGGTGGCCGGCCCAGGTGAAGCAGCCGGCCCGCCCCTCGTCGGGAGCGTGGACGAATCGGAAGGGTCCTTCGCACAGCTCCGCGGGGCAGAGCCGGAGCCGCCAGGCATCGCCGACCAGGGCGTGGGCCCGGTCGTGATTCCCCGGAACGAGCCAGAACTCGGCGGCCAGCTGCGCCCGCCATGCGGCCACCCGGTCGATCACGCTCGCCGTCGTACCCAGGCGGGCGTGGAGGAGGTCGCCTACGACGATGATGCGCTCGGCCCCCCACCGCCCGGCGGTGTTCGCCAGGCGCGAGAGGGTCTCGTCGAGGACGCCGCCGGGCACGGCGATGCCGAAGGCGCCGAACGCCTGCTCCTTGCCCAGGTGCAAGTCCGCCGCGATCAGCGTGCGCGCGGCCGGCCACCAGACCGCCCGCTGCGCCAGCAGCGCGACCGGCTCTCCGCCGGCGAGCACGGTGGGCGGCTCATGCAAGGGCGGCCTCCTCCTCCCAGATCCGCTGCATCTTGTCGATCCGGTCGGCCAGCGACTCGTGCGTGAGCATGGAGCCGAAGCGGTCGGTCATGAGGGGGAACGCGAGCGGCGTCGGACGGTCGGGGTGCGTCACCGTGTGTCGCGCGTCGCGCAGGCGGGCCATCGTTCGGGCCAGGCGCGAGCGCTCGAACTGCCGCTCGAGCACCTCGCGCCGCGACTGGTGCAGCAGCAGGTTGCCGGGGTCGAACTGCTCGAAAACCTCGTAGATCAGGGAGCTGGAGGCGCTGACCTGGCGGGCGGATTTGGGAGTCCCCGGGTAGCTCTGGAAAACGAGCCCGGCGACGCGCGCCACCTCGCGGAACTGCCGCTTGCCGAGCTCCGAGAGATTGACGCTCGCCTCGGCGTCGGCGGCGAGGTCCTCGGGCGCGAAGAGCGCCGGCGAATAGAGCTCGCCGAAGGGGTAGCCGCGCTCGGCGAGGATCTCGAAGCCATAGTCGTTGGCGGTGAGCGTGAAGGTCGCCTTCCCGAGCCGCCCGAGCCGGAGCGCCGTGATCGCGGCGATGCCGCCGTGCACGAGGCGTCCGTCGAACGGGAAGACGAAGAGATGGCTCCCTTCGCGCGAGTCCATGATCTCGACGAGAACCTCGTCGGGCGCGGGCACGTGCGAGAGCGAGGCCTGCGCGCGCACCAGCGCGGCGACGGCCCCGAGCTCCGGCCCCTCGCCGGAGCGGTCGCGCTCGGCGTCCAGCGCCCGCTCGAGCGTCCGCCGCACGCCCTCCCCCAGCGATTCGGAGATGGGGAGCTTCGTGCCCGACCAGTGCGGCGTGAAGTTGGTCTTGCCCCGCGCGGGGCGGACGAGGGCCACCATGTCGTGCAGCATCACGAACTCGAGGATCTTGCCCGCGAACATGAACTTCTGGCCGCGGGTGAGCTGGGCGACGAAGTACTCCTCGATCGATCCGAGCGACCGGCCGCCGACGTAGCGGATGGGGACGGTGGCCTCGCCGGTGATGGTGCCGACGTTGAGGCGGTGCAGCGCGGCGGTGCGCTTGCTCGGCACGTGGGCGAGGCCCGTGTCATCGAAGGCCACCTTGCGGAACTCGGGGTACGCCGAGAGGGTCGCGCCGCCCCTGGTGACGAGCTCGATCGTCCAATCGAAGTCGGCGCGGGCGAGGTCGGCGAAGCCCATGGTGGTTCGCACCTCCTCGAACAGCTCGTCGGCTCGGAAGCCGCCGCCGAGGGCGCACGTCACCATGTGCTGCGCCAGCACGTCCAGCGGGTGGGGCTGGACGACGCGAGGCTCGATCCGCCGGTGCGCGACCGCCTCGCGCACCGCGGCGATCTCGACGAGCTCCAACGCGTGCGTCGGGACGCACGTCACGCGGCAGGTCTCGCCGGGCCGGTGCCCCGAGCGGCCGGCGCGCTGGAGCAGCCGGGCGATGCCCTTCGGAGAGCCGATCTGGTACACGCGCTCGACCGGAGAGAAGTCGACGCCGAGGTCGAGCGAGCTGGTGGCGACGCAGATGCGGATCGTCCCCGCCTTGAGCCCCGCCTCGACGCGCTCGCGCTCGTCGCGGTCGATCGAGCCGTGGTGGAGGGCGGTGATGGCCTCCCACTCCGGGCGCGACGCCAGGATCGCGCCGTGCCAGAGCTCCGCCTGCGCGCGGGTGTTGGTGAAGAGCAGCGTCGAGCGGTCGGGGTCGAGCGACGCGAGCACCCGGGGGAGCATGCGCAGGCCCATGTGGCCGGCCCAGGGCAGCTCGCGGCGCTCGCGCGGGAGCAGCGTCTCGATCTCGACCGGACGCTCGATCTCGCCCGAGACGATCACCGGCGCGCCGCCCGCCCCGACGGCGGCCTGCGCGGCGTGCCCGATGTTCCCGAGCGTGGCCGAGAGCGCCCACGTGCGCACGGCGGGAGAGAACCGGCGCAGCCGGGCGAGCGCGAGCTCGACCTGCGTGCCGCGCTTGCTCGCGAGCAGCTCGTGCCACTCGTCGATGATGACCGCCCGGAGCGAGCGGAAGCGCGCCGGCGCGTCGGGATAGCTGAGGAGGAGCGACAGCGACTCGGGGGTCGTGATGAGGACGTCCGGGAGCGTCCGGCGCTGGCGCGCTCGCACCGCCGACGAGGTGTCCCCCGTGCGGCTCTCGACCGCGAGGGGAAGCGAAAGCTCCTCGATCGGGAGGCGCAGCGCGTGCTCGATGTCGCGCGAGACGGCCCGGAGCGGCGTGATATAGAGAATGCGGAGCGAGCGCGCCGGCGCGGGGGACGCGGGCTCCGCGATCAGCTCCGCCAAGGGCCCCAGGTACGCGGCGTAGGTCTTGCCGGCCCCTGTGGGCACCGTGATCAGCCCGCTCCGGCCGGCCAGGGAATGCTCCCACGCCTCCCGCTGAAAGGCAAAGGCGCGCCACCCGCGCCGGCTGAAGAACTCGCCGACTCGGTCAAGCCCGGGATGTGATGCCGTCGCCGCCAAGCACCCTCCGTGGTAGGGCAGCGTAGGGGTATCCGGTGACCTTGGCGAGCGCCGCGGAGGGCGGCCTCTAGGGTCGCGGGCCCTCGGCCGGCGCTGGAACCACCCCGAGCAGGTCGCAGGCCCGCCACGCGGCCGGAGACCATGGGCCGGTGATGGTGATCTGCCCGAGAATGCGGCGCTGCGCCTCGGATTCGGCCCGGCCGCCGCCGTGCCTGGCCTCATAGGACGCCAGGTCTTCGGCCGCCTCGCGCCACGCCTCGTCGCGCGCCGTCCTGGCCGGCTCGTCCACCCAGCGCATCGCCTCCGCAAATCGCTCGGCCGTGGGCAGCGTGTGGGCCATGTCCTCGTACTCAAAGAGCCGGATGTCGAGCCCGTCGCGGCGCATCAGCCTTACGGCGTTGACGATCCCGCGATAGTTGAAGTCGAGCTCGCCCGAAATCGGCGCGATGCGCCGCTCGCGGAGCAGGCGCCACGCCGCGCCGCCCGGCCGGCGGTAGCCCGCCGGGATGAAGCGCCCGTCGCCGAGAGGGATGTGCTCGCAGTAATCGAGCCCGACGATTGGGACCGCGCCGGTGAAGACATCGGGGAAGCACGCGACCATGTGCGAAGCGATGCGCCCGCCCCCCGAGATGCCGCAGACGTACACCCGCCCCGGATCGACGTGGTGCCGGGCCGAGACCGTCGCCACGCCGTCCAGCGCCAACTGGTACCGGTCGGTCGAGAGCCTCTGATTGCCGGACTCGTCCGCCCCGACCAGGATGAGGCCCAGCTCGTCCGCGCACGGCCAGAAGACCGCGGGTGGGCGGCCGCTGTCGTCCGCGCTGACCCAGACGAGGAGCCCGGCCGGCGAGGAGGGGTCGTACCCCGACGGGAGTCTCAGGTGGAGCGTCTCGTCGCGCAGGTATCGATCGGTCGCGGGCAGCGCGGTCTCGCGCCCGCCGCTCAGGCGATCACGGATCGTGGCTTCATCGAGGATGATGTGCGAGGCGCGGTAGGGCTGCGGGATAGGCACGCTCTGGCCCGCGGACTCGGGCGGCGGGCCGGCGCGGAACGGCCCCGGGTAGGCCCGGAGCTGGGCCAGAACGGCGTCGAACTGGTCCTCGCCGAACTCGCGGCACGTCGGGTGCGCGGGATCCCCGCCCAGGTCACGCACGAGCACGACGCCGTCGGAGGTCCTCGCGATCGCCAGCACACGGACGACATCGCCCTTCCGCGCGTGCAGATACCCGGCGGGCTCCAGCTCGGCAGGCCACCCGATCTCGGGCGCGCGCCGCGAAGCACTGGCGAGCAGACGGCGCGAGGGGGCGTCGAGAATCGCGGCCACTCCCTGCACGCGGTTGATCATCTCGGAAGTCTCCGAGAGACGGCCGGGCAGGACCGGACGCCAGGCGACCACCGCCTCGTCCGCGGGCGCGCCGTCGAAGTCGAGCGGGCCCTGCGCACCGGCCGCCACGGCCAGCAGCAGGCCTGTCAGCAGGGCGACCAGACGTGGCGCACGCGGGGGCATCTCGGACCATACGCGGCGGTGCGCCGCGGGATGCCGGCGGCGAGCGGCCCCAGGCGGCTAGGCTCTGGGTATGAGCACGATCGTGCGCCCGGCCGCCCGTGCGGATGTGCCCCTGATCCTCGCCCTGATCGGTGAGCTGGCGGCGTACGAGCGCGAGCCGCAGGCGGTCGAGGCGACGGAGGAAATGCTCGACCGGCAGCTCTTCGGCCCGGGGTTCGGGCGCGGACCGACCGCCGAGTGCGTCATCGGCGAGCTGGACGGGCGGGCGCAGGGCTTCGCCCTGTACTTCACGAGCTTCTCGACGTGGCGGGGCAGGCCCGGCTTATACCTGGAGGACCTGTTCGTGCGCCCCGAAGCGCGAGGGCGGGGGCTCGGCGGGGCGCTCTTCGGGCGCCTGGCCCGGATCGCGCTCGAGCGGGGGTTCGGGCGGATGGAATGGGCGGTGCTCGACTGGAACGAGCCGGCGATCGGGTTCTACCGATCACTCGGCGCGGTCCCGATGAGCGATTGGACGGTGTACCGGCTGACCGACACGCAGTTGAAGGACCTGGTCGCGCGAGAGTGCAAGCCACGCTGACCCGCGCGATCTTCCGGCGGGGCCGGGGGCCCCCGGACGCAACCCCCCCGGGACAAAAACGAAGCACGCGAGCGGCCTCTGCGGCGCCCGCGTGGAATGGCGAGGGTGGGACTCGAACCCACGACCTCCGGGTTATGAATCCAGCGCTCTAAACCAGCTGAGCTACCTCGCCGCGGAGGTCATCGTAGCACGGGGTCTTGAACGGACAAGGCCCTTACCCGGCGGGGTCAGCCGTCGGGGAGGGCGGCTCGGCCTGGACCGGCTCGAGGCCGAACTCCAGCACGGAGTAGCCGTCGATCTCGAAGTGCTCGACCGTGATCTCCGCCAGGTGCTCCTCGGCGACCTCGAACTCGGCGGAGTCGGTCGTCGGAGCGTGCCAGGTCCAGTTCTCCAGCACAGTCTGGCCGTCCACGGCAACCCGGACGCCGTCGTCGCTGAGCGTCCGAACGCGCCAGCGTCCGGCGGGCAGGATGAGCTTGGTCGTGGCGATCATGCCGAAGCGGTCCCCTCCGGGACCGGCCTGGGTGATCGCGTCCGACAAGTTCTGGTCCTTTGGGCCCCCGCTGCCGTACGCCAGGGAGAGCGATTCAAGCTCGGCGGTGCGGGCGGCGGCGGACTCGGCCTCGGCCCGCCAGCCCCCGAGGTCTTCGCGCGGATCGACCGTCCACGGGAAGAAGGTCGCCTTCCAGTTCGCGACGACAACGGTGTCGCGGAAATCGGCCGCGAAGTCCTGGGCGCGGAGCTTGAGCACATAGGGGTGCACGCCGGCGGTGCCGAAGACGTCCACCCGGTGCGCCGTGCGCCCCTCCTGGCCGGGCTCGAGGATGCGGAACTGCGCGGTCGGCCCGTTGAGCACCACGTAGAAATCCTTCGCGTCCCCGAGGACTTCATAGCTGTGCACGCCGCCGGCCTTGGAGACGATGCGCGCGACCGGGGA
>DASRXL010000033.1:0-18917 GCA_035654175.1 Phycisphaerales bacterium
CCGCGCACGCGGGAGCTGGACTTGGCGTCCTCCCCGCCCAGGAAGCCGGCGTAGTTGCGCATGAGGAGGGTGGCCTCGATGCGCTGGAGGAGGTCGAGGGTGACGCTCACGCAGATGAGCAGGCCCGTGCCGCCGAGGAACTGCGTGACCGAGTAGTCGATCCCGAGGCTCTTGTTCACGACCATCGGGAGCACGGCGATGATGGAGAGGAAGGCGGCGCCGACGTAGGTGATGCGCCCGATCACCGCCTCGAGGTACTCCGCGGTGCGCGGGCCGGGCCGGAGGCCGGGGATGAACGAGCCGTGGTCGCGCAGCTGCTTGGCCATGTCCTCGGGGTTGAACTGCACGGTCACCCAGAAATAGGAGAAGAAGTAGACCATCAGGATGTAGAGGAGGACGTAGGGGAACTCGCCGATCTGGAACCATTCGCCGAGCTTCTGGAGCAGGCCGACCCACCAGCCGTCGCCCGCGCCCTGCGCGGCCGACGACGCGGCCTCGAAGATGACCGACGGGAAGATCATGAGCGAGCTGGCGAAGATGATCGGCATGACGCCGGAGTGGTTCACCCGGAGCGGCAGGTAGCTGCGCTGCCCGCCGTAGACGCGCCGCCCGCGCGTGTGCTTGGCCTGCTGAATAGGGATGCGTCGCTGCGCGACGGTGAGGAGCACCGCGCCGCCGACCACGAGGACGAAGCCCGCGGCGAGCATCAGCATCCCGACGGCGTTCTGGCCCTGGCCGCCGGTTCGGTCGTAGCTGCTGATGAGCGTGTTGATGGCGGCGGGCATGCCGGTGAGGATGCCGGCGGTGATGATGAGCGAGACGCCGTTGCCGATGCCGTAGCGGTCGATCTGCTCGCCGAGCCACATGAGGAAGACCGTGCCGGCGGTGAGCGCTGCGATCGCCGTCAGCCACCAGACCGGCTGGCCGACATACTGCGGGAGCACCAGGCCCGTCGCACGCATGTAGCTGAGCCAGCCGATGCCCTGGACTATGCACAGGCCCACCGTGGCGTAGCGGGTCCATTCCTGGACCTTGGCGCGTCCGGTCGGGCCCTCCTCCTGCAGCTTCTTGAGGGCGGGCGAGGCGGAGGCGACGAGCTGGAAGATGATCGCGGCGGTGATGTAGGGCATGATGCCCAGGCCGAAGATCGTGCTCTGCGAGAACGAGCCGCCGGAGAAGATGGCCACGTACTGGGCGGCGCGCCCGGCGGCGCTGTTGCTCTCGGCCGCCTGCTGGAAGAAGCGGACCATCTCTTCCTGGTTCACGCCGGGGAGCGGGATCCAGAAGCCGATGCGGTAGACCGCGAGCATGCCGAGCGTGAAGAGGAGCTTGTTGCGCAGCTCCTTGACCTGGAAGACGTGCAGGAGTGTCTTGAGCATCGTACCTCTTCCCCGCAGGTCCGCCGGGGCGCGGGTAGGTCCGTCGCGGGCCCGGCCGGTGCGCGGCCGGCCGGCGGTCAGTCGGCCTTCTCGTCGGCCGGCTTCTCGGCCTGCTTCTCGCTCTTCTTCGACGGGCCCCGCCGGAGCTTCTTCGTCAGATTCTTAGGCGAGCGGTCATCGCTGTTGCGATCCACGCCGCGGACGCGGTCGCGCCGCGTGCCGGACTCGGTGACCGAACCGCCGGCCGCCTCGATGTGACGGCGCGCGGAGGCGGTCACCCGGTTGGCGCTGACGGACAGCTTCACGCGCAGCTTCTCCGACTCGCCCAGGTCGCCGAGGATCTTGAGATCGCGGCTGGTGTCGCGCAGCAGGCCGGCCTTGATGAGGGTCTCCGCGGAGACCTCGCCGCCCTTGGCGAAATCGGGGTGTGCGGCGATGTCGCGCAGGTTGACGATGAAGAACTGGGTCTTGAACTGCGCGTTGGTGAAGCCGAACTTGGGCAGGCGGCGGAAATAGGGCATCTGGCCGCCCTCGAAGGCGATGCGCCGAGAGTAGCCCCGGCGGCTGCCGGCGCCCTTGTGCCCGCGCCCGGCCTGCTTGCCGTGGCCGCTGCCGTGGCCGCGCCCGATGCGCTTGTGGGCCTTGTACTTGCCTGCCAGGGCTGTGATGTCATGGATCATCATCGGTCAACACTCCAACAGCCTGCGGCTGTGCAACTGCTGTGTTCGTGCGTCCCCGGCGCGGGGACGCGTGTCGGCGGGCTTACTGGGCCCCGCCCTCGCCGGCGCTCTGGGGCGCGCCGGAGCCGCCGCTCTGTCCGCCGCCTTGGCCTCCGCCCTGGCCACCGCCGTATCCGCCGCCGTGGCCGCCGCCGTGCCGGCCGCCACCACCGCCGCCGCGCCCGCCGCGCCCGCCCCGGCCGCCGCCGCCGCGGCGCTGGTCCTGGCCGACGACGTTGACGGGGCCGCGCATCTTCTCGCCGCCCGTGTTCTTGGGCATGAAGCGCAGGCCGCGCTCGATCTTGGACTCGATCTCGGTCTGGCCGAGGGCCTGGCCGCGGGAGGTCTCGACGACGTCCTTGGCGCGGAGGCGCTCGAGGCCGTCAAAGACGGCGCGGATCATGTTGACGCGGTTGGTGGAGCCGTAGCACTTGGTGAGGCAGTCGGTGATGCCGGCCGATTCGAGGACGGCGCGGACGGTGCCTCCGGCGATGACGCCGGTGCCGGGGGAAGCGGGGATGAGGCGCACCTTGCTGGCGCCGAAGCGGCCCTCGACCTGGTGGGGGATGGTCGAGCCGACGCGGGGCACGCGGATGAGGGCGCGCTTGGCGGACTTCTCGGCCTTCTCGACGGCGGAGGGGACCTCCTTGGACTTGCCGTGGCCGTAGCCCACCCGTCCGCGCCCATCGCCGCAGACCACCAGCGCGCCGAAGCTGAACCGCCGCCCGCCCTTGACGGTGGTGGAGGTGCGGAAAATGCCCAGCGTCTGGGTTTCGAATTGCGACTGCTGCTCTTCCATCATCTGCGCCATTGGTCGACCGCCTCGATAACCCGCGATGCCGGCGTCGCCGGGCGCGGGAGGTTGCTCTCCCGAAAGATTAGAACTCCAGGCCGGCCTTGCGGGCCGCCTCGCCGAGGGCCTTCACCCGGCCGTGGTAGCGGAAGCCGCCACGGTCGAACGCCACCTTGGTCACACCCGCCGCCCTGGATCGCTCCGCGATGAGGGCCCCCACCGCCTCGGCGGCGCCGGCGTTGCCGGTCTTGTCGAGGGACACGCTCTTGTCGCGTGTGGAGGCCGAGGCGAGGGTGCGCCCGGCCAGGTCGTCGACGACCTGCGCGTAGATGTGATTCAGCGACCGGTACACGCTGAGGCGCGGGCGCTCGGGCGTGCCCTGCACGCGCTTGCGGATGCCTGTGCGCCGACGGGACCTGCGGATCTGCTTGAGCTTCTGACTGTCCATCGCGACCTTCCTCGCTCGAAAGGCGGCCTGTGCCGCACGGATCACGAGCCGAACTGCTTGCCCTGCTTGCGCCTGATGACCTCGCTGGCGTACTTCACGCCCTTGCCGTTGTAGGGCTCGGGCTTGCGCTTGGCGCGCATCGCGGCGGCGAACTGGCCGACGGCCTGCTTGTCGGGCCCATTGATCTTGACGATCTGCTTCTCCACGGAGACGGTGATGCCCGGGGGGATGTCCATCATCACCGGGCTGGCGAAGCCGAGCTGCATCTTGAGCTGCTTGCCGGCGAGCTGGGCCTGCCAGCCGACGCCGACGATCTCCATCGTCTTCTCGTACCCCTGGGTCACGCCGACGACCATGTTCTGGATGAGCGCGCGGGTCATGCCCCAGTAGGCGCGGGCGGCGCGGTTCTCGGCGTCGTCGATGGCGCAGCGGACCTCGCGGGCCTTCTCGTCCCACTCGACGTTCACCTCGGGGCGCACGTTGATGGTGAGCGAGCCCTTGGGGCCGTCCACCTTCACCGAGCCGTCCGCCACGGCGACCTTGACGTTGCCGGGCACGCTCACTGCTTTCTTGCCGATCCTCGACATGGCTGTCCTCGTCGTCCGGCCGCGGGCCGAGCCCGGGGCGGGGATTCCAGTCCTCTTCCGTTCCGAATCAATCCACTCCGAATCAGTCCACTGTGAATCAGTCCACGGTGCAGAGCAGCTCGCCGCCGACGCGCTCCTCGCGGCACTTGCGGTCGCTCAGCACCCCCATGCTGGTGGAGACGACGGCGATGCCGAGCCCCTGGACGGGGCGGGGCAGCTCGTCGACCCGCATGTACGAGCGGCAGCCCGGCTTGCTCTCGCGGGTGATGCGGTGGATGACGGGCTCGCCCGTCTGGTTGTACTTCAGCTGCACCCGGAGCTGGCCCTGCCGGCCGTCGTCCACCGTGTCGTAGCCGAGGATGTAGCCCTCGGCCTGGAGCACGCCGGCGATACCCCGGTTGACCTTGCTATTGAGCACGACGACCGTCTTCGCGCGGTTGCGCACCGCGTTGCGAATCCGTGTCAGCATGTCCGCGATTGGATCACTCAGCGCCATCGTTGTTCCCGCCTGGTGTCGTGTGGTCTCGTTGCCCCTGGCCTTACCAGCTCGCCTTGCGCATCCCGGGGATCTTGCCCTCGAGGGCAAGCTTCCGCAGCATGATGCGGCTGATCCGGAACTTGCGGTACACCGCCCGCGAACGCCCGGTCAGCTCGCACCGGCGCACCTTCCGCGTGGAGAATTTCGGCGTCCGCCTGGTCTTGGCCATCTGTGCTTTGGTCGTCATGCCTTACCTCGTGCCTCGTATCGCCCGCGGCCGGGCCGGGGCGGATCGTCCTTGTTCAGCTCTCCCCGGCCTTGGTGAAGGGCATCCCCAGCTGCTCGAGCACGAACATGCTCAGCTCGGGGCTGGAATTGGCGAAGGAGAGATTGATGTTCATGCCGTGCGTGAACGTGACGTCGGCCATGTTGATCTCGGGGAACACGCCCTGCTCGGACAGGCCCATCGAGTAGTTGCCCTGCCGGTCGAACGCCTTGCGGCTGAGGCCCCGGAAGTCCTTGATGCGGGGCGTCGTCAGGTTGACGAGCCGGTCGAGGAAGTGCCACATCCGGTCGCGCCGGATGGTGACCATGGCGGCGGTCTCGAAGCCCGCGCGCACCTTGAAGTTGGAGACCGACTTCTTGGCCTTGAGGACGACCGGCTTCTGCCCGGTGATCGTGGTGAGCGTGTCCAGCACGGTCTCGCGCACGTTGGGCGGGATCTTGGTGCCGTCGAGGTGCCGGCCCATGTTCACGTTGATCGTGATCTTCTCGAGGCGGGGCTGGGCCATCGGGTTCTTGATGCCGAACTGCTCGGCGACCTTGGCGCGGACCTCGGTCTGGTACCGCTCGCGCAGGCGCGAAGCGCCGGCGACGGGCGCATCGACCGCCTCGCCCTTCTTGCCGCCGCCCTTGCCGCCGCTCTTTTTCTTGGTTTCCTTCGCCATTGCTTCGCTTCCGCCTGTTCTTGCCGTCTCTCGCCCCGGTTTCCATCCGGGGCCGGCGCCGTGTGGCGCGTTGCCTTGGATTACGCGCTGCGCGGGCCCCGCACCACGCCGAGCTCCTTGCCGCCCCGGGCGGCGACGCGGACCTTGCTCCCGTCCTTCTTGACGTCGAACCGGACGCGGGTGGGCTTGCCGTCCACGACCGGGCTGACGTTGCTGATGTGGATCGGCGTCTCCTTGGTGAAGAGGCCGCCCTGGGGGTTGCGCTGCGAGGGCTTGAGGTGCTTGGTGCGGAGCGCGATGCCGCGGACGACCACGCGGTCCTCCTTGGGGATCACGCGGAGCACCTCGCCGACCTTGCCCTTGTCGGCGCCCTGCGTCACGATGACCTGGTCGCCTTTGCGAACGTGCCTGGGCATGTCACACCACCTCCGACGCGAGGGAAACGATCTTCATGTAGTTGCGGTCGCGCAGCTCGCGGGCGACGGGCCCGAAGATGCGCGTGCCCTTGGGGTTGCCGTCGTCGCCGATGAGCACGACCGCGCTGTGGTCGAACTTGACGTACGAGCCGTCGGGCCGGCGGTACTGCTTGGCCGTCCGGACGACCACGGCCTTGGACTTGTCGCCCGGCTTGACGTCGGCGCCCGGGAGGGCCTTCTTGACGCTGACCAGCACGCGGTCGCCGACGGTCGCGGTGCGCCGGGTGAACCCGCCGCTGCGGGTCGAGCCGCCGTACACGCGGATCACGTAGGCGATCTTCGCCCCGGAGTTGTCCGCGACCTCGCACCTGGATTCCTGTTGCAGCATGGACGCACCAACCTCTTCCGCAATCGGGGCACCCGCCCCGGTTCAACTCACACGCTCTCGGCCGCCCCGCGCGCGACGACGCGCACCAGGCGCCAGGTCTTGGTCTTGCTGACGGGGGAGCATTCCTCCACCTCCACCGTGTCCCCGACGCGGGACTCGTTCGCCTCGTCGTGCACCTGGAGCACGGAGCGCTGGCGGACGTACTTGCCGTACTTGGGGTGCTTGGACTTGAAGCTCACCACGACGCGCCGGGTCTTGCTCCGGGCGTCCGACGCGACCACGCCGGTCTGGCGGGGGCGGGTGTTCGTCTTGGTCTGCGTGTCGGTCATGCGTTCACCGCCTCCGGGTCGCTCAGGCCTTGGCCAGTTCTCTGGCGCGGCGCTCGGTGAGCAGCCTCGCCACGTCGCGCCGGATGAGCCGGAGCTGCGACGTATCCTCGATCTTCTCCGTCACGGTCTGGCTGCGGAGCGAGTAGAGCTTCTCCCGGAGCCTCTTGAGCTCGATGGAGATCTCCTCGTCGCGCAGCTTGCGCACTTCTTCGCCGGTCATCGCTGGGGTCCTCACACCGTAATCCGCCGTCCGACGAACCGGCAACGCACCGGCATCTTCATCGCCACCCGGGCCAGCGCCGTCTTGGCGACGTCCTCCGGCACCCCCGCGACCTCGAAGAGCATCGTGCCCGGGCGGACGCGGGCCGCCCAGTAGTCCACGTCGGCCTTGCCCGAGCCCATCCGGGTCTCGAGGGGCTTCTTGGAGATGGGCTTGTCGGGGAAGACGCGGATGAACAGCTTGCCCTCGCGCTTGAGGAAGTGCTGCGCCGCGATGCGCCCCGCCTCGATCACGTTGCTCTTGAGCCAGCAGCCCTCGACCGCCTGGAGCCCGTAGTCGCCGAAGGCGACGTAGTTGCCCTTGGTGGCCTTGCGGTCGCGGACGCGCCGGAACTCCTTGCGGAACTTCACTCGCTTGGGAATCTTGTATGGAGGCATTGTTCAGGCTTCCTTCGATCCACCGCCCGGCCCCGGGGGCCGAACGAATCAACTCCGAGACACCCTTTCGTTCGCCTCACCGGCGCCCGCGGGCCCGCGGGCGGGCCCCCGCCGCGCGGCTCTCGGGCTCCTCCTCGCGCTGGATCTCCTCTCCGTAGAGGCCCTTGTAGATCCAGACCTTGACGCCGATCACGCCGTAGGTGGTCACCGCCTCGGCGAAGCCGTAGTCCACGTTGGCCTGCAGCGTGGAGAGCGGGAGCGAGCCGAGGCGGACGTCGAGCGTGCGGCTCATCTCGGCGCCGCCGAGGCGTCCGGAGATCATGATCTTGACGCCCTTGGCGCCGGCCTGCATCACGCCCTCGGCCCGCATCTTGACGACGCGCCGGAAGGCGGCGCGCTTGTTGAGCTGCTCGGCCACGCCCTCGGCGACGAGCTGCGCGTCCAGGTCGGGCTGCTTGATCTCGACGATCGAGATCGCGACCTTGCGCCCGGTCATGTAGGTGAGCTCCTGGGTGATCCGCTCGACCTCGGCGCCCTTGGGGCCGATGACCAGGCCCGGGCGGGCCGTGCGGATGATGATCTTGAGCTCCTCGCGCGTGCGCTCGATGTGGATGTCGGAGACGGCGGCGCTGGGGGGCGTGCGGTTGAGGCGCTTGTCGAGGTACTTGCGGATGCGCTCGTCCTCGACGAGCAGCTCGCCGTACAGGGCCTTGGGGGCGTACCAGCGGGAGCGGTGCGCCTCGGTGATGCCCAGCCTCAGACCGAACGGGTGGGTCTTCTGTCCCATTAGTCACGCTCCTGCACGCTGACGGTGATGTGCGACTGCCGCTTGAGGATCGCGTGGGCGCGCCCGCGGTCCTTGGGCTGGAACCGCTTGAGCGGCGTCGCGCCGTCGACGAGCGCCTCGGCCACGTAGAGCTCGCCCACGTCGGCGTCGGCGAGCTCGGCGTCGGCCACGGCCGCGGCGAGGGCCTTGCGGATGTTGACGGCCGCCCTCTGCGGGGCGAAGCCGAGCATGGCGAGCGCGTCGTCGGCGCTGCGCCCGCGGATCAGGTCCACGACGAGGCGGGCCTTGCGGTCGCTGCCCCGGTGGAAGTTGACCTCGCAGGTGAACTTGGCCAGGTCGCGCACCTCGCAGCCCAGGGCCTGGGCGAGCGCGACGATGTCGCGTGCCTTGCACCGGGGGTGGTCGCGTCCGGCCATCCAGTTCCTGACGGCGGAGACCGCCCGCGCGCCGGAGAGGCCGGTCCGCTCGACGGCGGAGCCCAGCTCCTCGGCGCCGATGCCGGTCTGCTCGCTCAATCGCTTCAGTTTGTCGCCTCGGATTCTCACGGCTCAGCCCTCGGTGAGCCGGACGCTTACGCGCCCGACTTGATCCCTTCCTTCTTGTTCGTGTGGCCGCGGAACGTGCGGGTGGCGGCGAACTCGCCGAGCTTGTGCCCCACCATGTCCTCGGTCACGTAGACGTCGAGGAACGCGCGCCCGTTGTGGACCTTGAAGGTGTAGCCCACGAACTCCGGCACGATCGTGCTGCGCCGGGCCCACGTCTTGATCGGCTCGCGCCGGCCGGTCGATGCCTGCTTCTCCACCTTGCGGAAGAGCTTCTCATCGACGTACGGACCTTTCTTCAGACTCCGGCTCATGCTTGTGCCTCAGTGCCTTGATGCCTCGATGCCTCGACGCCTTCTTACTTCAACTGCCCGTACCGCTTGCTGTACCTGCGGCGGATGATGAGCTTGCTGCTGGGCTTCTTGCGGTCGCGGGTGGGGCCGCCCTTGGAGGGCGTGCCCGCCGGGCCGCAGGGGGCGCGCCCGCTCTTGCTCCGCCCCTCGCCGCCGCCGAGCGGGTGGGCGTGGTGGCTCTTGGCGACGCCGCGGGTGATGGGCCGGCGCCCGAGGAGCCGGGACATGCCGGCCTTGCCGAGGCGTCGGTTCTGGTGGTCGGTGTTGCCGACGGAGCCGATGGTGGCCAGGCAGTCGAGCAGCACGCGCCGGATCTCGCCGCTGGGGAGCACGAGCGTGGCGTGCCTGCCCTCCTTGTTCGAGAGCTTCGCGGAGACGCCGGCGGAGCGGCAGAGCTGCGCGCCGCGCCCGGGGTTGAGCTCGATGCAGTGCAGGTCGAGGCCGGTGGGGATGAAGCGGAGCTGCATCATGTTCCCGGGCTCGGGCTCCACCGGGCGCTCGCGCGAGCACACGATGGTCGAGCCGACCTTGAGGCCCTGCGGGGCGGGGATGTAGCGCCTGACGCCGTCGGTGTACTCGACGAGGGCGATGTGGCTCGAGCGGTTGGGGTCGTACTCGATGGCGACGACGGTCGCCTCCATGCCCTCGCGGTCCTTGCGCTTGAAGTCGATGACGCGGTACATGCGCTTGGCGCCGCCGCCCCGGCCGCGGACCGTGATCTTGCCCTCGTTGTTGCGCCCGCCCTTCTTGGTGAGGGGGCGCAGCAGCGACTTCTCGGGCTTGCCCTTGGTGACCTCGGAGTGCATGTTCACCGAGGCGTTGCGCCTGCCCGCGCTGGTCGGCTTGTAGATCCTGATCGGCATTGCTCAGCCCTCGCGAATTCTCGCGCGAATCACACTCAGAACAGCTCGATCGTCTGGCCCTCGGCCAGACGGACGGTGGCCTTCTTGCTCACCTTCTCGGTCACCCAGCCGTAGCGCATGCGGCGCTCGCGCCCCTTGCGGGTCTGGGTCGTCACCCCCACCACCTTCACCCCGTAGAGCGACTCAATGGCGCGCTTGATCTCGTCCTTGCTCGCGGTGCGGTCGACGAGGAACGAGTACCGCCCCTCCTCGTTCATCGCGAAGGTGCTCTTCTCGGTCAGCAGCGGCTTCTTGATCACGTAGGTGGCGTCCATCACGCGACCTCCTGTGCGGCGCGGCCCATCGGGTCGGTCTTGGCCGCCTTGCCCGTCTGCGAGCTCGGCCCCGCCAGCCAGGCCTCGAGCTCCGCACGCCCGATCACCAGGTACCGGTGGTTGAGCATCTCGAACGCGGTGAGCTGGTCGGCGCAGCACACGTTCACGTCGTCGACGTTGCGGGCGCTCAGCCACACGTTCCTCGACCGCTCGCGGTCCTTGGAGAGCGCCAAGAGCGCCCGGTGGTCCACGCCCACGGCCCTGAGGAAGTCCGCGAAGGCCCGGGTCCGGGGCTCCGTGAACGACAGGTCGTCGATGATCTTGA
Organism: Phycisphaerales bacterium; assembly: GCA_035654175.1. Taxonomy (GTDB): domain Bacteria; phylum Planctomycetota; class Phycisphaerae; order Phycisphaerales; family UBA1924; genus PNC22. The sequence goes on from DASRXL010000033.1 coordinate 10,326, forward strand.
CCTCGTTGTCCACCAGCTTGGCCAGGAGCGCGTTGCGGTTGGCCTTGCGGCGCATCTTCTTGGGCATCGTGAGGTGGTAGTCCTCACGCGTCTTCTTCTTGGCGAACGAGTGGCCGCCGCCGCGGAAGTGCGGCGGCTTCTTGTTGCCGTGGCGGGCGTTGCCGGTGCCCTTCTGCTTGTACATCTTCTTCGTCGAGCCCTCGACCTCGTGCCGGGTCTTGGTGCGCGCCGAGCCCTGACGCAGGTTCGCGTGATACATCACGTACGCCTGCTTGATCAGCGCTGGGTTCACCGTCCCGCCGAGGGACTGCTCGTCGATGGTCAGCCGGGCGATCTCGTCGCCCTTGATGTTGTAGACGGGGACATCCATCTGTCTTGCTCCGTCCGACGCCTTTCCTGTTCCGCGCGGCGCTCGCCGCACGGAATGCTTCGCCTATCCGCCCGCTCCCTGTCGCCCTCGCTGGGGCACGCTGGGCGGGGCCCTTCCTGGCCCCGGGCCGCGTGGGAGAACGCGGAATCGACTCGGCCGCCTCATTGCCCCGCGGCACGCCGCCGCGGGGTCGTCGCTTCTGTTGTCGTCCGGCGGTTTCGTCGGGCCCGCAAGCCTTCCGACCCTCCGGACCCCGCGGCAGCCGTTGCGGCCCCGCGGGCGAATGAATCAACTCTGGAGAACGGTTGATTCGCCCCGTTCTCCGTCACGGCCCGCACGGCCGTGACACCTTCTTCAAAGCGCGGCCGGGACAGCCGCGCCTCCGGCTCAGCCGGCCGCGGCCTTGCCCTTGCTCCGGTTCAGCCGGACGGCCGGCCTGATCTGCACCGTGCCGCCGTTGGCCCCGGGGACCGGCCCCTTGACCAGCAGCAGGTTCCTCGCGGCATCGATCCGCACCAGGCTCAGGCTGCGGACCGTGACCCGCTCGTCGCCCATGTGGCCGGCCATGCGCTTGCCCTTCTTGAGCTTGCCCGAGTGGCCGCGGTTGGTGGCGTGGGCGCCGATCGAGCCCGGGGAGCGGTGCTTGCGCTCGACGCCGTGGCTGGCGGGCATGCCCTTGAAGTTGTGGCGCTTCATGGTGCCCTGGAAGCCCTTGCCCTTGCTCTGACCGATGACGTCCACGAACTTGACGCCCTCGAACGCGCCGACCCCGAGCTCCTGGCCGACCTGGTAGCTGCCCTCGCCCTCGGCGAGGCGGAACTCCCCGTGGGCCCGCTTGGGGGCGGTGCCGGCCTTGGCGTCGTGCCCGATGAGCGGGATGGTCGAGTTGCGGGGCTTGATCTCGCCCCAGCCGACCTGCACGGCGCTGTAGCCGTCGCGCTCGGGCGTGCGCACCTGCGTGACCACGTTCGGCGTCACCTCCAGCACCGTGACGGGGATGCTCTGCTTCCCGTCCTCGCTGAAGACGCGGGTCATGCCGATCTTCTTGCCAAGCAGCGTGACTGCCATCGGTCGTCCACCTCGCTTCGTGCCGCGTGTCCCGGTGAGGGCGGGCAGAGGAAGCTCATCTTCTTTCACACCGAGCACTCAGCACTCAGCACTCGGCACTCGGCACTTCGTCAAACACAAGGGGCCGCCCGCCTCTGGCGAACGACCCCGGGAATTCAGGCCTTGATCCTCACGAAAACGCCCGCGGGAACGACGAGGCGGTTGAGGGCCTCGACGGTGCGGGCGTTCGGCTCGACGATGTCGATGATGCGCTTGTGCGTGCGGATCTCGAACTGCTCGCGGCTCTTCTTGTCGATGAAGGGCGAGCGCAGGACGGTGTAGCGCTCGATGCGCGTCGGCAGCGGCACCGGGCCGCAGACCTTCGCGTTGGTGCGCTTGGCGTGGTCAACGATCTCCCGCGCCGAAGCATCGAGCGCGAGGTGGTCGTACGCCTCCATCCTGATTCGAATCCGACCGCCAGTCATCAATCACCTCGACACAGGCTCAGCCGTCCGCGGGGGGTCAACCCCCTTCGACGCGCGACACACGCGCCGTTCCATACCGCCCGGCCGAGAGCGCCGGAAGCGTGCACCATTCCTGGCACCCCGAATCCACCGACGCGGGCTCCGCCCGCGGCCGCCCGCCTCCGACCGGAGATGAGCCCAGAAGCCTACGACGCTGACTCCGGTAGTCAATCCCCTGCAAAGGGCTATTTGCCCAGCCTCCGCCGCCCTGACAGAACCGCATACCTTCCCAAAGCGCACAAGCCGCACGGGTCGATCAACACCACCGGGCCCACCCGGGCCCAAGCCCAGGGATTTCCACAGGAGAACGCCATGCGCCTGGCCGCCACGATCGCCCTCGCCGGTCTTCTCGCCTGCGCCGCCCCCGCCGCCGGGCAGGCCACGCTCTCCGACCAGACTCTCTCCCGCCCCTCCGCCGGCCTCACCGCCTCGATCCCGGTTGGGGCCACCATGTCCAGCTACCAGATCGCGGGGCGCGGCGCCACCAGCGTCACCCTGCCGGGCCTGGCGGCGATCGTCAACGTCACCGACGTGAGCCTGACCAAGGCGCAGACCCTGCGCGAGGTGGCCGACTCGATCATCGCCCAGCGGCTCGGCTCCGTCTCCTCGCTGAAGGTGGATCCGGACCTCCCCGATGAGGCGAAGCTCGACCCCTCGAAAGCCCGCGGGCGCCTCCTGGAGAGGGCGACCAAGACGATCGGCGGCTGGCCGTGCGAGCTGTTCTACCTGCAGGTGGCGAGCCTGGGGGACGAGGACTCGGCGTTCGGGTACGCCCTGTTCATGCCCTCGGGGAACTCGGTCGCGATGTTCGAGCTGCAGACCACCGCCCCGCTGCTGGAGCACGCCAAGCCCTACTTCGAGCTCATGGTGGATTCGGTCTCGATCGCCGATCCGGCCCTGGAGGAGACCAGGCGCGCCGTCGGGGTCGAGGCGGGGATCGCGTTCTTCCAATCCCTCGCCACGGCGGACTACGAAGCCGTCTTCGAGCGCCAGGGCGACGCCTGGCGCTTCGAGCGGTTCTACACGCCCGGCGCCGACGGCTCCGACCGCGAGGCCAGCGAGCTGGGATACCGGCGGACCCGCTTCGTCCGGGGCGTCCGCGGCGACCTCAAGCTCGACGAGAATCGGGGTCGCGCATCCGCGGAGGACCGGCAGAAGGGATACCTCATCTTCCAGGAGGCCCGTATCCTCGACGTCGATCGGGACATGATCATCGACGTCGCCGCGAGCTTCTTCATGAGCCCCGACCGCCAGCACGAGGCGTGGTCGATCCGGCAGGCGGTCAAGCCCTGGCGCCGGCAGGGCCCCACGTCGAGCTCCGTCGAGACCGGCATCCGCGAGCGCGACGACCTGACGATCGCCCGCTCGGAGAACGGCAAGCCCTTCACGACGATCCAGCCCGCCATCGAGGGCGCCGGCTACATCAGCCGCGCCGAGACCTACCTGCTCCCCCACCTGCTCATCGAGAAGCGGGCGCCGGGGGAGTACCGCTGCTACGCCTTCAACCAGCAGGTCGACCGGGTCACCCTGCGCGAGGACGTGCTCTCGGAAGACCCCGACCACCCCGGGGCGTGGCGCTACACCTCGCGCCCCAGCGCCGAGAGCCCGGCCCAGGCCGCGTATTACAGCGCGAAGGGCGAGCTCGTCCGCGCCGAGCTGCCGGGCGAGCAGATCTGGGAGCCCATCTCCCTCGAGCGGCTGGTCGAGCTGTGGAATTCCAAGGGATTGCCCACCGACTGACGGCCCCGGGGGCCGGCGCCGAAGGCCGGCGCGGCCCGCGCCCGCAGCCGCGGGCCGGGAGCGCCCGGGGGCATTCGGCTCAACATTCCCCCGATCAGGCGGTATCCTGCTGCCGTGGGGCGATCCCCCCCCGCCCAGGAGGCAGCCGATGCGCCGAATCCGTCCGACCGCTCTCGCGATCCTTGCCGGCATGGCGATGTCCGCCGGCGCGTTCACCATCCCGACCGCTCCGCCGCCCGCGCGGGGCGAGGAGCTGCCCCCGGCGCACGACGCCGCGGGCAAGGTGGTCAAGTCCTACGCGCTCGTCGACGGCGAGATGGCGCCGGTGCCCGCGATCGAGATGGGCGAGCCGGCGACGGTCGCGCGCATCTTCAAGGAGGGCGTGGACAACTCGCAGGTGATGGCGATCCTCGGGCACCTCACCCGGGAGATCGGCCCGCGCCTCACCGGCTCCTCCAACGCCGAGGCCGCGAACCGCTGGGCGCTCGCGCAGTTTGAGAGCTGGGGCCTGGCCAACGCCCACCTCGACGAATGGGGCACGATCGCGATGCGCTTCGACCGCGGGCCCTCCACGGCGCGGGCGTTCATGGGCGACGGCGAGAACGCCTCCTACGAGCTCAAGGCCTTCACCACGCTCGCGTGGGTGCCCGGCACCGAGGGACCCGTGCGCGGCAAGGCCGTGCGCATGCCCGCCGACGAGGCCGAGCTCGACGCCATCAAGGACAAGCTCCCCGGCGCGTGGGTCGTCGTGCCGACCGATTTCTCCGGGCGCTCGGGCATCCGCGGCGTGACGGGCTCGGTGAGCGCACGCTACCGCGCCCGCCAGGAGATCCGCGACAACGTCGGCAAGCCCCCGCCCCCGCCGGTGGTGATCCCCGATGATCCGATCGCCGGGCCGTGGGACGGCACGCTCCAGTTCGGGCGCGGCGGCGGGTACGGCGTCCGCCTGACCGTGGACAAGAACGCCGACGGGACCATCGGCGGCACGATGGCGTTCGGCGAGGGCAGCCCCTCGCCCATCGAGAACGCCTCGCTCGAGGGCGACACGCTCAAGTTCGAGTACCAGACCTCGCGCGGCCGCTCGCTCTACGAGCTGACCGCCGCCGACGGCGGCCTCAAGGGCACGTCCACGCGCGTGGACGACCCCGAGCGCACGTTCGAGCTGACCTTCTCCCGCCCGCCCACCGAGCCCGAGGGCCCCTCCATGCTCGAGCGGGTCATGGAGTACAAGCCCGCCGGCTACGTCTCGAGCTCCAAGGACGCGCGCGTGTGGACCAGCTCGGTCGGCGGCTGGCGCGAGCTCACCCCCGACCAGCTCGCCCAGGACGTCGAGGTGATCATCTCCGAGCCCGATTACGACTACATCAACTCCAAGGTCGCCGACGGCGCCGACCTCGAGCTCGAATTCGACATGCAGAACACCCTCACCGAGGGGCCCGTCCCCGTCTACAACACCGTCGCGGAGATCCGCGGCACCGAGAAGCCAGACGAGGTCGTCATCGTCTCCGCACACCTCGATTCCTGGAACGGCCCCGGGTCCCAGGGCGCGACCGACAACGGCACCGGGTCGAGCGTCACGCTCGAGGCCGCCCGCATCCTCGCGGCGGCGGGCGCCAAGCCCGAACGCACCATCCGCTTCGTCCTCTGGACCGGCGAGGAGCAGGGGCTGCTCGGCTCGCGCTCCTACGTCGAGCGCCTGAGCGACGAGGAGAAGGCCAAGATCGTCTGCTGCCTCGTCGACGACGGAGGCACCAACTACCAGGGCGGCGTCCAGGGCATCGAGTCGCAGCGGGACTACCTCGCGGCGGCGACGGCCCCGATCAACGGGCGCATCTGGGACCCCATCGACGGCGAGTACCTCAACGTCAACGTCCAGATCAGCGAGAGCATGCCGCAGGGCGGGGGGTCCGACCACGCGAGCTTCAACGCGATCGGCATCCCCGGGTTCTTCTGGGACGAGACGGGGCGCGCCGAGTACGGCTACGGCTGGCACACCCAGCACGACAAGCTCGAGCTGGCGATCCCGAACTACCTGCGCCAGAGCGCGACCAACACCGCGATCGTGGCGTACAACCTCGCGTGCGCGCCGGAGATGCTGCCTCGCGAGGTGAAGGAGGAGGAGCCGGCGGAGCCGGAGTCGAACTGACCCGAACGAATCAACGCGCACAGCGGATTGATTCGTTCGCCATCGAGCAGACCCATCGCCACGGGCGGCCCCGCCGCCCGTGGCTGTGTTTTTGACGGACGAATCAGGTCTCGTGGGGAAACGAATCAAAGCCCCCGAGGAGTTCATTCGTTCGCCCCCCCCGACTGGTGCGGGACGCCACGGGTCCGCACCCTCCCCGGGCGCCACTGGTCACCGGGTGCCACTGGTCAGCGGGTGCCACTGGTCAGGCCCTGCTCTGAGGGCCTGCCCAGTGCCGCAGTCCGCCGGTTGTCCGCACCGGGCCGGGGTGCCCTCCGCCGGCCCGCCCGCCGCCGGCGACCGGAGGAGCCGCGCGCTCGCCCGTCAGAGCAGGTGGTACAGCACCACCCCGGCCCCCACCGCCGCGATGAGCAGCGCGAAGCCGGTGACCTCCGTCCGCCGCTCGAGGCACGCGTTCGCCGGGTTGTGCGGGTCATAGAACACCTCGACCTCCGACCCGGGGGCGTAGAGCTCCAGCCGGCGCTCGGCGCGCGACCGGCTGGAGGTGTTCAGCTCGCCGCCGACCACGATCCGGCTGGCCCGGTGCCACCGGCCGGCGACCTGGTAGGCGTAGACGATGCGGGCGACGAACACCCTCGCCCCGGCCGCGTCGCTCCCGCACCCGCCGTTGCGCCTGCTCTCGACCGCGCCCGAGACCACGTGGCCGCTGGTCGAGAGCCACGCCCGCGACCGGGCCACCATCCACCGGCCCCACGCGCAGATCCCGAGCCCGCCCAGGAAGAAGATCGCCCCGAAGAGCGGGAAGAGCCGGTCCGGCTCGGTCCATTCGCTGAGGAATGCCTCCATGCGCGTCGGGATCGGTCCGGCCGGGGCAGGGTGTCCAGCCCGCCACGCGGACGCGGCTCGCCCGGCGCGAAGCTGTGCGGAACCTGTGGGTGGGGCGGACCCCGGCGCGGGCTCAGGCCTCGGTGCGCCCCGGGCCCGGCTCGTCCTGCCGCCGACGCGCCCCGGGCCGCTCCTGCTCGATGCGCGCCGCCTCCGGCGCCAGCGCGTCGAGCCCCGCGGCGCCGTGCTTCTCCGCGGCCGGGAAAAGCTCACGCTCTTCCCACCGGATGTGCTTCTCGAGCATCTCCGCCGTGTCACGCAGCCACGCCGCGGAGGGGGCCTGGCGCGACGTCGCGGCCATCTCGATGTGGCGCTGCAGCGAGCGGTGGTCCTCGATCAGTCGCGCCCGGTCGCAGTCGGAGACAAAGGGCGCCAGGAGCCGCTCTTCGTCCGCGAAATGCGCCGCCAGCTCGTCTCGCCAGGCGGAGGCCAGCATCTCGCGCGTCGCGCGGCGCGCCGCCTCGTCGCCCTCCGCGGCCTCGCGCAGGCGGCGGACGAGCACCAGGCCGTTGAAGTGCTCTCTGGAGAGGGGCTGGAGCGTCGGGTGGCGCTTGATCGGCGGGTTGGTGAACCGCTCGCTCATAGCGGCGCAACTGTACGCACGCTCCCGCGGAATTGCCCCCGCGCCGCATCCCTCGCCGAGGCCGCCGGAGCGGGAACTCGGCCGCCGTGCCCCGGCAGCGCGGCCCCGTCCACCCGCATGCCGCGCAGAACGCGCGTCAAACGTGTCGAAATACCCAAGCATGCCGCGGAGCCCCGCAGAACCGCTGTGTCGCAGAGCGAGGCCCGAAAGCCGCTCGTGCGCCGTGTGCAGCCATACCGGGGGCCCCGCACCGGCGCCCGCTCGTCGGGCGCACCGACCTGCTCCGCTCGACGCACGGATCCCGCGCCGCGACGGCTGCGCCACAGGGCCGATCATGTGCGTCCGCGGCGTGGACGCCGCGGCCCGGTGCGGGCTCTCGGTCGTTCCTCCCGCCACGCGTGGGCGACGGACGGCCGCCGCCTTCCCGATGATCGCTCCGCGCCCGCGGGGCTCAGCGCTTGCACGCCTCGTAGAGCTCGGCGACCTTGCCCCAGTTCACCACGTTCCAGAACGCCGCGATGTAGTCGGGCCGGCGATTCTGGTAGTGCAGGTAGTACGCGTGCTCCCAGACGTCGAGGCCCAGCAGGGGGGTGCGCCCGCTCATGATGGGCGAGTCCTGGTTGGCGGTGCTCTCGACGAGGAGCTTGCCGCTCCCGTCGAGGCTCAGCCAGGCCCAGCCCGAGCCGAACCGCGTGGTCGCGGCCTTGGAGAACTGCTCCTTGAAGGCGTCGAAGGAGCCGAACGTCTGGTCGATCGCCTGGGCCAATTTGCCTGCGGGCTTGCCGCCCCCACCCTTGCCCGCGGGGGCCAGCACCTGCCAGAACAGGGAGTGATTCGCGTGGCCGCCGGCGTTGTTGCGCACAGGCGTGCGGATGTTCTCGGGCAGAGTCTCGAGGGCGCGGAGCACGTCTTCCACGGATTTGCCGGCCCACTGGGTGCCTTCGAGGGCCGAATTGGCGTTGTTGATGTACGCTTGATGGTGCTTGGTGTGGTGGATCTCCATCGTCTTCGCGTCGATGTGCGGCTCGAGGGCGTTGTAGGGATAGGAAAGCTGTGGCAGAGTCAACGGCATGGTGACCTCCTTCGTTTTACCGAATATGCACCGAACAGACCGGGCGAGCTTTGAAAAGCGGGCCCCTGACTTGCGTTTTCTCCGATTCTAGGTAAGCTAGCCGACCCAGAGCCGCACGCACGGAGGCGCTCGGCAGTTCGTCGTCGGAATGCTGGAGACGGACGGGGCCGTGGGGGGTTCAACGCGGCCAGGCATCACGCAGGGATGTTCGAAGGAGTGCTGCGG
>DASRXL010000034.1:0-2208 GCA_035654175.1 Phycisphaerales bacterium
GCGCCGGCAGTGGACCACTCGGGCCTGGGGGAAGAGCAGCTCGATGAGGCCGAGGTAGAGGAAGTTCTGCGGCAGCTTGTCGGTGAAGCGCTCGGCGCGGGGCGCGGGCTCGGTCATGAGCTTCTGCACCTTCTGCGACTCGCGGTCGAGGACGGGCTGGCGCAGGGAATCGAGCCGGGCGGAGACGGAGGGGTGGTCGATGGTGGGCAGGAGGAGGTCTCGCGCGGCGGCGGCGACGAAGTTCAGCTCGCCGCCCCCATACGCCGCGGGATGCGAGGCGATGATCTGCTCGGCGAGCGAGGTGCCGGAGCGGGGCATGCCGACGATGAACACAAGCTGGTCGGCGCGCCGGTTCTTGGCGCGGGGCAGGCGGGCGAGGCGCTCGGGCGACCAGATTGCGATGGTCTCGGCGACGCTGGCGTCGTGCAGGTCGGGGTTGAACACGGTGGCGCGGAGGGCGTTGGCCCTGGCGTAGTGCCGCCACGCGCCGTCATAATCGCCCTCCTTCTCGAGCAATTCGCCGAGCTGCATGTGGGGCATGGCGCTCTGCTGGCCGGCGTCCGGGGCGGCGACGGCGCGCCCGAGCACCTCGCGGGCCTCGGGGATGCGCTTGGCGGAGCGGAGCAGGCGCGCGAGGGTGGCGAGGTATTGCGGGTTGCGGCAGCCGGAGCGGTAGGCGGGCATCATGAGGCCGATGCCGGCGTCGAGCTCGCCGCGGATGTAGAGGAGGTCGCCCTTGGCCTCGAGGGCGGCGAGGTTAGCGGGGTCGAGCCCGAGGGCCTTGTCGGCGGCGATGATCGCGTCGTCGAGGCGGTGCGAGGCCCGCAGGGCGATCGCCTGCATGGCAAAGAACTCGGGGACGGTGGGCTTGAGACGGATGGCCTCGCGCAGGGCGCGGAGCGCGGCCTCGGGCTCGATGGAGGAGAGCAGCGCGCAGCCGAGCAGGTAGTGCAGGCCCGCGTCTTTCGGATCCTCGCGGATCAGGTCGCGGTAGAGCTGGGCTGCGCCGGGGAAGTTGCCGGCGGCCTCGAGGCGCTGGGCGGATTGGACACGGCGCATTTTCTCTTGATGTGCGATGGGCATCGGAGTGAGGGGGGGTGAAATGAGCCCTGGACGGGCGGACGACTTCCGCACTGGGCGGCTGCGCAAAGCCTCCGCCGACCAGTGGCACCCGGTGGGGTGCGTGCAAGCTCAACAGCATAAGCACGGCGCGATGACGGATCAGTCTCCGTGAAGCTATCGGAGTGAGGGGGGATGAAAGGAGCGCTGGACGGGCGGACGACTTCCACACTGGGCGGCTGCCCAAAGCCTCCGCCGACCAGTGGCACCCAACGCCGTGAACTTGTGCTTGGAGGCAGAGGGATGGTGAGCACCTTCGCCCCCGTTCGGGGGCTCTGCGGCGGGGGTGGCGCGTACCCCGGGCTCACTCCGCCCGCTCGACGCGGGCTCCGATCGCCCGGGGCTAGCGACAGCGCCCCCTTCGGGGGCGTTCGGAACGTGGGAAGTTCACGGCGTTGAGTGGCACCCGGTGGGGTGCGTGCAAGCTCAACTGCATAAGCACGGCGCGGCGACGGATCAGTCTCCGTGAAGTTGGCGGAGCTTGGGGCTGAGCCGGAGGAGGAGCTGGACGCGCTCGAACTCGTCGATCCAGTCTTGGAGTGTGGCGGCGATCTCGTCGGCAGGGATGGGGGCACCTGGGAGCGGGCAGGCGCCGCCGAGCTGCTTGGCGGCGAGGGCTCTGTAGCGGGCGAGGGTGCGGTCACCGAGGAGGCCGACGAAGTCGAAGGCCTCGTTGAGGAAGATGACGGTGGGCACGCGGAGGCCGCCGCAGATCTGGATTTGCTCGGAGAGGTCGATGTGCTCGTCTCGGTCGAGGATGCGGAGGGCGATGACGCCGGGGTTGGCCTGCTCGATGGCGCGGAGCATGGGGACTTGGGCGACGCAATCGCCGCACCAGGTGCCGCTGGTGACGAGGACGGGCATGGGGCGGGTGAAGCCGGCGAGGAGAGATCGCTGGGCGGGCGTGAGCGCGATGCGCCCTTCGGCGGCGCGCCAGTTGTCGCGCTGCTGGGGAGTGGCGGTGGCGGCGTAGTCGTCGTAGCGCAGAGCGGCCTCGAACTTGGTGCGGAGGAATGTGGGGGAGAGCATTGGGGATGATAGGGGAGCGAGGCAGCGAGGCAGCGAGGCAGCGAGGCAGCGAGGCAGCGA
>DASRXL010000035.1:0-3358 GCA_035654175.1 Phycisphaerales bacterium
GCGACAGCGCCCGGGCCGGGTCTGAACTATAGGAAGACAGCGGGGCGGACCGGGGCCGGCGGAGGATCTACCCTCTCCTCCTATGCGCCCGGCGCCGACCATTGTCACGGTGGGGAATTTCGACGGCGTGCACGCGGGCCACGCCGCGATCCTGCGCCGGGCGCGCGAGCTGGCGGCCGAGCGGAACGCCGGCGGCGGCGTCGTCGCCCTGGCCTTCGATCCGCACCCGGCGACCCGGCTCGCCCCCGAGCGCGCCCCCGAGCGCCTGACCACGTTCGAGGAGCGGGCCGAGCTGCTCCGCCGGGCCGGCGCCGACCGCGTCGAACGCCTCGCGCCGACCGACGAGCTGCTCGGGCTCTCACCCGAGGCGTTCGTCGAGTGGGTAGGAGCCCGGCACAACCCCCGAGCCTTCGTCGAGGGCGCGGACTTCCGCTTCGGGCGCGGGCGCGCCGGCGACGTCCAGACCCTTCGCGGGCTCGGCGACACCAGGGGCTTCGGGGTGGACGTCGTCCGCCCCGTCGCCGCGGCGCTCTCCGACCACACCGTGGTCACCGCCTCGAGCACCATGACCCGCTGGCTGCTCGGGCGCGGGCGCGTCCGGGACGCGTGGAGCGTGCTCGGCAGGCCCCACGCGCTCGCGGGCACGGTCGTCAGAGGGGACCGGCGCGGGCGGGAGCTGGGCTTTCCCACCGCCAACCTGGACACGCCCAACATGCTCCCCGCCGACGGCGTCTACGCCGCGGTCGCCCGGCTGCCCAACGGCTCCGGCCGTCCCGCGGCCTTGTCCGTCGGCGCCAAGCCCCAGTTCAACGGGGTCGATCGCACCGCGGAGGCATTCATCCTCGACGCCGGCCCCGGGCTGCCGCACCTGCCCGGCCTGCCCGAATACGGCTGGCCGCTGAGGCTCGAGCTCGTCGGCTGGGTGCGCGAGCAGATGCGGTTCGACGGCGTTGAGCGGCTGGTCGAGCAGATCGGGCGCGACTGCGACCGCGTCCGGGAGATGGTGGAATCACTCACGCAGGCAACGCTCCAGGCGCACGCGGTGACACAATGAGCCAGACGACGGAAGACGCGTACTCCGGCAACACGACGATGGCCGACGCCGCGGCTTGGCTCGCGGGCAAGCGGCACGTCGTGATCACGACCCACTTCAAGCCGGACGGTGATGCGGTGGGGTCGAGCCTCGCCCTCGCGCGGGCCTTGGAGCGGCGGGCATGGGGCTCGCGGGTCGAGCTCTGGTATTCGGGCCAGCTCCCCGACTTCTTGCCCGAGATCGCGGGCGACACCCCGTATCGCCATCTCGACAAGCAGCCCGCGTCCGGCGACGACAACCCGGACGCGGTGGTTGTCGTGGACACCGGCGCGTGGTCGCAGGTCGAGGCCGTCCGGGAGTGGCTCCGGGCGCGGGCCGATCGCGCGCTCATTGTCGATCATCATCTCAACGGCGACGCGGGGATGGCGGATCGGCGCATGATCGATGCCAAGGCGGCCGCCGCCGCGCAGCTGATCGCCGGGCTTTGCGCCGAGCTGCTCCGCCTTCCCCCGGCGCGCTTCCCGGCCGACATCGCCGCCCCGCTCTACCTCGGCCTCGCGACCGACACCGGCTGGTACCGGTACTCGAACGTGACACCATCGGTCATGCGCCTGGCGGCGGACTTCATCGAGGCGGGCGTCGCGCACACGGAGCTGTTCCGGATCGTCGAGCAGCGCGACCGGCCGGGCCGCCTCCGCCTCTTCGGGCGCGCGCTCGCGTCGCTGGAGTTCGCCGACCATGGGCGCGTCGCGCTCATGCGTCTCTCCGAGCGCGACTTCATCGAGTCGGACGCCGCGCCGGGCGACACCGGCGGCTTCGCCGACCGGCTGCTCACGATCGAAACCGTGCTCGTCGCCGTCGTCCTCAGCGAGGCCCGCGATCACAACGCCGAGCGGATCGCCAAGGTCAGCATGCGGAGCAAGGACGGCCCCGGAGCGGTGGACGTCAACGAAGTCACGACGCGGCTGGGCGGAGGCGGGCACGCCCGCGCCTCCGGCGCCCGCATTCACGGCACGCTCGACGAGGCGCGCGACGCGGTGCTCCGCGCCCTCGGCGCCGCGTCCGGAGGGTGAACCCATGGCCCGCCGACCGGAAAGCTCTGGGCGGGGCGGCGAGCGCGAGCCCGCCCGCACCGGTCCCGCCAACGCGCCCAAGTTCCGCCCGCGCACGCCCAAGGGCACCACCTTCAAGAAGCCGCCGCTGGAACTCTTTACCACGACGCTCTGGGAGTACCCCAGCCAGCACTACATGACGGGGGCTCACGGCGCGGACGCCGCCGTACGGCCCGGGGTGCAGGGCGACCCCAACTACGCGGGCGCGACCCCGAGCTGGGTGATCTGGCAGGTGCTCCAGCGCTACACCAAGCCCGGCGAGCGCGTCCTCGACCCCATGTGCGGCAGCGGCACGACCCTGGACGTCTGCGCCGATCTCGGGCGCGCCGGACGCGGGTTCGACATCGCCCCCGCCCAGCCCGAGATCGAGCGCGCCGACGCCCGCCGGCTGCCGCTCCCGGACGATTCGTGCGACTTTGTGTTCATCGATCCGCCCTATTCCACCCACATCGAGTACTCCGACGATCCGGCGTGCATCGGGAGGCTCGATGCCGGCGGGCCCGGGCGCGGAGAGGCGTACTACGCGGCCATGCGCCAGGTCATCGGCGAGATCCGGCGCGTGCTGCGCCCGGGGCGGTGCATGGCTCTCTACGTGAGCGATTCCTGGAGGAAGGGGAGCGAGCCACGGAGGGGCGGGCGCGGGGAGGCGCAGCCGGACGCGCGGCGGATCGGGCCGGCCGGCGGGGAGTTCATGCCGATCGGCTTCGAGCTCTTCTCGATCATGCGCGAACGCTTCGAGCCGGTGGATATCGTCGCGGTGGTCCGGCAGAACGCCAAGCTCAGGAAGGGCAAGTGGCACGAGGCCGCGGCGGCAGAGAACTTCTTCCTGCGCGGGTTCAACTACTTGTTCATCATGCAGAAGCCGGGCAAGAGAGGCCCGGACGTCGCAGAGGGGACGCGGAGAACGCCGGGCAGAGAACGCGGCGGGGCGGAAGGACGCGGGGCCACCACGCGGGAGGCACGCGGAGGCCGGTAGGGCGTCACTCGTCGGTTGCGGCGGCGCGGTTCACCGACGAGACCCAGCCGCCGCCGATCACCCGGCCCGAGTCGTCGTAGAGCACGAGAGCCTGGCCGGGCGCGACGGAAGGCTGCGGCTCGACGAAACGCACGAGCATGCGCCCGGCGCGCCCCGAAGGGCCCGGCGCGCCCCCGGGCAGCTCGCGGAACTCCGCGTCGACGAGCCGGCCGTTCGAGCGGTAGCGGGCGTGCGCGG
>DASRXL010000036.1:0-4680 GCA_035654175.1 Phycisphaerales bacterium
CACCGAGACACTCGCCCTCCACTGGGACGGCTCCGGGTGGGACCGGGTGCCGACGCCCTCGCCCACCGATTGCCAGGAGTGCACGCACACGAGCCTGATCGCGATCGGCGTCGTCGCGCCCGACGACATCTGGGCAGCGGGCAACGCGCGCCTTCGCAACGGCCACCTCGCCCTGGGCACCCACATCATGGTGCAGCACTGGGACGGCTCGGAATGGCGGCTGGTGGACGTGCCCGACCTCGGCGGCGGGTCGGGCGACTCGCTCGCCGACATCGAGGTGATCGGGCCCGACGAGATCTGGTTTGTCGGCGGAGACCAGCCCCAGCCGGCGCCCGAGCCGCACCCCGCCCTCACGCTTCTCTGGAACGGCTCGGGCTTCCAGCGGATCCCGGTGCCGATCGTGAACTTCGACGACGGCCGTCGCGGCGGGAACCCGATCAACGGCATCTCCGCGATCGCGCCGGACGACATCTGGATCGTCGGCGGCACGAACGTGAACGCAGCCGGCGCGGAGGACCTCTCGCAGATCCACCACTGGGACGGGTCCGAGTGGACGCACGTCCCCGGCCCGACGCCGGGGTACTACAACGAGCTCTTCTGCGTCGAGGCGGTGGCGAGCGACGACGTCTGGGCGGCGGGCGAGTACTGGGACGTCTACGGCATCTTCCCCTTCGTCATCCACTGGAACGGCTCCGAGTGGACGCAGGTCGAGGCTCCCGACATCTTCTTCGACATGCACGCCTTCGCGCCGGACAAGATCTACGCGGGCAGCGGGGGCATCTATCTGTGGGACGGTGAGGCCTGGAAGCGGGTCGAGGAGTTCCGGGACGCTCTCTATCCGCACATCGGCGGCCTCGACGCGGTCGCGGATTGCGAGCTGTGGGCCTCGGGTGTGCAGACGTCGTTCGACCGTTTCCCGCTCACCGCGCACCTGGAGCCCGCGGGCTCTTGCCCGGGCGACTTCAATCGCGACGGGGACGCCGACACGCGGGACGTGCTGTCCTTCCTGAACGCGTACGCCGCGGGCGACCCGGGCGCCGACTTCAACGCCGACGGCGAGGTCACGACGCTGGACGTGCTCGCGTTCCTGAATTCGTGGGCGGGCTGTGCGTAGCGTGCGGGCGCGGAGCGAGGGAATCAGCCGCCGGCGTTCGTCGCCTGGAGCTCGGTGAGCCGGTCGCGCCACTGCCGAGCGTCGGGCTCGCGCGCCCACTTCTCGTAGAGCGTGAGCAAGGCCTCGGCGACATAGGCCTTCCAGCTCGGCGAGATGCCCTCGACGGCGTCGAGGCGGCGCCAGGATTCGAGAAGCGCGCGCTCGGCCTCTTCGTGCCTGCCGAGGCCCGTGAGCGACGCGCCGAGCCGGAAGTGCGCGAGCATGGCGACGGGGTGGGAGGGCGGCAGCGAGCCGTCGATCCGGGCGACCAGCCACTCGCTCCGGCGGAGCGCGTCCTCCCACCGCTCCATGCGGGTGAGCAGCCCGATGTACTGATACGTGCTCAGGAGCGTCTGGTCGTGCGTTTCGCCCAGCACCCGATGCTGCCCTTCCAGCGCGGAGGTGAAGAGCTCGTCGGCCTCCCCGTACTCCCCCGAATCGCGCAGGTACGCCGCGAGCTCGCTCTGGGCCGCGAGCGTGCGGGGCGAGTCCGCGCCGAATCGCGCGCGGGTCGCCTCGTACACCTCGCGGTGCAGGCGGGCGGCCTCTTCGGCGCGACCCAGCTCGTCCAGGATGACGGCGAGGCTCGTGCGCGCGTCCATGGCCTCGGGGTCGTCTGATCCGACCGCGGCGTCGAACCAGCCGACGGCCTCGCGCAGGAGCGTCTCGGCGCGGGGGAAGTCTCCGGTGCGATAGCTCAGCACGGCCGCGTTCACCATCGCCCGGGCCGGCATGGGGTTCGATCGCTCGAACGTGCGGGGCGCGTCGGCGAGCACCTTCTCGTAATAGCCCCGGGCCTCGTCGAGGCGGCCGAAGTCCTGGAGCAGCATGGCGAGGTTGTTGTAGGCGATGAGGCGGTTGGCGTGGCCGGGCTCGAAGACGCGCTCGGCGCGCTCGACGGCGCCGCGCATGAGCGCGAGCGCCTCGTCCCACCGGTCGGCGGCCACCAGCGCGTTGGAGTAGTTGCCGCGGAAGATGATGGTGTCCGGGTGGTCCTCGCCCAGGGCCGCGGCCGCGCCCTCGTAGACCTCCTGGTAGAGCGGGAGCGCGCGCCCGAGGTCGCCCGCATCCTTGGCGGCGATCGCGAGCCCCGTGAGCGCGTTCCACGCGGTCGGGGAGGCTCGGTCCGGAAGGCGGTCGAGGACGGCCTGGTACATGTCCGCCGCGCCGTCGGCCTCGCCGCGGTCCTGGAGCACCGACGCGAGGTTCACCTCGGCGCTGAGGGTCATCTCGTGCCCGAGGCCGAGCGTCTCCCGGTGCAGCGCCACGCTCTCCCGCTGCAGCGTCTCGGCGTCTTCGAGCCGTCCCAGGTCGTGCAGCGCGACGCCCAGGTTGTTCATGGCGTTGAGCGTCTCGGGGTCGCGTTCGCCCTCGGCGTCGCGCAGCGACTGGTAGGCCGCGCGGAACTGCCGCTCGGCCTCCTCGAACTCGGCGAGGGCCAGGTAGCTCTCGCCCATCGTGTTCCTCACTCGCCCGGCGACGGCGGGGCGCTCGCCGAAGGAGCGGTCGATCGTCTGGCGGGCGCGGTCGAGCATCTCGCGCACGGTCACCTCGCGCCCGCGGGCCTCCGACGGGCGCACGCCCGCGAGCGTGTCGCGCAGGAAGCCCGCGATCGCCTCCGAGGTGTCCCGCTCGGTCTCCGCCCGCTTCCGCAGCGTCGCCTCCCGCACGAGCCCCGCGCTCACCGCCGCCATGGCTCCCAGGAGCGTGAGCGCCACCACGGCCGCCGCGGCGACGCCCGCGCGGTGGCGGCGCACGAACTTCCTGGCCCTGTACGCGGCGGTGGGCGGCCCCGCGGCGACCGGCCTGCCCTGCATGTAACGGCGCAGGTCCTCGGCCAGCGAGCTGGCCGATTCGTACCGGCGGGCCCGGTCCTTCTCGAGGCACTTCATCACGATCCAGTCGAGGTCGGTCCTGAGCACCCGCAGGAGCGAGCGCGAGTCGGTGCGCATGTGCGCGGCGAACTCCTTGGAGCCCGGCGCGTCCGCGCCCGGCTCGTCGCCGGACCTCGCGGCGCCGCGCGCCCGCGAGATCAGCCGGGTGCTCGGGCGCGGCGGGTCGTCCTCCAGGATCACCCGCTGGATCTCCATCAGGGTGGCGGTGCGAAGGTCGAACGGCCTGCCGCCGGTGAGCAGCTCGTAGAGGATCACGCCGAGGGAGTAGATGTCGCTGCGGGTGTCGATGTCGAACGACCCGCCTGCCTGCTCGGGGCTCATGTATTCGGGCGTGCCGATGAGCGCGCCGGCCTCGGTGACGAGCGTGTGGGCGCCGATCGACGAGAGCGCCTTGGCGACACCGAAGTCGATCACCTTCGGCGAGGCCTCGTTGCCGTGGAGCGAGACGAGCACGTTGCTGGGCTTGAGGTCGCGGTGGATGACGGCCTTGGTGTGCGCGTGCTGCACGGCCTCGCACACCTTCATGAAGAGCTCCAGCCGCTCCCCGACCGCGAGCCGTGCCCGCTCGCAGTAGTCGGTGATCGGCTCGCCGCGGACGAGCTCCATGACGAAGTAGGGGAGGCCCGCGTGCCCGCTCTCCGGGCCCGTGACGCCCGCGTCGAAGACTTTCGCCACGTAGGGGTGGTCCATCACCGCGAGCGTCTGCCGCTCGCTCTCGAAGCGCGAGAGGACCGCCGCGGAATCCATCCCGGGCTTGACGACCTTGAGCGCCACCTCGCGGCGGACCGGCTCGCGCTGCTCGGCGCGCCAGACGACCCCGAAGCCGCCCTCGCCGAGCACCTCGATGAGGGCGTAGGCCCCGATGCGGGCGCCCTTGGTGAGCCGCCCGGCGCCGTCGCGATCGAGGGCCGGGCGCGCGGCGGGCGCGAGCGTCTCGCCCTCATCCCCGGCGAGCGCCCGCTCGACGTCCGACGCGAGCACCGGGTCCCGCGCCCACAGGCTGCGCAGGTACGTCCCGCGCGCGGCGCTCTCGAGCCCCGCGGCTTCGGCCGCGCACCGCTGGACCTCCGATCGTCCGCGTTCCATGCTCCTCGTTCCTGCGACTGATGAACCCTCCGAGCGTATCAGCGATCCCGCCGGCAGGGGAGCGCCGGGGCAGGGTTCTCTATCTTGCCACGGGCGCGGGAACTTGCACCGCTCGGGAGAGCCATTACACTCGCCCCTCTATGGGGACCGCCTGCCGCACAGCTCTCGCCGCGTCCATCCTCGCGGGGATCGCCCAGTCCAAGCAGCCGGAGCAGGGCGCCGATGCGGTCCCTCTCATCACCGAGGTCCTGTACGCGGTGCCGAAGGGCGACGAGGGCGACGCCTCGCGCGACGGGGCGCGCCACGCGACGGGGGACGAGTTCGTCGAGCTCTTCAACCCGACCGACCGGCCCATCCCGCTGGCCGGCTGGACGATCACCGACCGCAACCCGCCCGACTCCGGCCAGTTCCTGTTCCGGTTCCCCGCCTTCTCGCTCGGGCCCGGCGAGACGGTGGTCGTCTTCAACGGCCTTGACCAGAAGATCCTCGGCCCGGTCGGAACCGCCGATGCGCCGCCGGAGAAGCCCAACGAGAAGTTCGCCGACG
>DASRXL010000037.1:0-9980 GCA_035654175.1 Phycisphaerales bacterium
CAAGAAGCAGCTCGACAAGTACCGCGACATCTTGATCGCCAAGCGCCGCGAGCTGCTCGGCGACATCAACTCGATGGAGAAGGAGGCGCTCAAGAGCCAGAGCGGCTCGCTCTCCCACCTGCCCCAGCACATGGCCGAGCAGGGCTCCGAGACGTACGAGCAGTCGCTCTCGCTCGACCTCGCCGCCGCGGACCGCGTGCTGCTGCGTGAGATCGACGCGGCCCTGCAGCGCATCGAGGACCGGACCTACGGGCTCTGCGAGCACACCGGGAAGCCGATCAGCAAGGAGCGCCTCGCGGAGCTGCCGTGGGCGCGCTACTCGATCGAGGCCGCGCGCGAGATGGAGCGGCGGACGACGTGAACGCCAGCGGGCCGGCATCCACGGGCGCGACGATCCGCCCGGCGTGGAGATCGCCGCGCGCGTGGGCGTTCCTCGGGGCCCTCACCCTGCTCGGCCTGCTCGCGGACCTCGGCAGCAAGTCGCTCGCGTTCCGGCACGTCGCCGACCAGCCGGTGCGGATCGACCGCGCCGACGTGATCGCGCTGACCGCGCAGCGGCACGGCCTCGCGCCCCTGCTGCCGTTCCACGATCCGATGGTCGTGGTCCCGCACGTGCTCGAGTTCCAGCTCGTGCTCAACAAGGGCGCGGTGTTCGGCCTCGGCGCCGGGCAGCGATGGGTGTTCGTGCTCTTCACCGGCGCCGCGATCTGCCTCGGGCTCTGGGCCTTCGGCCGCTGGACCGACACGAGAGACCGGCTGAGCCACGCGTCAATCGGGCTCGTGCTCGCCGGCGGCCTGGGCAACGTGTACGACCGCCTCGTCTTCGCGTGCGTGCGCGATTTCATTCACCCGCTGCCCGGCGTGGCGCTGCCGTTCGGGTGGCACTGGCCGAACGACCCTTCCGGCGAGGTCTGGCCGTGGGTGTCCAACGTCGCGGACCTGTTCCTGATCCTCGGCGTGGCGGGCCTGATGCTCGCGATGTGGCGCCAGCCGGCGCCGCGCGCCGGGGGCCCCGCAACCGGCGCGACCCACGCGCCCGGCCCCTCGGCCGATGCGCCGGCGCGCCCGGGGCCCGACCGCTCAGCCGGCGAGGCCTGAGGCCCGCTGGCGCACGCCGTCGATCATCGACCGGACCTCCTCCGCCATGCGCGTGTTCGGGAACTCGGAGATGATCCGTTCGCCCAGGTGTGCGGCGTCTCGCCAGCGCTTGTCCCGGACGGCCAGCTTGAAGCTCGCGCCCAGGTTCTCGCGCGCCTTGCCGATGATCCCGCGGGCGAGCTCGCGGTAGGGCTCGCCCTCGGCCTCGGTCAGGTAGGAGTCGAGCTCCTTGAGCAGCTCCATCGCCTCGTCGGGGCTCTCGCTCTGCGCGGCGTGCAGGAACCGGCGCTCCAGGTCGGTCTTGTAGCGCTCGCGGGCGTTCTCCACGCGCTGGCGCAGGCCGCTGACCCGGGGCGAATCGGGGTACAGGCGCTGGACGCTCGCCGCGTGGTTGATCGCGTGGTCCCAGCGGCGCTGCACGATGAGCCCGTCGAGCGCGGCGATCGCGCCGGTGACGTTGCGGTCGCGCGTGGCGGACCTCGCCTGCTCGACGCGCTGGCGGAACTGCTCGGCGTCCTCGCGGTAGCCGAAGCGGTCGGCCAGCTCGTCGCAGAGCACGACCGCGGCGTCCCAATCCTCGGCGCCGATGTCCTCCTCGATCGCGCGGATCAGCAGCTCTCGCTCGCGGGCGCGGTTGAGCACCCGGCGCGCGTCGTCGGAGAGCGCCTGAAACTCGCTCAGCCGCTCGACCGACCGGCGCAGCTGGCGCATCTCGCCGATGAGCATGTCCACGCCCGGCCCCGCCGCCGCGCCGGCGCGCGAGGCCGTCATGAAGCTGACGGGCGCGACGGCCAGCACGAGCACGATCGCCAGCCCGCCCAGGGCCATGACGCCGACATTCTGGTTGAGGTACCCGTAGAGCAGCAGCCCGACCGCCGCGACCGCCGCCGCCCCGTAGGCCAGCGCCAGACGCAGCACGAGCTCGCGCTGCTCGTTCCCCTCGGACACTTCCCGGCTCTGCGCTGCCTGCTCGCTCACGGCGTCCTCCTTCCACCCGAAGCTCTGAACGTCAACTCCCGGGCGTCGCGTCGCCGCAGTTCCGCGTGACCGGAACCAGGCAGAGAAACCGCAGCCCCTCGTCGGAGGCCTTGAACTGGTGCTCCTCCTCGGCGGGCACGTAGATCACGTCGCCGGCGCGGATCGGCCGCTCGCTCCCTTCCAGCAGCACGGTCCCTCCCCCGGCGAGCACGATGACCTCGTGCTCGTAGTCGTGCGCGTGGCGGGGCGTACAGCCGCCGGAGGCGACCTTGAACTGCCGGAGCGCGAAGTTCGGGGCGCCGTCCTCGCGCCCGACCATGATCGCCATGGACGCCCCCTCCGCGCCGGGCATCTGCACCGGCGACATGGGAGTCCGGTCGATGTTGCGGATCAGCGGCATGCTAACCTCCTCCATCCATTGTAGGAGGAAACCGGCTCCGATGAGTACGAACACCTCTCCAACGCGCCCCGTGCGGTGCCGGGGCTTCGCCCTCGGGATGTGGGAGACCAACTGCTTCGTCCTCTGGGTCGAGGGCTCGCCGGCGTGCTGGATCGTCGACGCGGGATTCGAACCGGACCCGCTCGTCGAGTTCGCGCGAAGGGAGGGCCTGAGCCCGGAGGCCCTGGTGCTCACCCACGCGCACGTAGACCACATCGCGGGGGTGTCGGCGGTGCGAGCGGCGTTTCCGGGGCTGCCGGTGTGGATCCACGGCGCGGAGGCGGCGTGGCTCGCCAGCCCGATGCTCAACCTGAGCGAGGCTGCGGGGGTCCCGCTCACCGCGCCCGGGCCGGATGCGACGCTCGAGCACGGACAGGAGCTGGACCTCGCCGGCTCGCGGTGGCGGGTGCTGCACACGCCCGGCCACTCGCCAGGCGGCGTCGCGCTCTACTGCGAGGGCGGCGCGCTCCTGCTCGGCGGCGATGCGCTCTTCGCCGGCTCGGTCGGACGGACGGACCTGCCCGGCGGCGATTTCGAGACGCTCGCGGCTTCGATCCGCACGCGTCTGTACACGCTGCCGGACGAGACGCGCGTGCTCCCCGGGCACGGTCCGCCCACAACCATCGGGCGTGAGAAGCGCGCGAACCCGTTCGTGAAGGGATAACCGCGGAAGGAAAAGGGCGTGTCAGAAGGCGCCCGGCAGCCCCATGCACCGCCGCCAGACGCTCATCTGGCCGATGTGCGTGAACGGGTGTGGGCCGACGAGGAACGCGGCGAACGCGGCGCGCGTGGGGAACCGCTTCGCGAAATCGCTCTCAAGGCCGTGGGGCTTGGAGAGGTGCTCGTCGGTGAGCTCGGCCAGCTTGGCGAACATCGCGCGGTGCGCGCCGAAGAAGTGGGCGGTGATCACCTCCATGGCGGGGTAGATCGTGCCGTCCGGATCGTCGCGGCACTCCTTGCCGGCGGCGAAGAGGTCGGCGAATCCGGCCGGATCGGGAACGCCCCCGTCGGTGACGCCGACCGCCGCGAGCGTCTTGGCCGGGTAGAGCGACATGTGGCCGTACAGGAACGCGGGGTGGTTGGTGTTGATCGGCCCGTGCTTGCCCTCGGGGAACCGGGCGAACTTGTCGGCGGGAACATCCTTCAGGAGGGCCTCGGCATAGCGGAAGAGCAGGTCCTGGGAAGCGGTGAGTGTGGTGGCGAGGTTGCCCATGGTCGTCTCCTTCGTGGTGGGGCGGTGCGCCGTCAAACCCCGATGTATTTCGCGTACACCGATCGCGCTCGGTCCGGGAGCGTGGTGCCGCGGACGATCGCACGACCGTCGCGGAAGATCGTCAGCTCCAGCTGCCCGCCGCCCTCGGCCTCCTCCGAGGTGAGCGAGCAGCGCAGCATATGCGGGTGGGAGCGCACCGGGCCGTGGGGCTCCAGGCGGCGGGCGACGGCGTCGAGATCAAGCCGGCCTGCCGGTTCCGGGGGCTGGACCTGCACCGCCCGCTGGCCGCAGAGCGCCGCGCCGGCGGAGCCCGAGCCGCGGGCGAGAAACTCGAAATCGCGCTTGCCGCAGCACGGGCAGTCGTCCCGGCGCGCGCGGGAGAGGTCGATGCGCCGGCGCCGGCCGCTCCACAGGTCGAACTCGAGCAGCGTCGGGGGGATCGCGTGGCCGTGTCCGAGCAGGATCCGGAGCGCGTCGGAGGCTTCGCACGCGCCGACGATCGCGACGGCCGGGCCGAGCACTCCGGCGGTGTCGCAGGTGGGCTGGGAGCCTGGGGGCGGGGGCTGCTCGAACACGCAGCGGAGGCAAGCGGTCGCGCCGGGGCGGATGGTCATCTGCATGCCGCGCGTCGCGACGACGCCGCCGTACACGTACGGGATGCCGTGCTTCACCGAGAAGTCGTTGAGCAGGTAGCGAGTCTCGAAATTGTCCGTGCCGTCGATGATCACGCCGGGCGGGCCATCGCTGAGGATCAGCCTCTCCGCGTTCCGGCTGGTGAGGTCCGCGATTTGCGCGACGACCTCGACGGAGCTGTTGATCGCGGACAGGCGGCGGCGCGCCGCTTCGGCCTTGGGCGCGGCTTCCGCCGCATCGCGCTCGTCGAAAAGCATCTGGCGCTGGAGGTTCGTGCGCTCGACGAGGTCCCGGTCGATGAGCGTGAGACGACCGACGCCGGCGCGGGCGAGGTGGTCCGCGACCGCGCAGCCGAGGGCCCCGATGCCGACGATCGCCGCGTGGGCCGCGCGCAGGGCCGCCTGGCCCTCGGGCCCCACGCCGGGGAGCATCTCCTGCCTGTGGTAGCGGCTCGGTTGCACGAACGGATGATATCGGCGCACGGATACACTCCCCGCCATGACACGCTGCGCCAGCGAACGCGATACCGGCCACGGGCTCGGGTGGTCACCGCCGAGCCCGATGCCCTTGCGGATCGAGACCCCCCGATTGATCATCCGGGGGTACGAGCTGACCGACGCCCCCGCCCTCTTCGAGGCGGTCAACGCCAGCCGCGAGCACCTGCTGCCGTGGATGCCCTGGGCCCGCGACGGCCACACCGATCTCGCGGCGACGGCGCACTATCTGACCACGCAGATCATGAACGTCCGCGACCCCAAGACGTTCACCTGCGTCTCCCTCGGCATCTTCGACCGCCAGAGCGGCCGCCTCCTGGGCGCCACCGGCATCCACGGCGTGCACCGCGACACCGCCGGCGCGGAGACCGGATACTGGATCCGCGCAGACGCCGCGGGCAAGGGCTTCGCGCCCGAAGCCACCGCACACCTGCTCAGCTGGGCGTTCCGGGGGCAGGCCGACGGGGGCATGGGCCTGCGGCGGATCGTGATCTACTGCTCGGGCGAGAACGTCAAGTCGCGCCGCATCCCCGAGAAGCTCGGCCTCCGCCTGGAGGTTCAGCAGCGCGAGGACTTCTTCGTGCTCGGCGCCGGGGTGACCGCGCGGCTCGGATGGGGCGTGCTCGCGCGGGAGTGGGATTGCGATCGGCACAGGCTGAAGGACCTCTGAAGCGCGTCGGACGGGATCGGCGGCGCTCGGACCAGCGCTCTCGTGGGTGCGCGACGCGCCCGCGGACTCGCCCCTACGGAGGCTGCTGGCCCAGCGCCGAGCGTGCGGCCGCGGCGCGTGGAATGCGGGCACAGGAGGAAGATTTCATCAGGCGATCATCCCGGCGTCAGGCTCGGGGCGCCTGTTTGTCTGGCGCTGCCGAGTTGCCTGTGCGCACCCGGCCGGACCGCGTTGCGGAGGCGGTGTCACGACTGGTGGATCCGCACGTCGATATCTGGAGCGGGGTGGTCGCCGGGGCGGTGCTGGTGGCGCTGTGGGCGCTCGAAGCGTCGGCGCCGCTCATCTCGCCGCCGCGCCCGTGGATCGGGCAGCGCTGGCGGCACCTGGTGCTGGGCGGGCTGAACGTGCTCGTCAGCGCCGCGGTGGTGGCGCCGCTCGTCGTCGGAGATGCGGCGTCGGCGGCGATCGGATCCGGAGTCCTCCGCTGGCTCGAGGGGCCGGTGTGGGCGGAATTCGTCGCGGCGCTCCTCCTGCTCGACCTCTGGCATTACGGCTCCCACGTAGTGGCGCACCACGTGCCCGGGCTGTGGCGCTTCCACGCGGTGCACCACAACGCCGACCGGCTCGAGGCGACGGTGGCGATGCGATTCCACACGCTCGAGATCGCGTGGATGGGGCTCACCACCGTCCCCTTCGCGCTCGTGATGGGGATCGGCATCGAGCAGGTCGCGGCGTACAACCTCGTGCTCGTGCCGGCGTCGATGTTCCACCACGCGAACATCTCGCTGCCCGCGGGCCTGGAGCGGCTGATCGGGGCGGTGGTCGTCACGCCGCGGATACACCGGGTCCACCACTCCCGCTGGACGCCGGAGACCAACAGCAACTACGGGGCGGTGCTGCCGGTATGGGACCGGCTGTTCGGGACGTATCGCACGCGCGCGAACGCGGAGGCGATCAGCGTGGGTCTGGATGGCTACGAGGAGCGCGAGATCCGCGAGGTCACGGGGATGCTGCTGGCGCCGTTCGGGGCCTCGGTGTCGGGATACGGGGAGGGACCCGGAAAGGAAAAACCCCGAGCCTGCGCCCGGGGTTCGTAGAGGCATGCATGCTGTCGGCGGGCGGTGGTTCGCAGAGGTCAGCCGTGCAGAGCCGAGGCTGACCGGTGGCGCCCGCAGAGAGATCGGATCAGGCGAAGTGGGCGAAGGCCCGGTTCGCCTCGGCCATGCGGTGGACCTGCTCGCGGGTGGCCATCGCCTTGCCCTCGCCCTTGGCGGCGGCGAGGAGCTCGTCGGCCAGGCGGGCGCTCATCGGCCGGCCGCGCTCCTTGCGCGCCTCGACGATGATCCACCGGAACGCCAGCGACTGCTGGCGGCGCCGGTTGACCTGCATCGGGACCTGGTAGTTGGCGCCGCCGATGCGCTTGGAGCGCACCTCCACGTGGGGCTTGACGTTCTCGATGGCGCGGTGGAAGCAGTCGAGCGCGGTCTTGGGGGCCTCGGGCACGTCGATCTTGTCGAGGCGGCCCTGGATGATCTCCATCGCGTCGTAGACGACGCGCTGGGCGACCGACTTCTTGCCCTCGCGCATGATGCTGTTGATGAAGCGCGAGAGCACCTTGTCGCCGAAACGGGGGTCGGGACGGAGCTGCGCTTCTGCCTTGGTGATACGGCCGGACATCTTGACCTCCCTGGCTCATCCGCTGCGTTCTGCGACGCAGCCCTGTTCACCGCTCCGCGGGTCGCGCGGGCGATTACTTGCCCAGACGAAGCCGCCGGGCACGCGCCCGGCGACGGATTTGCAAACGGCTTGGACGCCGTGTGATTACTTCTTGCCGCCCTTGGCCCGCTTGGCGCCATACTTCGAGCGGCCCTGCTTGCGGCCTTCGACGCCGAGGGAGTCGAGCGAGCCGCGGACGATGTGGTAGCGCACACCGGGCAGGTCGCGCACGCGCCCGCCGCGCACGAGCACGATCGAGTGCTCCTGGAGGTTGTGCCCCTCGCCGCCGATGTAGGCGGACACTTCCTTGCCGTTGCTCAGGCGCACGCGGGCCACCTTGCGCAAGGCGGAGTTGGGCTTCTTGGGCGTCTGCGTCTTGACGAGCAGGCATACGCCGCGCCGCTGCGGGCACGCCTCAAGGTCGCGGACCTTGGACTTGGCCTTGGGCGAGCGGCGGGGCTTCCGGACGAGCTGGTTGATCGTGGGCATGCCTGACGTTTCCCTTTGTCTGTCTTTGGGGCGGATAGTCTAGGCCGCCTGCCGGCCCCGGCAAGCCCCTGTCCGCCTCGTCGCCCAGCCGGCCCTAGGCTCTTCCATGCCTGAACGCCTCACCGTCGCCTCGTTCCAGCAGCTCATCCGCGAGCGCTATCTCCCCACCGACGCCGCACGGGGAGTGCCGGGGACGTTCATGTGGTTCGTCGAAGAGGTCGGGGAGCTGGCGACGGCCCTGCAGGAGAACGCACCCGGACAGACCCCGACGGCCGACCAGCGGTCGAATCTTTCCGAGGAGTTCGCCGACGTGCTGGCCTGGCTCGCGACGCTGGCGAACATCGCCGGCGTGGATCTGGAGCAGGCCCTGACCAAGTACACGCAGGAAGGGCGCGTGGAGGGGGTCAAGCACTGATCTCGGCGCCGACCCCGGCGGGGCGCGCTGCCGTGCGATCCTCTCCCGCGGGGACCGGGGTCACCGTGACAGGCCGGTGGAGCGTGAAGAAGAGCGTGTCGTCGGCCGGAGGGCCGCCGCGGAACGCGGCGATCTGCTGACACAGGGCCCCGGCCCAACGCTCGGGCGGGTGGCCGTCGATGGCGGTGATGAGGTGGCGGAGGCCGTCGATGCGGAGCATTCGCCCGTCCTCGCCCTTGGCCTCGATGGCGCCGTCGGTGTAAGCGATGAGGGTGTCCCCGGGGCCGAATCGCAGCTCGCGCAGGCCGGGATCGAACGCCTCGTCCGGGCATGCGCCGAGCACGAAGGCGGTGCTGGTGAGCTCCTCGATCGTGCCGTCCACGGCGCGGACGAAGGCGGGCGGGTGGCCCCCGGAGGCGTACTCGAGCGCCGACCGGGCGGGGTCCACGCGCACGCAGAACGCGGTGACGTAGATCGAATGCGTCGCGAGGGTGAGGTGCACGTAGCGGTTGAGCAGGCTGAGGACCTCGCCGGGGCCGACGTCCGGGTTCTCCGCGAAGACCCGCTCCATCTCGCCGTGGAGGCGGTTGACGGTGAGCGCCGCGGGGATGCCGTGGCCGGTCACGTCGAGCAGCACGATGCTGACGGGGCTGAACGCGCCCGCGGCGGTCTGGCGGTTCGCGTAGAGGAAATCCCCACCGATCTGGCGCATGGGCTCGTACTCGAAAACGAGCCGCACGCCGCCGGTGTCGAAGGGCTTGGGGAACAGCGACTCATGGATGCGCCGGGCATCCACGAGCTCGCGGCGCATCTCGGAGTAGCGCGAGGTCATGAAGCGGATCTTGAACAGCTGCGTGCGGCGCGAGTGCCGGAACCAGCACAGGGCGGTGCCGGGCACGGCCAGGAGCGGTGTCGGGAGCAGCCAGAGGACCGGTTCCCAGTCGGGCTTCTCCTGCCATTGGGGGTGGCGCATCAGAAACACCCACGCGGCGTTAAGTGAGAGGACGATCGCCATGGGCTGCAGCGCCTGGAACGCCGTCCACGGCAGGAAGAGGCACGCGATGATGTGCGTGACGGTGAAAGCGCTCATGTCGAGAGCGCCCGGCAGGCCCATCGCCCGCATCGTGAGGTTGATCAGGCCGTCGATGGTGACGACCCACAGGGAGAGGCGGAGCAGCGCGCGGTCGGTCGGGCGGCGCTGGAGCGCGTAGCCGAAGGAGGCCAGGTACATGCCGGTCCAGAGCACGGCGAGCGCCCACCACTCCCAGTGGTAGATCGCCTGGTCGCTCCCCGCGGGGTCGGTGCTCGAGCGGAGGATCAGCACGGTCCCGACGAGCCCGAGCAGGAGCGAGACAACCGACAGCCCCCCGAGCAGGCCGCTGAACCAGAGGAACCGCCGGCGGAGCAGGCGCCCCGTCTCTACGCGGAACTCATGGTGGAATTCCGTCGTGTACGCCGCGGTTGTCCGCGCTTCCTTGGCCACGCTGGCCCCCCCTCGCTCTCGGCCGGAAACCGGCTGCGTCCGCCAGTCTACCAGCCCGTATCGGTTCAGGGCTTGGCGCGGTTCGCCCCGGGCACCCAGAGCACGTCGGATCTGCCCTGGTCGTTGGCGGCCCTGGCGAGCACGAAAAGGAGGTCGCTGAGCCGGTTGAGGTACCTGAGGGCCTCCGGGGGCGTTGCGTCGGGTTCCATCTCCCGCAGGGCGACCACGACGCGCTCGGCGCGGCGGACCACCGTCCGGGCGACGTGGAGGCACGATGCGGGCTCGGAGCCGCCGGGGAGGACGAAGCTGGTCAGCGCGCCCAGCGGGGCGTTGAACTCGTCGATGAGCCCTT
>DASRXL010000038.1:0-41570 GCA_035654175.1 Phycisphaerales bacterium
AACGGGGCCGGGACGGGCGGCGGCGGGGCGTGGTTCTACGACTGCGATGAGGCCCGTGTTGACGATTGCCTCTTCACCGGCAACGGCACGCACCCGGACAGCACGATCGGCGAGGGCGCCGCGATCGCATTCACGGGACGCACGCTCGACGTGCAGCGGAGCACGTTCCTGCTCAACCTGGCGACGGGCGCGAGCATCGCCTCGGGCGGCGCCGTCTTCGCCGCGGACCTCTTCGGGGGCGGGCTGGAGGCGCGCTTCCGGGATTGCGAGTTCACGGCGAACGCGGCGCTGGCGCCGACCGCGACGGGCGGCGCGTGCACTGTCGCGACCGACAGCATCGTGAGCTTCGAGCGGTGCGCGTTCCACCTGAACCAGGCCGCGGGCGCGGGCTCGGGCTCGGGCGGGGCCATCGTCGCGGCGTCGCAGGGCGGATCGGGTCTGCTGATGGTCGGCGCGTGCGGCTTCACGTCGAACTCGGCGGACAGCCTGGGCGCGGCGATCTACGGCAATCTCGACCTCGCGCTCGCCGGCTCGCTCCTGGCCGGCAACAGCGGGGCGGCGGCGGTGATGAACACGTCGGCGACCGCGCTGGACGATTGCACCGTCGCGGGGAACACACACGCGGGCGCGGGGGCCGCCGGGATCTACGCGCTCGGGATGCTGCACGTCGAGAACAGCGTGCTCCACGGCAACACGAACGGGAGCGGGGGCGGGCAGGGCGCGCAGCTCTGGGCGGCGGGGGGCGCGACGGTCGACTCCTCGTGCGTGGAGGGCTGGGACGGCTCGCTCGGCGGGGCGGGCTCCTTCGACGCCGATCCCCGCTTCATGGATCCCGACGGCGCGGACAACATCGCCGGCACGGTCGACGACGACTACCGCCTCCGCGGGGGGTCTCCGTGCATCGACGCGGGCGACAACACCGCCTTGCCCGCCGACACGCACGACCTCGACGACGACGGCGACACCGGCGAGAGGATGCCGCTGGACTTGGACCTGAACCCCCGGCGCCTTGACGATCCCGGCATGGACGACACCGGGAACGGGGCGGGAGCCCTCGTGGACATCGGGGCCTACGAGTTTCAGTCGACGACGTGCGTGGGCGACTACGACGGGAACACGATCGTGGACATTCGCGATGTGCTCGCGTTCCTCAACGCCTGGAACGCCGGCGAGAGCGCGGCGGACATCGACGGCAACGGCGCGGTAGACACCAGGGACGTGATCGCGTTCCTGAACGCGTGGGCCGCGGGGTGCTGAGCGCGCAGGAGGGCGCGCCGCCGGTTCGAGACGTTCAGGTGCGCCGAGCGCGCACGATCTCCATCGCCGCGGCCGCCGCGCCGGCGAGGAGAAGCGACGGGAAGGCCCACGCCATGGCGTGCGACCAGTCAACCTGCTCCCGGAAGCGCAGCATCGCAAGAATCGTGAGAGGCGCGGCGACGATGCCCGCCGCAAGCACTGCCCGCAAGCGGCGGGCATCGGCGACCAGGCCGGCGTGGAGCAGCGTCGCGCCGATCCCCGCGTGCCAGGCGCCGGCGTAGCGCACGATGGTCGGGTCTCGCCCGTAGCTCCCGGTCTGGGGGACCAACCGCCAGGGCCAGAGGCTCTCGCCGAACGCGGGCGCGAGCATCAGCGCCAGCCCGAGCGCCAATCCCGCCGTCCCGATCGCGAGCAGCACCGCACGCGCGGGGCGGGACATCGTCGCCGCGCGTGCGGGCGCGCGCGGGGTGTTCCGCTGGGCCCAGCACACGCCGAGCAGCGACAGGGGCGATGCGCAGTATACGAGGAGCCACACCCACGCCGCGGGCCGCTCGATCGGGAACGCGTCGAGGCTGACCATCAGCGACGCGAGGATGCCTATGTCGTAGACAAGCACGCCCAGGACGGCCTGGGAGGCGTTTTCCCAGAGTCGCTGGCGCGCCGCGACGAGCTGGAGCACCGCGCCGGCGGCGAAGTTCGCACCGAACCACGCCGCGGTGATCGGAGGATCGATCTCGAACGCGAAGAGTTTGTCGGTGCGTTCCGGTGCGAGCCAGAGCGGGAGCGCGGCGCCGCCCGCGAGCACGGCGTTGAGCGCCAGGATGAAGCGCGTGAAGGCGGAGGTGCGCCCGGGCGAGATGGCCGCAGGCCCATCCGGCATGGGATCAGGATACGGCCCGGGGCCCGCGCGCGTTCCCGGGGCTCACTTCTTTGGCGGCGCCGGCGCGGGCGCCGGCTTGGCGGGGGGCGTCCGCGCCGGCCCCCCGAGCAGCAGCCGATCGAGGCTCAGGGTTCCCGGCCCGGCGAAGAACAGCGCCAGAGCCATGCAGAGCACGATGAACTGCATCAGCGGCGTCTGCCACGCCGGGTCGAAGCGTGGATAGTCCGGGAGCACGCCCAGCACCGTGTTGCCGGACTGGATCGCCGGCCCAATCGTGGTCAGCCACAGCGCGCCCAGCATGACGCCCGCAAGGGCGAGCGCCGCGAGACGTGTGAGCAGCCCGATGGCGACGAGGATGCCGCCGATGACCTCCGTGAGCGCCACCGCCCGCGCCGCCCAGACCGGCCAGGGGTCGTAGTCCAGCGTGCGGTCGATGTCGGGCCAGAGCTGCCGGCGCGGGGAGCTGTCCTCCGGATCGAGCCCGGGGTGGATCGCGCGGTGGAGCAGGAGCACGAGCTGCGCATACCGGCGCGCGGAGACGGGTTCGGGAAAGTCGTCCGCGGTCGCCAGCACGCGCGGGGCCGGCGCTGTCTCGGGGGCGGCGGATTCCCGCTGCGCCGGCGGCGTCTCAGTGTCCGGCTCGGCCGGCGGCTCGGTCTGCGGCGCGTCCTCGGGCTGCCACGTCGCCAGGCGAATCGCCGGCGCGGGGCGCCGACCGGCCGCGGATTGCGGGTCGATCTCCTCCGCCGGCGGGTCCGGCAGGGTCGGCGGCCCGCCGGCGCGGTGGGGGTTGGGGATCACGCCGTAGTTCGCGAGGATCGCGGCGTCCTCTCCGGAGAACTCATCGCGCTCCATGAACTTGGAGAGCCCCGCCCAGAGGAAGGTGACGGCGAGCGCGAGGCGCAGGAACACCGGGGCGAGGGCGAGGGCTGTTCTATCGCGGCTGCGCATGGGCTCCTCCGGGGTACGGCCGTGTCATCCATAGGGATCGGTCGGGTGGGGTTTCCGCATGGAAAGGTAGCGGCGTGTGATACGATGGGCACCGGGGCGGGCGTGGCGGAACTGGCAGACGCGCGGGATTTAGGTTCCCGTGGCCGCGAGGCCTTGCAGGTTCGATTCCTGTCGCCCGCACTTTGCGGATTCGGCATGTGGACGGATTCGGGTGAGAACCGTCCGAAAACCCGCCTCGTACCGGTTGTGCGGGGCACGCGGGAGAGGCGCCGGCCGGTGGGGGTGGGGAAGTGTGGACCGGCCCTGAGCATGTGGTATGTGGTTCCGGATCTCGGCCGCGGCCGCCGCGCCGCCCGAGCCGGGACAGGGTGAGAAGAGGACAGATTCGGAGGAGATCCAGATGCGTCAGCGGAAGCACCCTCGGGCAGGTGGATCGTTCGTTCAGGCGGGGGGCTTGGGCGCGGGTGTCGAGCGTCTCGAAGTGCGTCGGGTGATGGACGCGGAGCTTGGCGGCGTGCGCCTGGAGTTCTCGGACGGCATGGCCGAGGTCATGTTCTGGTCCGGCGAGCACGATGTGATCCCCCCGGACACCGGGTCACAGCCCACGCGATTCGCGATCACGGTGGACGAGCTCCGGCGCACGGGCGAGGAGGACTTCGCCACGATCGAGCCCGTCGGCTGGGGGCAGTTCCTGCACTTCACCGACGGCGAGCTCGGCGCGAGCTACGAGGGCGCCGTGGACTACCCGCTCCAGGCCGGCTCCGCGTTCAACGCGGCCGACGGGTTCGGCCTGGGATGGCTCATCGAGACGAACACCTCGGGCGAGGGCGCGATCAACTTTCTCCACGAGCTCGAGTCCGATGCGCGCATGGAGGACCTCGTCGGCGTCTGGACCACCGTGACCCTGGTCATGGATATGGACGGCGGGCCGACATCCGACCAGATCAGCGGCGGGTACTCGTCGGTGCACGTCCTCGATGCCGACGGCAACTTCACCTACGACTTCACGACCGAGGACGGCACCACGAGCGGCAGCGGCACGGTGCAGGAACTCGCGGCGTTCGGCCTCGGGCTCATCCGGGAGTCCGAGTACTTCGGCGTCGCCAGCGGCAAGAACGCGATCACCGCGGCGGACGTGAGCTACGCCGACGGCAGGGTGTATCTCTCCGTAGCACTGCGCCGCGGCGCGGCGATGACCGAGGCGGAAGTCGCGGGCGAGTACCGGTTCGGTTCCATGATGTCCGGGCCCGCCGCGGCGGCGCGCGGCGCGGGGCTCGTCGCCTTCGAGGACGTGTACCTCGTGCTCGAGCCGGACGGGGATCTCACCGCCTACGACCTCTCGGAGCACGACCTCGGCACCGACACGGTGCTGCACACCGGCAGGTGGACGCTCCTCCCCGACGGGCGCACGGTTTCGGTTGAGTACTCCGACATCGGCGAGTCGCACTTCTTCGCCTTCGGCGCGGATAAGCAGACCTTCATCGATTTGCGGATCGGGAGCGAGACCGGCAACTCGGCGACGCTCGGCCAGGGCCACCGTGTCGCCGACGACGGGGGTGATGGGGGTGATGGGGGTGATGGGGGTGATGGCGGCGACGGGGGCGACGGCGGAGATGGCGGAGACGGCGAGGAGGAAGACGACTTCGGCGAGGACGACGACGGCTCGGGCGACGAGCTCGTGGACGAGGTCCCGCTGCCCCGGTTCATCGTCTCGGGACGCGCGCCGACGGGACGCCAGGCGGTCTGGGAGTTCGGGCTGGACCTGGAGTGGTACTACTCCAAGGTGGGCGTCCGGACCGAGACCTTCGACCTGATCGGGGAGCTCGAGGCCTGGCAGGACGACAAGCAGTTCTTCGCCGCGGCTTCTTCCGAGAGCGGGATGCTGCTCTTCACGCGGGGCGAGGAGGGGCCGTACACCAAGCGGAATCTCACCGAGGAGATCGGGGAGGAAGCGGAGATCCCCGCGACCGGCGTCACCCTCCTCAGGCTGGAGAACGGGCAGACGGTGCTGCTGTCGCTCAGCGCCGACGGCGATCTCATCGCGTACGTCGAGAGCGGGCCCCGGTACTTCTTCGTGAACGTCTCGCAGGAGGAGATCCGCGACAACGAGAAGACGGTGCCGCCGCTGACGGGGCGCGTGAGTGCGGGCGAGAGCGAATGGGGCACGATCATCGTGGCCGGCCTCGACGCCGAGGGCGCGGTGTGGACGCTCTGGTTCAGCGAGCAGACCGCGGCCGAGGGCTGGCAGGCGAGTCCTCTCAGCAAGATCGCCGGGGCCGATGCGCTGGTCGGGAACCTGTCCATCTACTTCACGGACTGGAAGGGCATCAACGTGGCGGGCCTGAACGAAGCGGGGGCCACGACCGTGCTGTGGTGGGTGCCCTCGTTCAAGGGCGATTGGGAGGTCACGAACCTGACGGAGCGGTTCGACGGCCCCACGTACCGCGCTGACACGATGACCACGTACACCACCCCATGGAACGCGTTGACGGTCATCGGCATCACTGAGGACTCGCGCATGGTGGCGTACTGGTGGGCGCCCGGATTCACCGAGTGGCGGGTGAGCGACTTCAGCGAGTTCCTGCCGCGCCAGCAGCCGCGGATCGTCAAGGGACCGCTCGAGGTGATGATCCGCGACAACGGGAACATCTGGATCTTCGGGCGCGGCGTCACCGGCGACATGATCCGGGCCTCGTGGTCGAGCTCGCAGGACCGCTGGAGCAGCAGGTCATTGCTCACGGACGCGGAGCAGTTCTGACGCGGGACGCCGTGCGGCGCGCCCGGCGCCGCCCGGCGCTCCGGGCCGAAGCCGCGTCGCGGCGCTCTCGCACCGCGACGCGGGAGAAGAGTCCCGCCGGGATCAGCAGCCGGCCGTCCAGGCGTTGAGGAACGCGAGGACGTCCTGCGTGTTGATCGTGCCGTCGCGGTTGAAGTCAGCGTTGGGGTCGTTGGCGCTCCAGGCGTTGAGGAACGCGAGCACGTCGAGGGTGTTGACAGCGCCGTCGGCATTGAAGTCGGCATCGCACCCGCCGGCGTCGCAGCGGAGCCGCTCGGCGATCGCGATGGTGCTCCCGAGGCCGAGGTCGTAGAACTGGCCGACGGTCCACACGTCGCCGTTCGGGAGGGTGGTCGCGCCGCGGTACCACTGGTGGGTGCCGTTGACGGGCGCCGAGTCCATCTGCGTCCAGCGTGCGCCGTTGTAGTGGAGGATGAGATCCCTGGGCACGCCGTCGCCGTCGGCCCAGGTGCCTGTCGCGTAGATGTCGTCGGCGGCGCGGGCGGTGACGGCGCGGAGCTCGGCCGAGCCGGGGGCGAACTCGGGCAGGGCGACGCGAGACCAGCCCGAGCCGTCGTAGTGGACGATCAGGGGCTCGGTGCGGAACTGGTCGTTCAGCGTCCAGCCGACGGCCCACACGTCGTCGTCGGCGATCGCCTCGACGTCGCCGAAGCCCGAGGGGTCGGTCGCGCCGAAGTCGTCGTGCACGATGGACCAGTCGTTCCCGTCCCAGTGGACCATGTAGGCGCGGGGGCCGAAGGGGTCGTCGAAGTGGCGGGACTGCGCGCTGCCGACCGCCCACGTATCGTCCGCGCTGACGCCGTCGAGCGCGACCAGGTAGTTGAAGCTCCGGCCGAGCTCGGCGAGCGGCGGGACGGGGTGCTCCTCCCAGCCGGAGCCGGTCCAGCGGAGGCTGAAGGCGAGCTGCGATGTCGCGGGCGGGGGCGCATCGTTGCGGCGGGAGCCGACGGCCCAGACCTCGCCGCCGATCTCCTCGACTTCGAGGAGGCCGCTCCCACCCTCGATATAGGGCGTGTCGAGGAGCGACCACTCGGAGCCGTCCCAGCGCATGGCGAGGCACTGGCTCGCGCCGCCGGGGTCGGGGTGCGTGTAGTTGCCGACGGCGATGGCCTCGTCGGGGCCGAGCATCACGACGCCCGAGAGGTCGTTCCAGGCGCCGCTGGCGTCGGGGTTGGGCGTGGGGACGTGCGTCCAGCCCGTGCCGTCGAAGTGGACGGCGTATGTCCAGCGGGACGTGTCGCCGAACTCGAAATGCTGCGCGCGCCCGACGGCCCACACGTCGTCGCCGCCCACGCCATCCACGTCGAAGAGCACGTGGAAGCTGTTGAAGGCGGGGGGAACTTCGAACTGCTCCCAGGGGCAGTCCTGGGCGTGCGCGGCCGCGCCGGCGAGGAGTGCCGCGAGGGTGTGGAGTGTGTGCTGTCTCATCATGTGCCGATCCCTTCTCCTGATCAACAGCCCGCAGTCCACGTGTTGAGGAAAGCAAGCACGTCCTGCGTGTTGATCGCGCCGTCGCCGTTGAAGTCCGCGCCGGGACCGTCGGAAGTCCAGATGTTGAGGAAGGCCAGCACGTCGCGAGTGTCGACCGAGCCGTCACCGTTGAAGTCCGCCGCGCAGCTCAGCGCGGGGTCGCTGTACGCCGCGAGGTGAACGTCTCCCATGCCGCTGCCGAACGACCACGCCCAGCCCGCGGCAACGAGCTTATCGCGGCCTATGGCGACGGCGTGCGCGCGATCGTCGGAGCCGCCGCCGTGCTTGTCGCTCCAGAGCTGGTTCCCGCCGGCGTCGGTGCGCACGAGGTACATGTCCCAGCCGCCGGCGAACGAGGCCCCCATGCCCACGAACATGAACCCGCCGTCGGGCATCACGCGGGCGTCCTCGCCGCCCTCGTCGGCTTCATCGACGCCGAAGGTGCGTTCCCATAGAGGGTTCCCTGATTCGTCGGTCCGCACCAGGGCCATGTCGATGTCGCCGAAGTCGGTGCTGTACGCGCCGCCGAGGATGAATCCGCCGGCCGGGACCTCTTCAACCGAGGTCATCTCGCCGGACGAGCCGTTGGGGTCGTACACGCGGTCCCACACGGGATTCCCGAGCTCGTCCGTCCGGATTACCCAGCCCGCCCACACGTCGCTCTGCGTGAACCCGGCGAGGATGTAGCCGCCCGTGGAGACCGACTCGACGTCGAGCGCGACGTCGTTGCCGGATGCGAAGCTGTCGTCGTGCTCGAAGACGCGCGTCCACTCGACGGCGCCGTTCGCATCGGTCTTCACGAGGTAGAAGTCGTAGCTGCCGAAGAGGTCGTCGCCGAACCAGGCCTGACCCGCGAGGATGAATCCGCCGTCCGGCGTGAGCGCCAGCCCGTGGGCCCGGTCGTCGTCCCCGGCGTCGTAGAACTCGTGCCAGAGCTCGTTGCCGAGCTCGTCGGCGCGCAGGAGGAACGAGTCGAACCCGCCGTTGGCGCCCGCGCGCCCCGCGACCGCGTAGCCCCCGCCGGGCAGCTCCTCGACCGCCGCGCCGTGCGTCTCCAGGGAGGAGAGCTCGTAGGTCTTCGACCACTCCAGGTCGCCGTTCGCGTCGGTCTTCACGAGGGAGAGGGCCGAGATCGATCCCGGTGAGAAGCTCTCGGTGAAGCCCGAGGCGATGAAGCCGCCGTCGGAGGTCGCCTCGATGTCGTAGGCCCCGTCCGGTGCGGCGCCGCCGTAGTTGCGGGTGAAGAGCTGGTCCTGGGCCGTGGCCTTCTCGACGCCCGCCGCGAGGGAGGCGGCGGCGAGCATGCTTGCGAAACGGGTGATCATGCTTGCTCCAATCATGCCTGCGCGAGCGGTTCTCAGCAGCCCGCCGTCCATGCGTTCAGGAACGCGAGCACGTCCCGCGTGTCGAGCGTTCCGTCGCCGTTGAAGTCGGCGCGGTTGTCCCCGTCGTTCCACGCGTTCAGGAACGCGAGCACGTCCAGCGTGTTGACGGCGCCGTCGCCGTTGAAGTCAGCGGCGCAGCCGGCCCCGATGTCGAAGAGCAGCCCCTGCGCGCGCGCGCCGTTGTATGGATCGTCGGCCCAGAAGGAGAGGGTCATCATCGCGCCGCCGGCCGGGCCCTCCTCGAACGACGAGGAGCCGTAGTGCTCCCAGCGCGGGCCGCTGAAGAGCGTCTCCGGCTCTCCGACGAGGGCGCCGGTCGCGTCGATCCGCTGCATGCGGGTGAACGTGGTGCCGTCGGGGGCGCCGTCGCCGGCCCCGTAGACCACCAGGAAGTCCGATCCGGAGACGAGGATCTCGAGCGGGACGGCGTCGGGCTGCACGGCGACGAACGTTTCGCTGAGTGGTATGCCCGTGGCCGAGACGAGCCGCGCGTAGGTCGTGATCCCGTCGCCGCCCCACTTGGCCCAGGCGAGGAGGTAGTTCTCTCCGTTGAAGGCCACGCGGGTCAGCTCGGTGATCCAGTTGCCGGTCGTCTGCACGGTCTGCGTGCCGAGGACCGCGCCGGAGCTGCTGATGCGCGTGGCGTGCACGCGGTCGAAGCCGACCCATCCGACGAGGAATTCCTCGCCGTTGGAGGCGATCTCGAACCCATTCAGCGCGGCGAAGTCGCTGTTGGGGATGTTCACCGGGCCGATCTCCCTGGTGCCGTCGGGGCGGATCAGCGCGAACTGGAGCGGCTTCTGGCCGGAGAACAGATAGTTGTCGTACCAGACGACGGCGTACTTCTCGCCGTTGAAGGCGATCTTCGGGCGGAAGGTGTCCGCCGTGGGTTCGTTGGCGAAGACGAGCATGCCATTGGCGCCGTCCCGCACGGTGCCGTCCGGCAGGACCCGCTGCATGCGCACCTCGTTCACCGCTCCATCATTGTTCTCGTACACCACGGCGTGCTGGCCTGCGCCGAACACGGCGTCGGGGTATCCCTGCGCGCGGTTGGAGCTGCGCGCGACGGGGAACGCGGCCGTGTCGAGCACCTGGCCCTGCGGCGTGACGCGCACGCCGTAGAGGTCCGCCTGGTAGTTGGGCTTGCCCTCACGCCAATCCTCGAACACGCAGAGGTAGTTCTGGCCGTCGAAGGAGGTCGACGAGTCGATCTGCCACGCCGCGCTGGTCGAGACGTCGATCGGCGCCGGGCGGTCGAGCACGTTGCCGGCCGCATCGATCCGGGCGCCCTCGGTGTCGTACGTGTAGAAGATGCCGCGGACGTAGTTGCCCTCCCAGAGCGTGAAGAACTGGTCGCCGACCGAGGCGATGCCGTAGGAGACCTGGCTGCGCCCGTCGAGGGTGCAGACGGGGAACGGGCTGCCCGGGTTGCCGGCCTTGTCGACCATGATGGCGTAGAGATCGGAGTTGGAGAAGACCGGCTCGCCGGTGACGATGGTGACGACGTGGTGCGTGCCGTTGAAGGCGACCTGGCCGCCGCTGATGGCGCCGAAGGAGCTGCCCGCGAGGATCAGGCGCGGGCTCCCGACGACCTGGCCCTGGGGGCTGAAGTGCGCGCCCCACAGGTCCCACCAGCTCCCGCTGTTGCGCTGCCAGACGACGTAGAAGTTCTCGCCGTCGAAGTCCACGTGGGCGTCCACGTCGACGCCGCCGCCGGAGACGTTCACGCCGCCGGGGTCGAGGACCTGTCCGTCGGGCGTGACTCTCGCGGCGAGGATCCGCTGGTTGGGGGCCTGGGCCCACACCACGGTGTACACCCCGGCGGCGAAGGTGACCTTGGGATAGCCGAGCCCGCTCGCGCCCGAGGCGATGACGATGGGACTGGGATCGAGCACCGTGCCGTCGGCGTCGATCCGGTGCGCGAGGATCGAGCCGGAAGCGCCGTACACGGCGAGGAATCCGCCCTGTCCGTCTCCCGCGGCGGCGGGCCAGTTCTGGTGCGAGGCCCCGCCGCTGACGACGAAGCCCGCGGGGTCGAGGATCTCGGCGTCGGGGGTGATGCGCATGCCGTAGAGCACCGAGCCCTCGTACCAGAGCGTGAGGTAGTGCTGGCCGCTCCAGGCGACGGCGGGGATGCCGCTGGTCATGCGGTCGTCGTCCCGGAGCAGCTTCAGGCTGCCGGGGTGGGCGCGGCTGCCGTCGGGGCGGATCCTCTGGGCGTAGAGGTCGTATCCGGCGGGGTTGGCGCCGCCCACACGCAGGTCCACCCATGCGCCGAAGTATTCGCCCGGGCCGGCGCAGAGCGCGCCGTAGAACTGATCGCCGAAGTCGATCGTGTAGGTGGCGTCGGGCTCGATGGGGAATGTGGTGAAGTCCTGCGCCGGCGCGAGCGCGGCGGCGGCGAGGACGGCGCCGAGGACGAATGTGTGCAAGCGGTTCATGGCGTTCTCCCAAATCGGCGGCTGTGCGCCGGGCCTCACGGCGATTGCCTCGCTGATCCGACGCGAGGCTGCTTCTTTCCGTCAATCGCGTCCGCGGCGATCAAGCCGCGGACGCGTCAAGAGGAGCCGCTCAGCAGCCGGCGTTCCAGAGGTTGAGGAAGGCCAGCACGTCGCGCGTATCGATCACGCCGTCGCCGTTGGCGTCGGATTGCGGGTCGTTTGCGTTCCAGGCGTTCAGGAAGGCGAGCACGTCGCGCGTGTCGATGTCGCCGTCGCCGTTGAAGTCGGCGATGCAGCCAGAGCCGGGGGTGACGGAGAAGGACGCGTCGCGACCGTCGGAAGAGTTCTGGAAACGGCTGTCGATCGCGACCACCTTCACGCGGACATCGTCGAAGCCCTCGCCGGGGGCGAGGCGCCAGGTGAAGCTCCTGGCGCTCGCCGGCAGGTCGGTGGCGATCCGCTGCCAGGTGCGGCCCGCGTCGTAGCTCGCGTAGATCTTGAAGGAGCGCAGGGCCTCGTCGTCGGAAGCCGACCAGGTGATCGGCGCGACGCCGCCGGCGGCGAAGCTCTGGCCGGCGGAGGGCGATAGGAGTTCCACCTGGGGCGGCTGGTCGCCGATGCGGGCGTCGGGGCGGATGCCGAAGGGCTCGGTGAAGAAGTGCTTGCGGATGTTGAGGCTGCCGGTGGCGACCACTGCGAAGCGGGCCGCGTCGGTGCTCACGCAGGGCAGGTCCAGATTGGAGTAGTGCACGCCGCTGAAGTCGCCGGAGCTCAGGTACTCCCAGTGGTCATCGTTCTCGAGGACGAGCCAGATGTCGACCGTGCCGCTGAAGAAGTCGTCGAAGCCGCCGGCGGTGAAGTCGAAGTCCACGCGGTCGCCGGCGCGGTACGTCCGCCCGCCGGGATCATTCTGGATGGTGATCTGGCCGGGTCGCCCGCCGTCGGGGATGACGGTCTGGAACTCGTCCCAGCCGCGCTGGCCGGAGGGGTCGTACGCGACGACACGGATGTACGTCTCGTAGATGTTGTAGCCGACGTCGGGCACGATCCACTCGAGCTCGCGCTGCGTGCCGGGCAGGTTGTCGGCGATCAGGATGAAGCCGCCCTCGTGCCCGTTGCTGTTCGGGCTGTAGTAGACCGCGTGCGAGACGACGCCCTGGTCGTCCTCGGATTCCCACTGCAGCATGACCTTCGAGCCGGGCTCGAGGAGGCTGTGCGGCTTGACGCGGACGATCGGCGCGTGGTTCTCGAAGTCGGGCTTTTCGGCCAGGAACGGCACGGCGTACACGAAGCCCTTCGTCGAATCGCCCTGGCCGCCGGGGTTGTCCCAGGAGTCGGGACCGCTGGGATGTCCCCACCAATTGTTCTGCGCCTGGATCTCGAAGTGCTGCCCGGCGAAGGCGTCCTCGACGCCGATGCCGTTGCCGTCGAAGCTGTTGCCGTTCTCGGGCGGCGGGTCGAGCTGGGGCACGCCCGAGCCGAGGTCGCCGAGGGCGTTGGAGACG
This sequence comes from Phycisphaerales bacterium, assembly GCA_035654175.1. Taxonomy (GTDB): domain Bacteria; phylum Planctomycetota; class Phycisphaerae; order Phycisphaerales; family UBA1924; genus PNC22. The sequence continues at coordinate 12,687 of DASRXL010000038.1, forward strand.
CCGACGGCGTTGTTCAGGAACTGCGTTTTCTCGGCGCGTACGCCGCGCAGGCCCCCGTAGAAATTGTCGCGGACGACGCTGTTCTGCACGTCGACGACGACGCCGAGGTAGGAGGCGATCCCGTACTCGCTGCCGGAGACGACGACATCGGACATGCGGTTGCCGGAGGTGGCGAACTGGATCTCGTCCCAGCGCTGGCCGCTGGTGAGCGCTTCGATGACGATCGGCTCCCCCGGGCTGCCCTGGATTCGGAGGGCGCCGAACTCGGAGGTGCTCATGAACGAGCCGCGTCCCATCTTGACGTTCACGCCGGGCAGGATGGTGAGGCTCTGACCGAGCCCTGGTCCGGCGCGCCCGAAGGCGCCGACGATGTATGGGAAGCCCACATCGGCCCAGATCATGTTGGGGTTGGTAGCGCCGGTGATTTGGCGCAACTGACTACCGTGACCGACGGAGATGAACCCGTTGAACGTGTTGCCGGTCGGCGGGATGACGCTGCCGGGGAGCAGGCCCGCCGCGCACTCGACGGCGTACTTGTTGCCCTGGATGACGTTGTCGGCGCCGATGAGCGTATTGCCGTTGGCGAGGTAGATGCCCGCCTGGGCGTTGTTCACGGCGGAGGCGCCGGTGAGGTACGTGGACTGGATGCCGGGCGAGAGCCAGAAGCCGGCGCCGTCGAGCATCGAGCTGCCCGTGGCGCCGTTCACGACGACGTTGTCGAGCACATAGACGCCGTTGGCCAGCACGATGGTCTGTGCGGAATCGACGTTGACAGCGCGCACGGCCCCGAACAGATAGGCGGGGTACAGCGCGCGATAGACCGAGTCCTCGACGTGGGTGAACTCCCAGCTTCCGTTGATCAGGCCGAAATCAAGGAAGGTGCAATGAGTGAAGCGCCCGTCGCCGGCGTGGCCTTCGGCGTTGAAGTCCGCCACGCCCATCTGCACGTTGACGTCGGTGTAGTCAATGTCGAGCACGCCGCCGGCGGTGTCGATGCGGGCGGTGTTGGCCTCGCCGTTGAGGCGGACGCGCGAGGCGGGCGTCCCATCGGTGACGAAGGAGCCCTCGACGCGCAGCGCGGCCTCAGCGCCAACACGGACCTCGACGCCCGGATCGACGATCACCGTCCCGCCCTCGACGATCGTGAGGTTGTGCGTGATCCGCACCGGGCTCATGTCGGGCGTCCAGTGCACCGTCTCGCCGGGGCCCGGAAGGGGCGGGTCGACATCGCCGCCGACCGTCAGGGTGTCGATGTACATGTCGCCGTCGTCGTAGGCCCTGTTCTTGTAGTAGCGGATTGCGAGGCGCCCGCCCCCCGGGAGGACGGCGGTCACCGGCTCCCACTCCCAGTTCTCCGGGAAACTCGTCGAGAGGAGCACGGTGAAGTCGCCCACGTCGGTCGCGCCCGAGCCGGTGCCGGTAGCGCCGGACGGCGAGTAGCGGAGCTGGATCTCGTTGTTGCCCTGGAAGTAGGGGTAGCCGCGCACGAAGAAGGTGACGATGTCGCCGGCGCTCTGGCCGGGAACCACCGGCAGGATCGCCCAATCGCTGGCGATGCCGCCGTAGCCGGCGACATCGGCGTGCACGCCGAGGTATCCCGTGCCCTCGTGCGGCTGGAAGAAGTCGAGGCTCTCGCGTCCCTGGTGCCACGTGCCCGGGCCCTCGGGCTGGCTCTGGTTGCGGAAGATCCAGCCCTCGGCGATGAGGCCCGAGGGCCCATCCTGGCCCGGATTGACGGGCCCGACGTCGTCGAAGCTTTCGGCGAAATCCGCCTGGGCGGGACAGCGCCAGGCGAGCCCCGCGGCCAGCGCGCAGGCCGCGATCGTGCGCGCGGCGGGCAGCGGCTGTCGATCAACTGGCGTACGGGGGATCATGGCGTCTCCTTCGGCGGGGCGGGCTCGCGCGCCGCTCAGCAACCGGCCGTCCAGAGGTTGAGGAAGGCGAGAACGTCGCGTGTGTCGATAGCGCCGTCGTTGTTGATATCCGATCCTGCGTCGTCCGAATTCCATGCGTTGAGGAACGCGAGCACGTCGCGCGTGTCGGCGAGGCCGTCCCCGTTGAAGTCGGCGGTACAGCCGCCGGCCCCGACGACCGCGATGCACGCCGAGAACTCGCTCGTCGCCCCGGCGGCTGTGTCGGTCGCGGTGGCCGTGATGAAGCTCCCGACAGCCGCCCCCGCGGGCAGCACCGCCTCGAACGTCGCGTCGCCGGCCCCGTCGGTCGTCACCAGCGTGCTGCCCAGGAACCGCTCGCCCTCGCCGAACCCGGACGGATCGCAGGCCACGTTCTCAAAGAACTCGATCCGGTACTCGCGCCCCGGACGCGAGTTGAGAGAGCCGGTCACGGCGGTGCTCCGCCCGTCCGAGTCGGCGGACGCCAGCACCGGGAAGTTCTGCAGCCCGTTGGCGCCCTCGGTGTCGGCGTCGTCGGCGTCGTTGGGCGTGATGCCGTCGTAACCCATGGACCAGGTCGCCAGGTCGATGCCGAGCTGCCCGTTGGAGTGGATGGCATTGCCGGAGATCTCCGCGTCCTCGATCAGCGAGGCGACGCCGATGCCCTTGCGCTCGCAGAAGGCGATCAGATTGCCCTGCCCCGGCTCGGCGCCGCCGATGCGGGTGCCGTGGGGGGTCTGCCTGGCGGTGAACTGATCCACGATGACGCCGTTGAGCGTCAGGATGGGGTGCTCGCCGGTGTAGTCGGTGCCGATGAGGTTCCCTTCGATCACGGTGTCGTGCTGGTCGACGCTGATCGTGGTGACGCGGATGGCCTCGCCGAACGTCTGCCCCTGGTAGTGGTTCCGCCCCCGCACCCACAGGCCGGCCACCAGGTTGTTCCGGACCACGGTGCGCACCGAGTCGCCCACCTCGATGCCGATCGGTCCGATCTGCACGACGCGCTGCGTGCCCGTCTCGTCCACGCCGATGTAGTTGCCCTCGATCAGAGTGTCGGTCGCCCAGGAGACCTCGATCCCCTCTCCCACGGGGAAGCCCTCTTCCCCGTAGTGACCGAAGCCGTTGATGACGTTGCGCTCCTCGGGCGTCGGGCCGCCGATGCGGTTGCGGCTGGAGGTGTCGCAGTAGGGGCTGGCGCCCACGAAGATCTGCTCGATCTTGTTCCCGATCACCACGTTGTCGTCGGCGCCGCAGACGATCTCGACGGTGTCGAGCTCGTTGCGGTCTTCGGGTGCGACGCCGCCGATGGTGTTGAACCCGCAGTGCTCGGGGTACGGATCGATCGCGACAATGCCGGTGACGCAGCCGACCACGCGGTTGTGATTGCCGGAGATCGCCACCGACTCCCGCCGCCATTCGACCTCGGCCATCCCGCGCACCACGCAGTGGTCGCCGTAGATCGACAGGGCGGGCGCGCCCATCCCGTTCGGGAACGTCCCCTTGATCCCGACCTCCCGGCCGTCCGCGTTCGTGTCGCCCGTGAAGTCGACCTGCGTCAGGAAGTCGATCGTCGTCTCGTCCCCCTCCACAACGAACGAGCCACCGTCGTTCTCGAGCATCGCCTTGACGTCCGAGTACCACCACTCGTCCCGCGGCACGGCGAACGCCACGGTCTGCGGCCCGGGGGTGTTGTCGGTCGCCATGAGCGCCTCGCGGAACGAGACGCGCCCGTCGGGCCCGGGGAGATCGTCGATCGTTTGCGCGCCGCCGAAGTCGACGATGTCCCGCGCGGTGTCGACGGTCACGGTCTGCGCGGCGGCCCCGGCGCACAGGCCGCAGGCGAGGACGAGGGCAAGGGGGCTCTTGCAGGGCATCTCGGGCTTCTCCATCCGCCACGCGCGTGGGGGGGTGATTCGGTCTGGCTTCGAACGGCGGCGCCCGGCCTCTCGACCGATGCCGCCACGGGAGAGGTCTAGCAGCCGGCGTTCCAGAGGTTCAGGAAGGCGAGCACGTCGCGTGTGTCGACGACCCCATCGCCGTTGATGTCCGACCCGGAGTCGCCGGCATTCCAGGCGTTGAGGAACGCGAGGACGTCGCGGGTATCGACGGAGCCGTCTCCGTTGAAATCAGCGACGCAGCCGCGCTCGAACCAGCCCTGCATCGTCGAGTACTGCCCCTCGACGTAGTGCAGCCCCGCCGCGAACACCGAGCAGGTGTCGGAGGCGTCGCTCGCGGCGAATACCCGGGCGTCGTCGGCGTTTCCCTCCCAGGAGTCGACCTGGGTCCAGGATGTCCCGTCCCAGTGCGAGATGGCGTCGGAGTCGACCGACCAGATGTCGTCGGGCGCGACCCCTGCGAGCGACCAGCCGGCTCCGGCCGGGTCGAACTCCGTCCAGCCCGAGCCGTCCCAGTGGAGCATCACGGCCTCGAACGTGCTCGTCCGGTATGCCGTGACCCACACGTCGTCCTCGGCGAAGACCTCGATCTCCTCGATCGATTGGTAAACGTTCACATCCGGCTGCGGCTCCACGAAGACGAACTCGCCGCCGTTCCACCGGAGCACGTACGGCGCCGTTTCCGTCACGCCGAAGCCGCCCGCGACCCAGACCGCCGAGCCGCTTGGGTCGGCGTCCACGTCCCGCAGCTCCTGATCGCCGTTGGTCGCGAGGGCGACGTCCACAATAGTCCATCCCGACCCGTCCCAATGGGCCGCGAGGGGGCTCCGCCGGGCGGGGTCGTTCTCGTTCGCCCACAGGCCGACAGCCCACACGTCGTCCGCGGCGACGGCTTCGACCGCCTCGAACGACGAGCCGCTCGAGAGCTCGCCGGTCTTCGGGCTCGGCACGACTGACCACGCCGAGCCGTCCCAGTGCATCGTGAGCGTCTCGGTGCCCGGATCAATCGGATGCTCGTGCGTGCCGACAGCCCAGATATCGTCCGGCGCGGCGCCGTCCACGTCGTACAGGTAGATCTGCACGCCGCCCGGGAAGTTCTTGCCCGGCAGCGGCGTGGGCACGAGCGTCCACTGCTCTCCGTCGAAGTGCTGCACGATCGGGTGCAGCTCGTGCACGCCGAGCACGACCTGGTCGTACTCGCCCACCGCCCACGCGTCGTCCGGGGCGAAGGCCTTCACGCCGCGCAGCAGGTGGTGGACGCCGTCGTCGTAGTTCGGGCCGTCGTGGATCACCCACTCGCCGCAGGTCTGGGCGGCGGCGGTGGCGGCGAGGCCGGCGAGGGTCAGGATTGAGACGAGCCGAGGGAGGGTCATGGATTGCTCCTGCGGCGGGCGGTCCCCGCCGCGTGGATTCAGCAGCCCGCGTTCCAGAGGTTCAGGAAGGCGAGCACGTCCAGGGTGTTGATCTCGCCGTCGCCGTTCACGTCGGCGTTCGGGTCGTTCGCGTTCCACGCGTTGAGGAACGCGAGCACGTCGAGGGTGTTGGTATCACCGTCGCCGTTGAAGTCGGCGGCGCAGCCGCCGGGGCCCTGGCGCACGATCAGGCTCTCGAGGTCGTCGCCGGGGATGTGCCGCCCGCCGGCCCACAGGGCGCAGGGTCCGGTCGCGTCGAGCGCCACGAGCGAGGGGCTGTCCACGCCCGGGAACGTCTCGACGATCTCCCACGACGCGCCGTCCCAGTGCGCGACGACGTTGCTGACGGCGTACACGTCGTCGCTCGCGAAGGCGTACAGATCGCCGATGCCGAACGGCACGTCCACCTGCGTCCACTGCGAGCCGTCCCAGTGGATCAGGAACGGGTAGATCTGTCCGTCGAAGTCCCACCAGTCGCCGCCGGCCCACACGTCGTCGGGCGCGATCGCGGCCACGGCGCGCAGGTCGTTGTAGAAGCCGGGCGTCGGGCCGGGCACGTGCGTCCACTCGCTCCCGTCCCAGTGGTGGACCTGGGAGTAGTCGTCCGCCCCGTCCGCCGTGACGTCTGTCGTGCCCACCGCCCAGATGTCATCGGGAGAGAGCGCGGAGAAATCCTGGATCGGATTGCCCGCGTCGCGTCCGGATTCGGGGTTCACGATCGTCATCTCGACCAAGTCGAAGCCCGAGCCGTCCCAGTGCATGACGAGCGGCGGCGTCGCGCCGCTCCCCACCGGGTGCCCGTTCCCGCCGAACCACACGTCATCCGGCGCCAGCGCGAGCACAGCGTCGACGGTGTCGCCGGAGCCCAAGCCGAGCACGGGCGTGTCCATCAGCTCCCACTCGTCGCCGTCCCAGCGCACGACGAGGTTGTGTGTGCCGAAGAAGCCGCCGCTGGGCGCGAACTCCTGGTCCCCTCCGGCCCAGATGTTGTTCGGGTCGCTCGCGTCGACGTCCCAGAGGAGCCCGTCGCCGAGCAGGTCCCGCACCGGGACGTCGAAGAACGTCCAGCTCTCGCCGTCCCAGCGCATCGAGAGCTGCTTGATCTGCCCGTCGACGTAGCTGCCCACGGCCCACACGTGGTCGTCGGCGATCGCCGTGATGCCCCTGACCACCGTGTGCGTCGAGCCGTCGGGGTTGGGGCTCGGGACCACTTCCCAGGGAGCGCACCCGTCCTGGGCCGCGGCCCCGGACGCGAGGAGGAGAGCCATCGTGGAAATCACCATCCGCATTCCAAACTCCGTTCCGTTCAATCGGGGGCGGCGCCGGTGCGCCGCCCCCGGGTCAGTCTCAGCAGCCGAGATTCCACAGGTTGAGGAAGCCGAGCACGTCGCGGGTGTCGATCGTGCCGTCGCCGTTCACGTCCGCGCGGTCGTCGCCGGCGGTCCAGGCGTTCAGGAAGGCGATCACGTCGCGCGTGTCCACAGCGCCGTCGCCGTTGAAGTCCGCGGCGCACCCGTCGCCGGGCAGGATCGCGAACGAGCTCTCCGCCCCGTCCGAGGAGTTCTGGAAGCGGATGTCGCGCGCGATCACGCGGACGCGCACGTCGTCGATGCCGTCGCTCGCCGGCAGGCGCCAGTCGTACGAACGGGCCGACGCCGGCAGGTCCATCACGACAGTGTGGAAGGTGCGCCCGCCGTCGTACGAGGCCTGCACGTCGAACCCGTACAGCGCCTCGTCGTCGGAGGCCGTCCAGCGGATCGGCACCACGCCCCCGCCGGTGAAGCTCGCCCCGTGGGTGGGCGAGCTCATGACCACCGTCGGCGGCACGAGGCCCAGGCGCGGGTCGTGACGGATCGAGAAGTATCCGTCGGCGAAGAACCAGACGACGTCGTTGGAGTTGTTGGATGCCCGCACCGCCAGGCGCGCCGTGTCCGTCGAGATGTTCGGGATATCCCCGAAGAACTGGCCGTCGCCGCCGATATTGAGTCCGGCGATGGCGGACCCGTCGCTCTCGAGGATGATGTAGGGCTCGACGGTGGGGAAGTCGTTCACCGAGCCGGTCCAGTCGACGGTCGGGAAGGGCTGTCCGGCGTAGAACGTCTGGCCGGAGAGATCGGTCGTGATCTCGATGTTCCCGCTCAGCCGGCCCGAGGGCACGGTCAGCCGGACCTGATCCCACGCCTCCTGGCCGGCGTCGTCCACCGCGACGATACGGATGAACTGCGGCTGGTTGGTCACGGCGAAGCCCGGCTCGGGCACCGTGATCTCCCACGTCCGCGCGTCGCCGGGGATGTTGTCAACCAGGACGTCGAACCGGCTGTCGTAGTGCCCGTCCGGCGAGAACTCGATCCGCTGGGACGTGATCGAGCCGTCGTCGTCCGCGTCCCAGCGCAGGATGTACTTGTCGCCCGCTTCGAGCAGATGGTCTGTCGAGGTCGAGCCCCTCCAAGTGAGGCCCGGCTCGGTCATGCGCACGACCGGCGGCGTGTTCGCGAAGTCCGGCCGCTCGGTGAGGAACGGGAAGATGCTGACGCCCGCCGCCCCGTCGCCGATGATCGGGTCGCCCTGGCCGTCCGGGTTCTGCGGGTGCTGCGGGCCGGTCGGATGACCCCACCAGACGAGGTTCGCGTCGGCGGCCGAGCCGAACTCGAAGGCGTCGATCGCCGCGGAGTTGCCCTCGAAGGCGTTGGGGTTGGTGAAGCTCAGGAGCAGGGGGGTGCCGAGGTCGGTCATCGCCACGCCGGCCTGGTTGGCGGTGAAGAGCGACTTGCGGAAGAAGATGGAGCCGTAGGTGTTGCAGTTCGCGCCGACGGAGTTGCCCAGGAACGTGCAGTTATCCACGTACAGGTGGTTGTCCGTGCTGATCACGCCGAACCGCGCGTCCTCGATCGTGCAGTACTCGAGGCGCGGCCCGGCGGTGCTGTTCACGTGGTAAATCAACCCCTGCCACTGGTTGCTCACGGCACGGAAGGTGATGGGCTCCTCCGGCGTGCCGTCGGCCACCAGCCGTCGCCCGCTCACGAGGGCCAGGCCGCCCCCGTCCACCGATTCCACGACCACGCCCGGGTCGATGAAGATGCTGCCGCCCTCTCCAGGGCCCGGCTCCGTGATGCGGTAGGGGACGCCGAAGTCGGGCCAGCGGCCGACCCCGGCGAACCCGCCGCTGCCCACGTCGATCACGTTGATCGAGTTGCCGCTCGTCGGCACGTTGCTGCCGGGCGCCAGGCCGCCGCGCACCAGCATCGGGTAGAGGTTGTTCTCCAGGTCGATGTCCTGCCCGATCAGGAAGTTGCCGCCCTCGAGCTGGAGCGGCGCCGCCTCGAAATAGCCGCTCGCGTGCACGCCGTCCACGTAGAACGGCTGCGTGGTGTCCTCGCGGGTGATCGTGAGCCGTCCGCCGTCGAACGTGTTGCCGTCCTCGACGATCGAGTACCCGCGCAGCAGCCAGCAGTTGGCGTTCAGGAACGTGTTCGCCCGCATCTCGACCAGGCCGTCGCTGATTGTCGCGGACACGCCGTCGAAGAGGCATCCCTCGAGGACGATGTGCGCCGCGGATTCCTGGAGCTCGTCGCCGATGAGGACGCCGTTGCCGCGGAACTCGCACCCGGTGAGCGTGATCTCGCCCGTCTTCGCCCGGAACTGGCCGTCGAACTCGGCGAAGCTCGCGTCCACAGCGCCGCCCGTCACCTCGATCATGGGCGGGAAGACGGACGGGTACGTGAAGCGGGCCAGGTCTCCCGGCGCGCCCTGCACCTCGAGCGTGCCGCCCACCACCAGCTGCGTGCCCTGATCGAAGTGCGCCTCAACGCCCGACTCCACGATGATCTTCGAGTTCGGCGGGATGCTGATGTTCTCGCAGATCTCGTAGGGGCTGTCCGCGGCGGTCCAGACCACCGTCTCGCCCGCCGCGGGAACCGGCGGCATATTGCACGCCGGCGGCGGCTCGTCTCCGACGCTCAGGGAGTCGAGCCCGGTGTAGGACGAGAAGCAGCCCCAGTTGCAGGCGCTGCCGATGTAGTAGCGGAGCGCCACGCGCCCGGTCCCCGGCAGCGTGACGGTGTACTTGTTCCAGCCGTCCGCGGGGATCGGGTTCAGGTCGAGCAGCACCGTCGTGAAGTCTCCGACGCCCTCGGCGCCGGAGCCGGTGCCCGTCCCCCCGCTGGGCGAATAGCGCACCTGGAGCCGGTTCACGTTGTTCCCGCCCAGGTCGAGGGCGTAGAACGTCAGGACATCCCCGGCGATCTGGCCCGGCACCGCGGGCAGGATCGCCCAGTTGCTCACCTTGCCGCCGAAGTAGTCGGTGCTCAGGCTGTCCACCGCGAGGTAGCCCTCGCCGGCCTGCGGCCGGGGCCACTGGTCGCTGGTGTACCCGTCGAACCAGCTGTGGGCGCCCTCGGGCTGGCTCTGGTTGCGGAAGATCCACCCCCGCGCGATCAGGTTACTCGGGCCGTCCTGCCCGCTGTTCGTGGACCCGTTGTCATCGAAGCCCTCGTAGAAGTCGGCCTGTCCGAGGCTCTGGCCGGCGCACGCCAGCAGCGCGCACACGCCCACCGCAGCGCACATCCGCCTCGCCCGACGATCATCCCGCCGTGTCATTCTGAGTCTCCTGCCCGGCTCTGGCCGGGCGCTTTGTCAGGGGCAGCCCGCCGTCCATGCATTCAGGAACGACAGGACATCCTGTGTGTTGATCACGCCGTCGCCGTTGAAATCCGCCCGCGGGTCACGCCCGCTCCAGGCGTTGAGAAACGCCAGCACGTCCAGAGTGTTCGCCGAACCGTCGCCGTTGAAGTCCGCGTCGCATCCGCCGCCGCCCCCGGCGTTGAACAGGAAGTTCACGCCGCCGTTGACCGGGCCGGGCGTCACCGTCTTCGCCGCTACGTCGTCGCGCCCGTCGCCGTCGAAGTCGCCGGCGCACACCGTCACGACCTGGCTGTGGGCGCCGTACCTGTCCTCTGGCGCGAGCGCGCCCGAGCCGTCGTTGAGCAGCACGGCGACGTCCTGCGCGCCCCACGCGCCGGCAATCACGTCCAGGTCGCCGTCGCCGTCGATATCGGTCGTGTCGTGCCCGGCCAGGCCGCCCGTCGTCAGTGAGTAGCAGGCCCACTCGCCGTCGATGAACGTGAACGTGCCGTCGCCGTTGCCGCGCATCGTGCACGCGCCCGAGCCCAGAAAGTCGCGCAGGCCGCCGCTCCCCACCAGGTCGAGGATCCCGTCGCCCGTGACGTCCGCGATGCTCACATTGATCGGCGGGGGCGCCGAGCCCGGAGCGAAGACAGCCGGAGCGCCGAAGGTCCCGTCCCCGTTGCCCAGACGGACCACGAAGCCCACGGTGTTCTCCACGCGCCCGCTCGCGACCAGGTCCGCGTTGCCGTCGCCGTCGAGGTCGGCCGACGCCAGCATGGCGTACGCGTCGTTGATCACGACCTCCTCGCGCCGCGGCTGGAAGGTGCCGTCCCCGTTGCCCTCCAGGTAGAACAGGCGCTTGTCCTCGCCCGGGCAGCCGCCCTCCTCGGAGGCGATCACATCGAGGTCGCCGTCGTTGTCCCAGTCGAGCGACGTGAAGTGGTACGTGCCGCAGGAGACCAGGGGCCACCTCGAGATCGGCCCGTACGAGCCGTCGCCCAGGTTCATCGCGGTGAAGAAGTCGTACCCGGCGAGCCCGTTGCGATCCTGGCACATGCCGAGGTCCGGGTAGCCGTCGCCGTTGTAGTCGCGGAGCTCGATGTAGCCGAACAGCGAGAAGAGGCGCGGATCGTCGGCCACCGTCATCACCCCGGTCCCGTCGTTCTTCAGGGTGTGGATCGACGAGGAGACGGTCACGGCATCGAGGTCGCCGTCGAGGTCGATGTCGCCGAGATCGAGCAGCCCGACCATGCTCGTGGTCACGTAGTCCGTGTCGGGGAAGGAGCCCCCGTCGTTCGTGAACACCGATACCGTGTTCGAGCCGTGGTTGCAGATCAGGAGGTCGGGATCGCCGTCGCCGTCCGCGTCGCCCAGCTCGATGGCGCCCGCCCGCTCGTCGGCCCGGTGCATCGACGGCGCCCCGAACCCACCCGAGCCGTCGCTGGGGATCAGCGCCCAGCCGTTCTGCGCCGCGTACTCGGAGGTGAAGATGTCCAGCCAGCCGTCGCCGGTGACGTCGGCGAACGCGAAGTCGTGCCCGCCGCTCAGGAAGGCGGGGCCCTCGACCGTTTCGTGGGCCCCGAACACGCCGCCGCCGGCGTTGCGGAAGAGCGCGAGCCGTCCCTCGTCGTCCCCCACGCCGTAGAGGATGTCCTCGTCGCCGTCGGAGTCGATGTCCACGATCGCGACGCCCACCGGGGCGTCGAAGCTCAGCGGGATCGTGGCGAAGGCCTCCGGCGCGCCGAAGTGCCCCAGCCCGTCATTGGTCAGCACCATGAAGGCGGGGTTTGTATCCCGCATGGTGACCGCGAGGTCCGCGTCGCCGTCGCCGTCAAGGTCGCCCGCCGCGAGGCGGTACGGCTGCTCGCCGACGAAGAAGTCGCGGCGCGTGCCGAAGTTCCCCGCGCCGTCGTTCAACAACACCGAGACGTCGTTCTCGCCCCAGTCGTTGTTGGCCGTTGCCAGGTCGAGATCGCCGTCCCCGTTGAAGTCCGCGCTGACGATCCCCTTGGGCGCCCGCCCGGTCGCGAACTGTCGCTGCGCCTGGAACGCTCCGCCTCCGGCATTGATGAAGACGAGGACCGAGTCTCCCTCGAGCATGAAGGGCGACTGCGTGAACGCCAGATCGGGGCGCGCATCGCCGTTAAAGTCGCCGGAGACGACGCCGAATGTCGGGCCGGCGGTCGCCACGAAGATCGGCTGCTCGTAGGTGCCGTCGCCCCTGTTGAGGAGCACCGAGAACCGGCGCGACGTGTGGTCGAACGTCTTCCCGGCATTCGACATCACGACGTCAAGGTCGCCGTCGGCGTCGAAGTCCGCCGCCGCGAGGTCGAACGGCTGGAACCCCTGACCGGTGGCCTCGCGCCCGGTGTGGAAGGAGCGCGAGCCCGTGCCCAGCAGTGGAGGGTCTCCGTGCGCCGCCCCGGCGCTCGCGAGCATCGCGGCGATGGTGAGGCCGAACGATCGAGTGTGGCGAGGCTCTCTCATCCGCTTTCTCCCGGCCCGTCCTGGGTTGGCTAGCAGCCCGCCGTCCACGCGTTGAGGAAGGCGAGCACGTCCTGCGTGTTGATTGCTCCGTCACGGTTGAAGTCGGCGCGAGGGTCCCGTCCGCTCCACGCGTTCAGGAATGCCAGCACGTCGAGCGTGTTCACCGCATCGTCTCCGTTGAAGTCCGCCGCACACCCGTCGCCGGGCACAATCGCAAATGACCGGTCATGGCCCGACGTGGAGTTCTGGAACTGGACGTCACGGGCGATCACACGCACCCGCACGTCGGCCAGCCCATCGCTCGGCGGGAGGCGCCAGTCGTAGCGCCGCGCCTCCGGCGGGAGCTTCTCGACCAGCGCCTTCCAGGTCCGCCCGCCGTCGTACGAGACCTGGATGTCGAACGAGTACAGACCGTCGTCAGCGTCCGAGGCCGTCCACGTGATCGGCGCCACCCCACCGCCGGAGAACGTCTCGCCGGCCCGCGGCGTCTGCAGCTCGACCTCGGGGGGCGTCAGGCCCAGGCGCGGGTCCAGCCGGATCGAGAAATAGCCGGACTCGAAGAACCACGCGGGCGCGTGGTCCTTGTTGGTGCCGATGATCGCGAGGCGCGCCGCGTCGGTCGAGACGATCGGCAGCGGCGTGATGAAGTCCGCGTAACCGTACTGCCAGTTCGTGTATGCGTCGATCTGCTGGCCGTCGGCCTCGAGCAGCAGCACGACCTGGAAATCCCAGTAGTCGTCGGTCGCGCCCGTGATGTGCAGCTCGGGGAGGAACTCATCGGCCCCGATGAAGGTCATCCCCGTGAAGTCCTCCTCGATCGAGATCTCGCCGTACGAATTCTGCGGCAGGACACGCACCGCGACCTCGTCCCAGCCGACCTGGCCGGCCGCATCGAGCGCCTCCACCCGGATCCGGTTGGCACCGGAGGGCGGCGCGGTCCACTCGAACGACTGCTGCGTGCCGGGAAGGTCGTCGGCGATCAGCACGTCCGAGTGGCCGTCGCGCTCCAGGATGACGCGGTGCTTCACGATGGGCAGCTCGTCGGAGGAGTCCCATCGCACGATGTACTTGTCTCCCGCCACGATCGTCGGGCTCGCCAGGTCGTAGCCGGGCTGGAGCACGAAGAAGGTGTCCTGCACCCGGACTACCGGCGGGTGATCCGCGAAATCGGGCTCGGCCGTGAGGAACGGGAAGATCTGGACGGCCGACGCGTTCGGTCCGACGATCGGATCTCCCTGCCCGTCCGGGTTCTGAGGCGCCTGCGGCCCGGTCGGATGGCCCCACCAGTTGTACGGGGCGTCCGGCGCGTTGTTGGCGTAGATCGCGGCCGCGTTGCCCTCGAAGCTGTTGGGGTTCGTCTCCCCGGTCAGGTCGGCGTGCCCCTCGAGGCCGTTGGTGTTGTTCAGGAACTGCGTCTTGCGTACGGTGAGCAGGCCGACCCCGAAGCCCAGGTCGTTCAGGCCGACCGCGTTGTTCTCGACGATGCAGTCGTTGTACGTGACGAAGCTGCCGCTGACCGCCGCCTCCTCCACGGTGTCGCGGAGGATCGTGCTCTCGAAGCGCGCGTCGTACGGCCAGATGCCGATCGGGACGCGGAAGTCCGTCGCGCCCGCCCAGCCTTGCGGCACGAGCTTCTCGATCGTGATCGGCGCCTCGGGTGTGCCTTCCGAGTTGATGTAGCCGCGGAAGCCCGCGTCGTAATCCATCTTAATCGTCACGCCCGGCTCGATATAGGCGTCCACGACCGCGTTGCCGAGGAATGCGTAGGGGATGTCCAGCTTGGGCCAGTACTGCCGTCCGCCGAAGTGGTCCCAGATGCCGACCGCGTCCCACGTGTTCCCGATCGAGGTGATCTGGCTGCCGGGCATCAGGCCGTCGTTGATGAAGAGCGGGAAGAAGTTGCCCTGCGAGACCACGTCGGGTCCCAGGAGGAAGTTCGTTCCGACGAGGTCGAGCCCCGCGGCGTCAGGGACGCCGGTCACCGTCACGCCATCGACATAGCGGGGCTGGTCGTACTGGTTGGTGTAGACCGCGAACTTCCCGCCCGTCAGATTGACGTTCTCCGTCACGGCGAAGCCGCCGACGCACCAGATCTCCGCGTCGGTCCCCGTGACGTCCTTGAGCCGCACCCAGCCGTCGGAGAAGATCAGGTCATTGCCGCCCGAGATCGTGACCCGCTCCAAGTCCACGAAGAAGAGCTTGTCCATCAGCACGTACTGGTTGAACATCCCGCCGCGACCGAAGAAATCGCTGTCACGGAGGATGATCGTCCCCGCCGCCTCCGGGCGGATGTGCCCGTCGAACTCCGTGAAGCGGCACTCCAGCACGCCGCGGTCGACCGAGATGATCGGCGGATACGAGGTGGTCTGCGTGAAGCGCACCCGATCCTCGGCCGTGCCCTCGCCGCGCACGACGCCCTGGACGACGAGCGTGCTGTTGGCCGTCGCGCGCACCTCGACGCCGGGGTCGATGATGACGGTGCCGCCGGCGGGGATCACGACATTGCCGTTCATGACGATCGGGCTCATCGCCGTCGTCCAGTGCACCGTCTCCCCCGGCTCGGGGATCGGGAACTCGCCGTCCACCGGCTCGCCGACGCTCAGCGTGTCCACGCCGAAGAACCCGCCGCGCTGGCTGCCCGGCCCCGCGTTGGTCAGGTAGTAGCGCAGCGCGATCCGCCCTGGGCCGGGGAGCGCCACCGAGTACTCCGCCCAGCCGCCGTCCTGCGGCACCGGGTCGATATCGAGCAGCACCGTCGTGAAGTCGCCCACGTCCGATGCCCCCGAGCCCGTGCCCGTTCCTCCGGTCGGCGAGTAGCGCACCTGCAAGCGGTCCGGGCGCGTGTACATCGAGGCCTGCGCGTAGAACTTGAGCACGTCGCCCGCGACCTGATTCGGGATCTCGGGGAGGATCGCCCAGTTGCTGATCTTCGCTCCCCCGACGTACGGATCCGTGCTGTCGTAGTCCGCCGCGAGCACCGTGAGGCCCGTGTGCGGCACGAAGGACTGACCGCCGTCGGAGCCGTACCAATCTGTCGACCCCTCGGGCTCGCTCTGATTCCGGAACGTCCAGCCCTTGGCGATGAGATTCACCGGCCCATCGAGCGAGCCGTCTGTGGGACCCACGTCCTCGAAGCCCTCGCTGTAGCTCGCCTGCCCCAGCGCGACGGGCGCGCCCAGCGCCATCCCCGCCGCCACCGCCAACCACCCACTACCGCTCAACCGCATCGCCGATCTTCCTTTCATCTGTCCGGGCACAGCCCAGTCGAATCGTGACTTAGCACCCCGCCGTCCACGCGTTGAGGAACGCGAGAACGTCCTGTGTGTTGATGGCCCCGTCGCCGTTGAAGTCCGCACGCGGGTCGCGCGAGTTCCACGCGTTGAGGAACGCGAGCACGTCCTGCGTGTTCACCGCCCCGTCGCTGTTGTAATCCGGAGCGCACCCATCGCCGGGGAGGATCGCGAAGGCGCGGTCGTGCCCGGAGGTGGAGTTCTGGAAGCGCATGTCGCGCGCGATCACCCGCACGCGCACGTCTTCCAGCCCCGCGCTGGCGCCGAGGCGCCAGTCGAAGCGCCGCGCCGTCGGGGGCAGCCCCTCGACGAGAACCTTCCACGTGCGCCCCGCGTCGTACGACACCTGGATGTCGAACGAGTACAGCCCGTCGTCCGCGTCGGACGCCGTCCATGTGATCGGCGCCACGCCCCCGCCTACAAAGGAATCGCCGGCGCGCGGCGTCTGCATGTCGACTTGCGGCGGCTCGAGCCCGAGCCGCGGATCCAGCCGCACCGTGAAGTAGCCCTCCGAGATGCCCCAGACCACGTCGTTGCTGTTATTGCGGGCGACGACCGCCAGTCGCGCCGCGTCCGTCGAGACGAAGGGCAGCTGCAGGTTGGGCGTGTACGTCGCGTTCACCATCTGCCCGTCCGCCTCGAAGAGCACGTACACCTCGTACGTCGGGAAGCCGTTCACCGAGCCGTGGTACCCGATCTGCGGCAGGTGCTCGCCCGCGATAAACGTCATGCCCGCGAGGTCGGGACTCACCCCGAGTTCGCCGCTCAGCCGGCCCGAAGGGATGGACACGCCGATCTCGTCCCAGCCTTCCTGTCCCGCGGCGTCAACCGCGACGACCCGGAAGAATTGCCCGGCCCCGGTGACGGCGAACCCCGCGTCGGGCACCGTGATCTCCAGCGAGCGATGATCGCCCGGCAGGCCCGCCGCGAGCACCTCGAACGCCGTCGGATAATTGCTCTCACGCGAGAAGAGCACCTTCTGCTCGACGATCTCTCCCTCGTCGGTCGCATCCCAGCGAAGCACGTACTTCGAGCCCGGCTCGAGCAGCGCGTTCGGCTCCGCGGCGATGTTCGCCCCCGTGCGCCGGAGATTGGGCCTGACCACCCGCACCACTGGCGGCGCGTCGGAATAGTCGGGACGCTCGGTCAGGAACGGGAAGATGGAGACTGCGCCGGCGTGCCCGGTGATCGCGTCGCCCTGGCCGTCCGGGTTCTGCGGGTGCTGCGGGCCGCTCTCATGGCCCCACCACGTCAGGTTCGCGTCGATCTGCGCGCTGCCGTTGTTGACGCGGAATGCCGAGGCGTTGCCCTCGAAGCCGTTCGGATTGACGAAGTTGAGCAGCTCCACGCCGTCGTCCTGCGCCGCAACCGTGTTCCCGGTGAACAGCGTCTTGCCGACGAACCACTGCCCGTAATTGGCCGCCCACGCGCCCACCGCGTTGTCATGAATCCGGCAGTTCTCCATCGAGAGCACCGTGCCGTCCGCGATCAGGCCGTATTGCACGCCGCTGATGTCGCAGTTCTCCAGCCGCATGCCCCCGCGCGGCTTGAGCGAGAGCCAATTCTGGCCCGGGACCGAGGACCGGAAGGTGATCGGCGCCTCGGGCGTCCCGTGCGCCTCGATCACCGCCGACATGCCACCGCCGCCGGGGAACTCCACCGTGACGCCCGGCTCGATCACGACCCCCGCCTCGATCAGGTAGCCATTCATGAAGTAGGGCACGCCGACGTTCGCCCAGTAGCGCGGCCCGCGGCCCCCGGCCGCGGCCCCCACGCGGTTCTCCGCGTTGCCGCTCGCCGGCACGATGCTCCCCGGCAGCAGCCCGCCCCCGACCACCACCGGCCACCGGTTGCCCTGCAGCACGTTGTCGGGCCCGAGCAGGAAGTTGCCCTCCGAGAGCTCGACTCCCCCGCCCTGCGATACGCCCGTGCCCGTGACGCCGTTGACGAACGTCGGCTGGATGGGCCACTCGAGATCGATCCTGAGCGGTGTCCCATTCAGCGTGACTTGCTCGGTGACGGCGAACGTGCGCAGCATCCACGCGCTGCCGCCTTCGACCGTCACGCCCCGGAGCACGGCCCACGAATCGGAGATGATGAGGAACGTGTCGGCGAACGAGCATCGCTCCAGGGTGACGAACGGCAGGCCCTGCGAGATCAACGCCGCTCCGACATCGAGCATGCCGTCGCCGGCAAACGTGCTGTCGCGCAGCGTCACGACGCTCCGATCCCCGCCGGCGACCTGCCCACGGAAGTCGGTCCAGTCGCACTCGAGCGTCCCGCCCTCGATCTCGATCACGGGCGGGTACACCGCCGGGGCGTTCACCACCACCCGTTGCCCCGCTCCGCCGTGCGCCAGGAGCGCCCCCTGCACGACGAGCGTCCCGCCCCGCTCCGCCCGGATCTCCACGCCGGGGTCCACGTGCACCGTGCCCCCGGCCTCAATCACGACCCGTCCGTCGAGCACGATCGGGCTCATCGAGAGGTCCCACGTGACCTCCTCGCCCGGCCCCGGAAGCGGGTAATCGCCGTCCGGCGGATCGCCGACTGTCAAGGTGTCGATCCCGAAGAAGCCCCCCGAATCGCTCCCGCTCGCGTTGGTCAGGTAGTAGCGCAGCGCCACTCGTCCCGGGCCGGGCAGCGCGACGCTGTACTCCGCCCAGCCTTCGCCCCGAGGCACGGGGTCGATGTCCAGCAGCAGCGTCGTGAAGTCGCCCACGTCCGTCGCGCTGGAGCCGGTCGCCGTTCCGCGAGTGGGCGAGTACCGCACCTGGAGCCGGTCCTCGCGACCGTAGATCGAGCCCTGGGCGAAGAAGCGCAGAACGTCGCCGCCGATCTGCCCGGGGATCTCCGGCAGGATGGCCCAGTTGCTGAGCTTGGCCCCACCCACGTTGGGATCGCTGTTCTCGAAGTCGGCCGCGAGCACCGTCGACCCCGTGTGCGCCCTGAAGGACTGGCTGCCGTCCGATCCGTACCAGTCGGTCGGTCCCTCGGGCTGGCTCTGATTGCGGAACGTCCAGCCGCGGGCGATCAGATTGACCGGCCCGTCGAGGGTGCGGTCGGTCGGTCCCACGTCTTCGAAGCTCTCGCCGAAGCTCGCTTGGCCATTCGCGCCCGGCGCGCCGAGTCCGAGGCACGCGCCCGCCGCAACCGCCGCGGCGCGCCGAACGAAACCCGCGGCTTCGGGCCGCTCATGCACGTGGTGAGTCCGCATCTGGTTCCCTCGTTCTGTCGTTCGGGCGTGCTCAGCAGCCGGTGGTCCACGCATTCAGGAAGGCGAGGACGTCCTGCGTGTTGATCACGCCGTCGCCGTTGAAGTCCGCGCGTGCGTTGCCGGATGTCCACGCATTCAGGAACGCGAGCACATCCTGCGTATTCACCGCGCCGTCGTCGTTGAAGTCCGCCGCGCACGCGGGCGCCGTCGGCACCTTGACCGTCGTGTAATCCGCGCTCGTCGCAGGGAAGTACGACTGCGCCGCGACGTACAGGGTGTCGTCCTCGTTGATGTCGAGGTCCCAGGTCACGTCGCTGTTGCTGCCCGAGTCGAAGCGCGACTGATCGATGAGGCCGCCGTTCGGATCGTGGCGGATCACCGTGATGTCGTAGCCGGCGTCGTCGTCGTACTGCCAGTCGAGCAGCAGGCACACCGTGCCGTCCGAGGCGATCTCCACGCCCCACACGCCCTGCTCGTCGTAGAAGTGCTCGTCGTCGTAGATACGGCTCCAGCGCAACTCGCCCGCATTGCTGTAGGCGAGCAGCAGCCCGTCGCTGTCCAGCGGCGCGTCCCACCCGCCGCCGACGTACACGTTGCCGCTCGCGTCCACCTCGATGTCGCGCGGGCCGTCGGGGCGCTCCTGCGGGAAGACGTCAACCCAGAGCAGTTCGCCCGTCGGGCCGTACTTGAGCGTGGTCGTGTCCCACGTGCGGTTGCCGCTGTCGTCGGCGTACGTCTGGCCGGAGACGTACGCGTTGCCCGCGTCGTCCGCGGTGATCACGAGCCCGTCGTCGAGCCCCTGGTTGAACCCGCCCGAGTTGAACCCCTCCACATAGACAAGCTCGCCCGCGGCGTCCACCTTCACGGTGAGCATGTCGTCGTTGTTGTTCCAGGGGTCACCCGCGTTGTAGAGACCCGTCGCGTACACGTTCCCCGACGCGTCGACCGCGATGTCGCGAGCTCCGGCGCCCAGATGCTCCTGACCCGCGTCGATCAGGTGCTCCCACGCGATCGTCCCGTCCGTGTTGTACTTCAGCACGTGGAAGTGCGTCGCGTACCGGCTGAACTGGTCCGGCTCCTTGAACGCGAAGCCCGCGATGTACACGTTCCCCGCGCCGTCCACCTCCATCGCCTGCGGCGTGTCCGACCAGTTGCCAGGCCCGTTGTACCGGTTGGTCCACAGCGCCTGGCCGGTGGGGCTGTACTTGATCGTCACGTAGTCCCACTCGCTCCCCTCGGGCCTGAGCCCGCCCCAGGAGGCGCCGCACGCGTAGGTGTTCCCCTCCGCGTCGACCCCGACGAACCACCCTTCGTCGATGGCGTTCTCGGGGCCGTTGTACCTGGCCGCCCACATCATGTTGCCCGCGGCGTCGTACCGCACCGTCGCGAAGTCGTACTCCGAGCCGATGCCGTCCGATCGTCCGGTGACCGAGACCGTGCCAGCCGGGCCGGCGGCGACGGAAAAGCACTCATCCACCCGGCGCGTCGGCCCGTCGTAATGGACCATCCACTCCGCCTCGAGCTGGGCCGAGGCCCCGCTCGCCGCCAGCACCAGCCAAGATGTCGCACGTGCGAATCTAGAGAAGTTCACGGTACCCGCTCCTTGATCATGCCGCTCAAATGATCCGACTGCATACGGCGCACGAGCCGCCGGAACCCTGCACGCAAAGTGCCCCGCGCACCATGCGCCACCGATCGACGCTCACTCGCATGAATTCGCGCCGAGAAAACCACATTGTGCCTCTTGCCGCCGGGCGCCCCCGCCGTCCGCGGCCATGGGGCCGCTCGACACGGCCGCCCCGCTTGGACGCCCCGGCGTCCGCGTTGTTCCCCATGAAAAGTTTCTTAGCATCGCGCGCTCCACGCGTTGAGATACGCGAGCACGTCCAGCGTGTTCACCGCCCCGTCGGCGTTGAAATCCGCAGCCTCATCACCGCTGGACCAGGCGTTCAGGAACGCGAGCACGTCGAGCGTGTTCACGCTCCCGTTCCCGTCGATGTCCGCCGCGCAGGGCCCTGCCTCGCTCACGTCGATCGCGTAGAGATAGGAGTAAGGGTCCTGCACGTAGTTGTTGCCCGAGAGCGTGATGTACAGCACCCGGCCGTCGGGCGAGAGCTGCCCCTCCCACTGGGGCGCCATCCACGCGTCGTCCTCGCGCGGCACGTCCTGGCGCCACAGCACGGATCCGTCGTCGCCGGACCACAAGCGCATCTCGGGCGCGGTGTTATCCGTCGGGAAGGCGATGCCGAAGAACCGCTCGCCGTCGGGCGTTACCGCGTGCAGGTCGAAGAGGTGGTTAAAGTCGCGATGCTGCCAGCGCGTCGATCCATCCGGCGCGAGGGCCGCCAGCGTCGTGAAGGTGCTCGTGCAGTAGTACGACGCGCCCGACGGGGCCACGACGTATCCGCCCGGCTGCCCCACGAAGTCGTTGTACGAGACCGCCCACCTCTGCTCCCCGTCGCCCGCGTACGAGCCGATGAAATTGTTGTTGATCGCACCCAGCCAGTAGAGGTTGCCCGCCCCATCCCGCTGCAATCGGCCCGTGCCAGGGAGCATCCACGACTCCTGCCCGCTCCCCAGGTCCAGCGCGTGCACGCCGTGGTTGCCGTTGATCGGATTGCCCTGGCCTGTGATGAAGTACGCCAGGCCGCCGCCGAACACGACCTCCCAGCCGTAGGCGATGCGCCGCTGGTTGTAGCCGCCGCTGCGGCTCCACGCGAGCGTGCCGTCGGGGTGCAGGGCGAACGCGCCGAAGTCCGTGCCGAGCGAGGGCTCCTCCTGCGTCACCGCGTAGATCTTCCCGTCGGGCCCGACGTTCGGCCCCACGAAGACCCCGCCCGCGTTGGACGGCGCCCGGTAGGACCACAGCACCCCGCCTTCGGCCGAGATCGCGCTGATCGCCCCGCCCGCGCCCGATGTGTACACCGTGCCGTCCGACGAGACCGTCGCGGGCCGGGCGCCCCCCGCGTTCTGCACCACCCACTTCACCTCGCCGGAGGGCGTCACCGCGTACAACGGGCCGCCCACGCCGGTCGCGTAGATCGTTCCGTCCGATGCAACGGCCGGACGGGACAGGCTGTAGAGGTGATCGACCTGCAGCCGCCACAGGATTCGTCCATCCGCCCCCGCTCGCGGCAGCACACTGAGCTCCGCCGGCTCGCTCGACTGGTCTCGCACCACACGCACCTCCGCCGGACCGAGCTCCGCCTCGTGCGGCACGTGGGCATGGATGCGGGAGTCCGACCACCAGGTGACGACGGCCGGGATCCCGTCAACCGTGACCGAGCTACCCGACTGCGAAGCCCCGAATTCCGAACCGACCACAACGACCCGGGCCGATCGCTCGGCCGCGCCCGGGAGCACCTGTGTGATGGTTTGGCCGACCGCGTGTCCTGCGGCGGCCGACACGATCGCGAGCGTGAGAACGAGGCGCATGGACGGAATCTCCAGTGGCTGCGGCGCCTCACCGGGGGCGGCCGCCGCGTGCGGATCTCTGAGCCCCGACGGCTTGGGTGACGAATCGCTCGGCGCGGAATGTGGGCAGTTGCGGCAAGCCTCCGCCCCAGCCCACTCCGGGGTGGTCGGCTGGGCCGCACGAGCGTGGGGTGCGTCGACCCCTATGCAAGTTCCGTGCCGTCCGTGGAAGGGCGGAATGAGCGGGCACTCTTGGGACGTGGCCAGAATTGGCCATTGCGAGCTCCTGGATTGGCTGACATTGACACCATTGTGACATAGATATCCTGAATCATGTCTCAACTCCGTGCCTTTACCACCCCCGCTCATGGGAGGAGCGACGAATTGTCAGAATTCAGGGCAACCCTCGATGCCGGCGCGAATCCGCCCTCCCGAGTGCGACGCATTGCTGGTACAACTCCAGCAAGGCCGCGCCGGCTTCACGCGCGCTCGATAGAACTCATGCGCCGGCCGGGCAGCGGAATCCGCATGAACCAGCTCGGCGCCCCAGATTTCGAGCCGCGAGACCCGACCCTCGGCGGGCAGGTGACCCAGCTCCTCCAGCGTGCCGGCCGGGGCGACCGGGCGGCCACCGATGAGCTGTTCCCGCTGGTCTACGACGAGCTCCGGCGTCTTGCCGGCGGCATGCTCGCCGCGGAGCGCGCGAGCCACACCCTCCAGCCCACCGCGCTTGTGCACGAGGCGTACATGCGCCTGGTCGGACCCACCGATCAAGGCTGGGAAGGCCGGGCCCATTTCTTCGGCGCCGCCGCTCGCGCCATCCGGCGCATCCTCGTGGATCACGCGCGTGCGCGGGGCCGGGCCAAGCGGGGGGGCGGATGGCAGCGGGTGGCCCTGGAGGAGCAGGAGGCCCCCCCTTCCTCGCCGCTTGACCTCCTCGCGCTGGACGACGCCTTGGAGCACCTGGCCCGGATCGATCCCCGCATGGCGCGGCTGGTGGAGCTGCGGTTCTTCGCCGGGCTGGCCGTGGCCGACGCCGCGGAAGCCCTCGGCATCTCCGCCGCGACGGCCGCCCGTGAATGGGAGCTTGCCCGCGTCTGGCTGCACGCGCGGCTCAGCGAGGACGAGACCCGTGACGCCTGAGCTCTGGACGCGCGCCAAGGAGCTGTACTTCGCGCTCGCCGCCCTGCCGCCCGACGAGCGCACGGCCGAGCTCGCGCGCCGCTGCCCCGATGAAGCTCTCCGCCGGGCCGTCGCCCCGCTCCTCGGGGGCGGCGGCATGCCCGCCGACTTTCTCGAGCGGCCCGCGCTCGGCGAGTCGTTCGGCGCGGTGCAGGCGATCGCCCGCGGCGGGGCGCCGGAGCAGCCCGATCAGACCGTCGGCTCGCAGCTCGGCGCCTACCGCGTCGAGTCGCGCATCGGCGCGGGAGGCATGGGCGCGGTCTATCTCGCCTCCAGGTCGGACGGCCAGTTCGAGCAGCGGGTCGCCATCAAGGTCGTGAGGCGCGGGCTCGACACCGAGGACACGCTGCAGCGCTTCCGGCGCGAGCGCCAGCTCCTCGCCCAGCTCAGGCACCCGAACATCGCGACCCTCACCGATGGCGGCGTCGGCCCTGACGGGCGGCCCTATCTCGTGATGGAGTACGTCGAGGGCAGGCCGATCGACCGCTACTGCCGCGAGGAGGCGCTCCCGATCGACGCGCGACTCGCGCTCTTCAGCACTGTCTGCGGCGCGGTCCATTTCGCCCATCAGAACCTCGTCGTCCACCGCGATATCAAGCCGGGCAACATCCTCGTCACGCGCGAGGGCGTGCCCAAGCTGCTCGATTTCGGCATCGCCAAGGTGCTCCGGCCCGACCACGACGACCCGGCCGACGCCACGATCAGCGAGCGGCGCCTGCTCACCCCCGGCTACGCGAGCCCCGAGCAGGTCCGTGGGGAGCCGGTCTCGACCGCCAGCGACGTCTATTCGCTGGGCGTCGTGCTCTACGAGCTTCTCACCGGCGAGGCGCCGTACCGCTTCCACACGGATTCCGATGAGGAGGTCCGGCGCGTCGTCTGTGAGATCGACCCGCCGGCGCCCGCCGTCAGCGCCCGGCGCACCGGCGACGCATCCCCGAGAGAGCGCGAGGAGATCTCTCGCAAGCTGAAGGGTGATCTCGACAACATCGTCCTGATGGCCATGCGCAAGGAGCCCGACCGGCGCTACGCCTCCGCCGAGCAATTCGCCGCCGACATCCGGCGATACCTCGACGGCCACCCGGTGCTCGCCCGGCCAAGCTCGTTCGCGTACCGGGCATCGAAGTTCGCCCGTCGCAACTCGCTCGCCGTCGTCGCCGGCGCGGCGCTCGCCGTCGCCGTCACCGCGGGCGCTGGCGGCGTCGTCTGGCAGGCCCAGGTCGCCCGTGGCCAGCGCGACCGCGCCCTCGCCGCTCAGCACGAGACGGAAGAGATCAACCAATTCCTCCAGTCCATCCTGCAATCGGCCAACGCGTTCACGGGCCAGGGGAAGGACGTCACCGTGCGCGAGGTGCTGGAGGGCGCCGCCGACCGCGCCCGCGTCGAGCTGGCCGACCATCCCGCCGTGCTCGCCCCGGCGCTCGCCTCGATCGGGAGCACGTACACCAGCCTCGGGCTGTATGAAGAGGCCGAGCCGCTCCTCCGCCAAGCCCTCGGCCTCGCCCGCGCGCTCCCCCCCGCCTCCGGCGACCTCCCCGCGCGCCTCAACGATCTCGCCACCCTGCTCTACGAGACCGGCCGCTTCGACGAGGCCGAGCGCCTGCTGCGCGAGGCGCTCGACTACGAGACCGCGCTGTCCGGGAGGCAGACCGAGGTGGTCGCCCTCACGCGGAACAACCTCGGCGCGGTGCTCCGCGCCGCCGGCAGACACGACGAGGCCGAGGCGGAGATGCGCGAAGCCCTCGCCCTGCGCCGCCGCCTCTTCGGGCCCGACGATCTCACCGTCGCCGAAACTCTCAACAATCTCGGCAATATCCTGCGCATGCGCGGCGACCTCGCCGGGGCGGAGGAGCTGGTCCAAGAGTCGCTCCGCATCCGAACGAAGGCCCTCGGCGAGACCCACCCTCTTGTCGCCCAGTCCATGAGCAACCTCGCCGTCCTCGTCCACAGCCAGAACGATCTCGACCGCGCCGAGCCCCTCTACGCACGCGCCCTCGGGCTCCTCACCGCCGCCCTGGGCGAGGAGCATCCCGACCGCGCCTCCACGCTCTCCATGTACGGAGTCCTCCAGCGCATGCGCGGCGACTACGCCGCCGCGGAGGCGCTGCTGCGCGAGGCCGTCGAGATGCGCGCCCTCGCCCTCCCCCTCAACGACCCCCGCCTGCTGAGGACCCGCGTCGAGCTCGGACTCTGCCTCTCGCAGGCCGGCCGCCACGACGAGGCGATCGAGCAGCTCACCCTCGCCATGCGCGCCGCCGCCGACGAGCAGTCGCTCGCCGCCGCCCGCGAGGCCCTCGCCGCCGCCTATGAGGCGGCCGGCCGGCCGGCCGAAGCCGCGAAGTATCGCTGAGCGTCGCCGCCCAGCCGGAGGCGCGTGGCCCCGCCGAGTGATCAAGAGGACCGGCCGCGCCGGCGGGCGCGGCCGGAACATCGCGCGTCCGTGTCATGTCAGCACGGAGCATTCCACATGTTGAGGAATGCCACGACATCGATCGTGTTGATGGCCGCATCCCCATTCATGTCTGTGGACCCCTCCTGCGCGTTCCACGCGTTCAGAAAGTCGAGCACATCCTGGGTGCTCACGGTGCAGTCCGAGTTGAAATCGCCGTCGCACATCAGGAACACCTCGAACTCGTAGATCCACCCGTGCGTGATGGGCTCGCCCAAGACATTGTCGCCGCAGTTGTCGAAGCCGAACCTCACCTTGGAGGCGCTCACGGCTGCGAACTTGTACTCGTCGGAGGTCGACCCCTGCCCCCCGGCCTCGATCCGCCCGAATGTGCGCTGCGCCGTGATGTCGTGCCATTCCTTGTCGCCACCATAGTACGAGACGGTTGCCTCGGCCGGCGCACTATCGTGGCCGTGGTGCCAGATCACGATCTTGTTCAGCGTGCGCTCGGCGCCGAAATCGATAGTCGCTTGGCGCCAGCCGCACGGCTCACCGTCCCAGTTGTTGTTGCCGCCGGTGAACGCGAGCCCGTGTGCCCACGATTCGTAGTACGTGCGCGGACCGTCCACGATTTCCCAGGGGCGCGCGCCGCCCCCCCAGCCGCGGTCAGACTCCAGCGGGCTCGGGTATCCCTGGCCGGAGGGGTTCGTGGCGAGGTTAGGCCCGCACCCTTGCCCATGCGCGGGTGCTGACGCGAGCGCCGCCAGCAGACCCGCGACCGCGCGAGCGGGCACATTGGCGCGAGCGTCGCGACGAGTCTTCAGCCGCGTGGGGATACACGTCGATCGGGCACGGTTGCGTTGCATGACGTTCTCCTTGTGTGCGGCCCGCGCCGCTGTGGTTGGTTCATGACGAACGCGACGCCTGTGTGCATGGGGCGCAGAATTCCCGCGCGCCACCAACGCGCCCGCGCCGCACATGTGTCCGCCCGCCGCTCAGTGCGGCTGCATTTGACGCGCCCGCATCCGCGACTACACTGGACGCACCGTGGACCGGGTGCCCGGTTTCGTTCCTTCAGGGGAGGTGAACGAGATGGGGACCGAAGCAAGCGACGCCACGGCGATTCTGACGAGCCTCGCCGCCGGCGACCGCTCCGCCGCCGACCGCCTCTTCCCGCTCGTCTATGACGAATTGCGCGCGATCGCCGCGAGACAGCTCGGTCGTCACAACGCTGCGCAGACCCTCCAGCCCACCGCCCTCGTTCACGAGGCATACCTGCGCCTTGTGGATCAGGCCCGCGTCGATTGGAACGGCACGACCCACTTCATGGCGATCGCCGCGACCGTCATGCGCCGCGTGCTCGTGGATCACGCCCGCGCCCGTGACGCGATCAGGCGGGGCGGATCCGGCCGAAATTCTGCGCCGGATACCCCACGCCGCCGCGTTCTCCTGGAGAGCGTGCTCATCGAAGCGGAGGAGGCGGTCGGCACCGACCTGCTCGCGCTGGACAGAGCGATGGAGAAGCTGCGCCGTTGGCACGAACGGCGAGCACGGGTGGTAGAGCTGCGCGTCTTCGGCGGGCTCAGCGTGAAGCATGCCGCCGCCGCGCTGGACGTGTCGGAGCGGACAATCGAGGACGATTGGGCGGTGGCCCGCGTGTTTCTCGCACGCGAGCTGTCGGGAATGGCCTGATCCTAAGGAGCCGGACCATGGAGAGCGCGAAGGACAGCCGGGTGGTCGAGCTCTTCGTGGTCGCGCGGCGGCTGCCGCCCTCGGAACGCGACGCGTATCTGCGGACGGCGTGCGCCGGCGACGGCGAGCTCCACGCCGCGGTCGCCTCCTGGATCCGCGACGAATCCGCGGCGGGCGACTTCCTCGAATCGCCGATCCTGCGCCTCGATTCGCGACAGTGGCCGATCGCGGACGGCGCCGCGCCGCCAAGCGAACCCGCCTGGGCCGGTGTGTCGATCGGCGCTCGTCTTGGCCGCTATCGGATAGAGCGGGTTATCGGCGAGGGAGGTATGGGCATCGTGTTCGAAGCATCGCAGGACGTGCCGCGCCGGACGGTCGCCCTCAAGGTGCTCAAGGCCGTGTACGCGTCCGCGGCGAGCGTCCGGCGGTTCGCCGACGAAGCGCAGATCCTCGCCCGCCTCCATCATCCCGGCGTTGCGCAGGTGTACGACGCCGGCGAGCTCGCGATCGAGGGTAGCGACCTCGTCGCCGCGCCGACGGTCCCCTACCTCGCGGTGGAGTACATCGCCAACGCCCGGTCCATCACGGAGTTCTGTGCGGCAAACGAGCTCGGGATACAGGCCCGCGTGGAGCTTTTCGCGGCGGCGTGCGACGCGGTGCATCACGCGCACCAGCGCGGCGTCATCCACCGCGACCTCAAGCCCGCGAACATCCTTGTGGACGCCGGCGGGCAGCCGAAAGTAATCGACTTCGGTATTGCCCGGCTTACCGAGCCGGTGGGTGAGCGCACGGCATCAACGAGCCCCGGGCAGCTCATCGGCACGCTGCAATACATGTCGCCCGAACAGTGCGGGGACGACCTCGGGGACGTGGACGTGCGGACCGATGTGTACTCGCTCGGCGTGGTGCTCTACGAGTTGCTCTGCGGGCGCCCGCCCGTTGCGATCGCCGATCTGCCGGTCCACGCCGCGGTTCATGCCCTTGCCGAAACGCCGCCCCCGCGTCCCTCCTCTGTCAACGCCATTGTCGAGGGCGATCTCGAGATCGTCGTGCTGCACGCGCTCGAGAAGAACCGCTCCCGCCGCTATCAGTCCGCCGCCGAGCTCGCGGCCGACCTGCGGCGATGGCTCGCTCGCGAGCCGATCACGGCGCGCAGGCCGAGCGCCAGCTATCGCCTGTCCATGTTCGCCCGCCGCAACAGACTGCTGGCATCGGCGATCGCGAGCGCCGCGATCGTCGTTGTGGCGGCCCTGGTCGCGCTGACCGCGATGTGGCGATCGTCCGAGGCGGCACGCATCGAGACCGAGGCGATGCGCGAGGACCTGTCCATCTCGATGCGCAGCCTGAACCGGTACGTCGTGCGGACTGGTGGCGACAGGCTGGGCGCGGTCCGATCC
>DASRXL010000039.1:0-16468 GCA_035654175.1 Phycisphaerales bacterium
CGATAACTTCGGCACCTCCGTGTCCTACACCGGCGTCGCCGGCGTCGCCAGCTTCAACGTCGTCCCCGCCCCCGCCTCCATGGCCCTCCTCGGCCTCGGCGGGCTCGTCGCAGGACGCCGCCGCCGCTGAGCCAGGTCTCGCACACTCCTCACACACCACTCGCCCCGGGGTTCTCCCGGGGCGTTGTGCTTTTGGGGCGGGGCGGATCGGCGCCCCGTATCGGGTTCGCGCGGTCCCTGTCCGCGCGCGGACGTCGTTCCCGATCGGGCTGGTGACGATCTGCACGCCTTCTTTACCCAGCTTCGCAAACGGCTGCGAATCCGGTTGTTGCGGCTTGGCTCTTCCAAAGTTGCAGAAAAAATACCCTTTCGCTTGCACAATGGCTCTTGCGGGCGGGGGTGGCTCGCACTATGCTGGCCCCGGGTCAGGAATGCGATCCACATCCGTTCCTGTAGTGTGTATGGACAATGTCCGTCCGTTTTCGAAGTGAGGAGATGAATCAGATGAAGACCACCGCTCTTTTCGTCGTTGCTGGCATCGCCGCCGCGGCCAGCGCCCAGGGTGTCATGACCATTTCGTGGACCATGTCCGACACCGGCAACGGTGACGGCATCCTCGAGGCGGGCGAGACCGGCGTCGCGACCCTGTGGGCCCTCATGGAGCCGGGCGCCACCGGCTTCGCCGGCAGCATTTACGACCTCAACGGCGACGCCCGCTACGCCGACGGCACCCACACCTTCGACAACTACCTCGACGACCTGACCAACGATGGCACCGACCAGGGCAACGGCCACGTGACCGGCATCGAGTCGTTCCAGCTCCCGGCCGCGTTCAACCCGAACTTCGATGGCTCCAACCCCATCGCCCTCGGCCAGCTCACCTACACCCCCAACAGCTACGCCGCCGGCGTCGCGACCTTCTCGACCGAGAACCACCTGAACTTCGACGTCTACACCGATGACTTCGGCACCTCCGTCAGCTACACCGGCGTCGTCACCCCCGGCGCCTTCACGATCATCCCCGCCCCCGCCTCCATGGCCCTCCTCGGCCTCGGTGGCCTCGTCGCGGGCCGTCGTCGTCGGTAATCCCGACGAGACGTGATCGTCTGATCACCGCTTGAATACGACACCCCCGCCCGAAAGGGCGGGGGTGGTCGCTTTTGGCTCACGCGCCGCGCGTTCTCGCGCCCACTTGGTGACGGCCATCGCACTCCCCGCGCGCGGCGCTCTCGCGCGCGAGGTCCGCCGGGCGCGGCGCCATGTGCGCGGCGCATCGCGTGCGATCCGGGGCGCGAGAACCCGAACGCGCCGACGGAGGAGCGCCACGCGGGGCTGCGCACGCCCCCGATCGCGCCACGACGGCCCCGCGCGCACGGGTGATACACTCCGGCACCGATGAGCCCGCGCCCAGAGAAGCATCCCGGCCCACGCAGCAAGCTCGAGACCGTCGAGCCCATCGGCAAGCGCGTGCTCGTCCGCAAGGACGAGGACAAGAAGCAGACCAAGAGCGGCATCCACCTGCCCGACAAGATCGAGATCCCGACGCTCACCGGGCGCATCGTCGCGCTCTCCGCGCAGGTCGAGCGCGACCAGGATTACCCGATACGCAATTACGACCGCATTCTCTTCAACCCCAAGCACGCGATCCCGGTGGACTTCGAGGGCGACAACCGGCTTTTCGTGATCCCGATCGAGGACGTCGTCGCGGTGTTCCGCGCAGAAGCCGACGAGGAGTGACGGTGGCGAACCCGCCCGCAAGCCCCCTCGTGCTGCCGCTCGAAGATCTCCCCGATCCGCTCCCGATCCCGGCGCTCCCGGCCGCGCCCCCGCCGCGCGCCACGGTCCGCCCGCCGGGCTCCAAGAGCCTGAGCAATCGCGCGCTCCTGCTCGCCGCGCTCGCCGACGGGGAGAGCTCGCTCGGCGGCGCCCTCCTCGACGCCGACGACGCCCAGCGCATGATCGAATCCCTCCGCCTCCTCGGATCCGCCGTCGAGCCGGGGAGCGCGGGGCGGGTGCGCGTGCGGGGCGTGCGCGGCCGGTGGCGGGTTCCGCCAGCGGGCGTGCGGCTCGATCTCCAGAACGCGGGCACCGCCACGCGCTTCCTCGCGGCGGCCGCCGCCCTGGCCGATGGGCCCATCACGATCGACGGCAACGAACGGATGCGCCGGCGGCCAATCGGTGAGCTTGCGGCGGCGCTGCCGTCCCTGGGCATGCGTGTCGAGCACCTCGGGCACGACGGCTACCCGCCGCTCCGCCTGACTCCACTCGCACCTGCCCCGCCGCACAATGTCGCGCTCGAGTTCTCAACGACGAAGTCCAGCCAGTTCATCTCCGCGCTGCTCATGCTCGGGCCGTGGCTCACGGGCGGCATCACGATCCGCCTTCACGGGGAGGTCACGAGTCGGCCGTACATCGCGATGACGCTGCGCCTGCTCGACCGTCTGGGCGCCCACGTCAGGGCCAGCGAGGACCTGCACGTGCTCCGGGTGGGGCCGCCGGAGGTCGAGCCCGCGACGCTCGGTCTTCCAGCCTTCGAATACGAGGTGGAGCCCGACGCGAGCGGCGCCACCTACTTCTGGGCGGCGGGGGCGATGATCCCGGGCGCGGATGTGGGCGTGGCGGGCCTCACGGCCGAGTCTCTCCAGGGCGATGCGTGCTTCCCGCTGCTCCTGGAGCGCATGGGGGCTGTGGTCGAGCGGGAGGAGTCGGGAGTGATCCGCGTGCGCGCCCCCGCGGTGCTCCGACCGATCGAGGCCGACCTCGCCGACATGCCCGACGCCGCGATGACGCTCGCCGCGGCCTGCGCATTCGCGCCTGGGCGCTCCATCCTCCGTGGCCTGCGCACGCTCCGCGTCAAGGAGACCGACCGCATCGCCGCGCTCCAGAACGAACTGGGCAAGATCGGAGTGCGCGTCGAGACCGATGTCGAGGGCGATCCCGACGCCCTGTCGATTGCGCCGCCGGCCGGCGGCGTCGATTGCTCTCCGGGCTGCCGGCGCGTCGAGTTCGAGACGTACGACGACCACCGCATGGCTATGTCGATGGCGCTCATCGGCTTGCGCCGACCCAACTGCTTCGTCCGTGACCCGGCCTGCGTGCGGAAGACATATCCGGATTTCTGGCGAGATCTGGCGACGCTTTCCTATCGGCCGGGGTGATCGCGTCCGGCCCGCCCGCACACCGGCGGCGGATCCACCGCGGGCGACGGGCAGGCCGTCTCGGGCACCCCGCCATAGTCCGCCTCGAACGGGGGCGCTCGCGCGCGGCCGTCGCCGGGCGGCCCCGCTCGCGCCGCTACAATCCGCGGCCGCGCCGCCGACGGCGCGCCAACAGACGCTCCACTCCACAAGGACCGCCCATGGCCACCGCAGAGCAGCTCCTCGATCAAGCCCGCGACTTCCATCGCCAGGGCCAGATGCAGACGGCGATCGACCTCTACCGCTCGGCCGCCAAGGCCAACCCCCGCCTGCCCGACGCCCACACCCAGCTCGGGTTCGCGCTCATGCAGGTCGGCATCGACGCGGAGGCGGTGGAGCACCTGGAGAAGGCCGTCAAGCTGCAGCCGACGAGCGCCGAGGCCCTCTGCAACCTCGCCTTCGCCCACCGCTCCCAGGGGCGCATCGACGAGGCGCTCTCCTGCTACGAGCGGGCCGCCTGGATGAGCAAGCGCCACCCGCGCGCGGTGGCCGGCGCGGCGGAGATCTACGCGATCACCGGGCGCCACGGCAAGGCGCACGCGCTGCTCCTGCCTTACATCTCTGCCCGCCAGGACGCCCCGGCGCTCGCCCTCACGTATGCCCGCTGCTGCCGGGCGCTGGACAAGCCGGGTGACGGCGCACCCGTCCTGGCGCGCCACCTTGCCGAGTCCTCCGGGTCGATGCCGCCCCAGCTCCGGGTGGCGATGCTGCTCGAGCTCGCCAACCTGGCGCACGACCTGGGCCACTACGACCGCGCCATCGCCGCCTCGACGGACGCCAACCGCCTCACCGGCCGCCGCTACAACGCGCAGGCCCACGCGCAGATGACGGACCAGCTCGTCTCCACGTGGACGGCCGAGCGCCACAACGCGCTGCCCAAGGCCGCGGGCGAGAGCGACTTGCCCGTCTTCATCATCGGCATGCCGCGCACCGGCGCGGCGCTGCTCGAGCAGATCATCGCCAGCCACCCCGACGCCGCGCCGGCGGGCGAGACGACCATCACGCGCCACCTCGTCGCGCGGCTGCTCGGCGGCATGTCTCCGGACATCGTGCCCTTCACGGATCCCGGCGTGCTCACGTACCAGGCCGTCAACGAAGGTGCGGCGTTCTGCGTCAACCCGCTCCGCCTGCTCGCGCAGCGCGAGGGCAAGCCGGAGGCCAAGCGCGTCGTGGACCGCTGCACCCACAACTACCTCTACCTCGGCATGCTCGACCGCATGCTGCCCCGAGCGCGGGTGATCCACATCCGTCGCAACCCGCTCGACACTGCCCTCTCCTGCTACATGAACACCTTCGACATCCCATACAGCTACCGCGTGCACTTCGCGGACTTCGCGGCCGCGTACCAGAACTACCTCCGCCTCATGGACCACTGGCGCCCCATGATCTCCATGCCCGTGCTCGAGGTGGAATACGAGGACCTCGTCCGCGACTTCGAGAACCAGGCGCGGCGCGTGATCGACTTCCTCGGCCTCCCCTGGCACGACGCGTGCCTGCATTTCTGGGAGACGCCGCGGCGAATGGTTCCCTTCGCCAACCAGGGCATCCTCAAGCCGATCTACGACACCTCGGTGAACAAGCACGCGCACTACGAGCAGTTCCTTCCCCAGCTCCGCGCCGCGCTGGGCATGCCGCCGGTCGAGGGCCTGACCCCGCCCGGGGGCGCCATGCAGGGTTCGACGCCCCAGTCGGGGGCCGCGCCTCCCGCCGAGCTGCCGTCCGGCGATCTCCCGCCGATGCAGTTCTAGGGGGGGCCTACCGGCCCTCAGGCCGCGCCGCCTGCGTGCGGACGAGCTCCAGCGCTTGCGCAAGGGCGGTGTCGTCGCCCCCGCGGGTGAAGTCGCCGGGCGTCAGCTCGATCGGCACGTGCGGTGGCACGCCGTGCCAGTCCAGCACGCGACCGTCCGACGTGAACGAGACCATCGTCGAGAGCTTGATCGCCACGCCGGGCGACTCGTGCCATGCGCTCATCCCGCTCGCGCCGCTGCTCGGCCTTCCGACGAGCGTGACGCCGGGAATGCACCGCATCGCCGCGAGGAACACGTCGCTCGCGCTGGCGCACCGCTCGTCCATCAGGACCACCACGGGCGTGCCGGCGAGGCGTCCGCCGCCCTCGCCGCCGGGGCTCAGCACGGAGACGTGGAGCGGGCCGAATCGCCCCGCGGGCAGCTGGACCTCGGGCACAAAGCCCTCAACGAATCGGGCGATCGCCCTCCGTTCCCGCTCGCTCCACCGGTCGTGCTCCGGCATGAAGAGGTACCGGCGCGCGAACGCTTCCTCGACTTCCGCCTGGTCCCTGCCCGGCCAAACCAAGGCTCGCGCCGCGGAGTAGACCACCGGCTCCGCATCCGGCGGGAGCAGGTACGACGCGACCAGGTGCAGCACGTCGCGCGTCCCGCCGCCGTTCCCGCGGATGTCGATCACCAGCCCGTCCGCCCGGCATGCACGCTCCAAACCGGCGCGCACCGCCGCGAAGCTCGACGGAGAGGCGTCGGCCCCCCACATCTCCAGGATCGGCAGGTACTCGATGCCGTCGATCGTCCGCGCCCGTCCGGGGCCCTTGCGGTATGTGTCCGCCGGCTTGTCCGTGAGCCCGATGGTTACGTCCCGCACTTGCCCGTCCGGCGCGGCGAGCGTCAAGACCGCCGCCCATGCCGGCGCGAGCCCCAACCGCTGACGGATCCACCCCGGCCGCGCGAGCGCTTCACACGCGCCCTCGCGCCGCCGCTGCGCCGACCCGCCCCGCCACGCACTCCGCGGCCAGGTCGAGCCAGCGCTCTATTCCCACGCCGTCGATCGCCACGACGAACGGGTGCTCCGGATCGACCAGCCCCTGGCCCCCGTCGCGCACCGCCACCACGCGCGTCCCCTCGCCGAGGTCCAGCGGGGCCAGAGCGACGGACATCGCGCCGAGCTCGGATTCCGCCTCATCCGCCTCCTCTGCCCATCGTCCGGCGACCTGCGCGTGCCGATCGCCCGAGAGCGCGATCACCCGGCGCAGGGCTCTGATGCACTCCGCGGGGCTCGCACGCGCTTCCAGCGACGCACGCAGCCTTCCGAATTCCGCGCCGACGTCCACGCCTCGCGCGGCCGAGTACGAGTGGCGCTCCGAGATCACGGTCTCGGCCCATTGCAGAAGCCCGGCGGGGTCGAAGGCAGACGCGGCGACGCGCTTCGCCCACAGCCGCTGCCGGTTCGCTTCGGTCATCTCGGCGCTCTCGATCGTCACGACCTCGCCGCCTTCGGCCGGGCGCAGACGCAGGCCGAGCCGGTTCCCCTTCACCGTCACGCCGCAGAGGCCGAGCACCTCGGGCAGGTCCTCGTCCAGCCGTTTCCGCACCATCGCCTCGTCGGCGTACCGCTCCCGGGCTCGCGCGAGCAGCGTCTCGTAGGGAACGCCGCCGATCGACACGGGCTCCCACCACCTGCCGTCGAGCATGACCCGCGGCGGTTGGCCGTCGCGCCACTCCACGTCCTCGAAGGGTGAGACCTGCCCCGACGTGATGTGCGCCGCCACGAGCCAGGGCGCCGCCGCCGGGAGTCTTCGCATCGCGCCGTCCTCCAGAACCCCACGACGCCGCGCCAGTCTACCGGCGACCGGCCTCCCGCGCGCACCTGGTCACCGCGTCCAGGCTCGCGTCGACGTCCGCCTCCGCCGTCGCCCAGCTTGAGATACTGATCCGCATCGCCCGCCGGCCTTTCCACGTCGTGCCCCCGCACCAGCACGTCCCCTCGCGCTGCACCGCCTCGATCACCCTATCGGTCGCCGCGTCGTCGCCGAAGCGCACCAGCACCTGGTTCAGCACCACGTCGTGCGGCACCTCGAACCCCGCCCCGCGCAGCCCATGCGCAAACCTCGCGGCGAGCAGGCAGCACCGCTCAACCAGCTCCGCTACGCCCGTGCGCCCCAGCGACCGGAGCGCCGCCCAGACCTCGATGCCCCGCGCCCTCCGGCTCATCTCCGGCACATAGTGGTAGGGCTCGCGCTCCGCCCCCTCGAGCAGGTACGGCGCCGGCGAGGCCATCCCCGCCCGCACGGCACCCGCATCGCGGCAGATCACCAATCCGCTGTCGTACGGGACGTTGAGCCACTTGTGGCAATCCGTGGCCCACGAGTCCGCGAGCTCCACGCCGCGGGCCAGATGCGCTCGCTCGGCGCACGCGCGCGCCCACAGGCCGAAGGCCCCGTCCACGTGCACCCAGGCGCCGCGGCCCCTCGCCCGCTCGCATACTTCCTCCACGGGGTCAAACGCGCCTGTATTCACGTTCCCGGCTTGGATGCACACCAGCGTCCGCTCGTCGAGCTCGGGCAGCGCGGCCGCACTCATCCGGCCCTGGGCGTCGGTCGGCACGCGCTCCACCCGCTCGCGCCCGAGCCCCGCGAGCGCCAGGGCCTTGAGCAGGCTCGCGTGGACCTCCTCCCCCACCACGACGCGGAACTCCGGCGCGCCGAACAGCCCCTGCGCCTCGACATCCCAACCCGCTCGGCGCAGCAGCGCGTGCCTTGCCGCGCACATCGCCGTGAAATTCGCCATCGTCGCGCCGGTGACAAACCCGACCCCGCTGCCCGCCGGCAAGCCGAGGAGCTCCAGCACCCACCCCGCCGCGATCTCCTCGAGCCGTGCCGCCACCGGCGACCCGACTCGCAGGACCGCGTTCTGATCCCAGGCCGTCGCGAGCCACGCCGCGCCGAGCGCGGCGGGGAGCACCCCCCCGGTGACAAACCCGAAGTACCGCGCACCGGCAGTTGCGACCGTGCCCGGCGAGCCCGCGCCGTCCAGCAGGCGGAGCACGTCCACCGCGTCGCTGGGGCCCTGTGGGAGCGGCTCGACAAACGCGTTCAGCCCCGCGACGGCCGCGTCGTTCGGCGAGACCGCCCGCTCCCGCACCCCCGCCAGGTACGCCGCCGCCCGCTCTCGTGCGAATCCCAGCACCCGACCGGTCGCCTCGTCCATCAGCCCCTCCAAAACCGCCCCCGTACCTCCCTATCCTTCACCCCTCGCCCGCCGGGCCTCTCGGCCACGCGGGCGGGTCTGTGCGTCCCCGTCACTCCCACGCCCTCTCCGCCGCAGGCGCTTTGGAGGATCCCGTGCCCGACGCGATCACGATGACCGGCTCCGGCCTCTCCGTCCCCAACAACCCCGTGATCCCCTTCATCGAGGGCGACGGCACGGGCCCAGACATCTGGCGTGCGAGCGTCCGCGTGTTCGACGCGGCGGTCGAGAGGGCGTACGGCGGCAAGCGCAAGATCACGTGGCAGGAAGTGCTCGCGGGAGAGAAGAGCTTCAACAAGACCGGCAACTGGCTGCCCGACGAGACGCTCGCGGCGTTCAGGAAGTACCTCGTCGGCATCAAGGGGCCGCTCACCACGCCCGTCGGCGGCGGCATCCGCTCGCTGAACGTGGCTCTCCGCCAGATGCTCGACCTCTACGTCTGCCTGCGCCCGGTGCGCTGGTTCAAGGGAGTGCCGAGCCCGGTGAAGCGGCCGCAGGACTGCGACATGGTGATCTTCCGCGAGAACACGGAGGACATCTACGCGGGAATCGAGTACGCCGCGGGAACGCCCGAGTCGCAGAAGGTGCTCGACTTCTGGGAGCAGAACTTCCCGAAGGAGTTCGCGAAGGTCCGCTTCGGGACGAGGCAGAAGACCGCGGAATGGCTCAAGGTGCTGGAGGCGGCGGGCGCGCCGAAGCGCGACGCCGAGTCGGCGGGCGTCTTCGGCGTCGGCATCGGCATCAAGCCGGTGAGCTACCTCGGCACCGAGCGGCTCGTGCACAGCGCGATCGCCTACGCCCTCAAGAACAAGCGCCGCTCGGTGACGCTCGTCCACAAGGGCAACATCATGAAGTTCACGGAGGGGGCCTTCAAGGACTGGGGCTACCGCGTCGCCACCACGTTCTTCCGGGACCAAGTCGTCACCGAGCGCGAGAGCTGGATCCTGGGCAATAAGGAGGCCAATCCCGGCCTCACGCCCGACGCCAACGCCCGCATGATCGACCCCGGCTACGACATGATGACGCCGGACCAGCAGAAGAAGATCGTCGGGGAGGTCGAGACGGCGCTGAAGCTCTGGCCGAGCCACGGCGACGGCAAGTGGAAGGCCAAGCTCCTGGTGAAGGACTCCATCGCCGACATCACCCTGCAGCAGGTGCTCACCCGCCCGCGCGACTTCGACGTGCTCGCCACGCTGAACCTGAACGGCGACTACATCTCCGACGCGCTCGCCGCGCAGGTCGGCGGCATCGGCATCGCCCCCGGCGCGAACATCAACTACATCACCGGCCACGCGATCTTCGAGGCTACCCACGGTACCGCGCCCAAGTACGCCAACCTCGACCAGGTGAACCCGGGCTCGGTGATCCTCTCCGGCGAGATGATGCTGCGGTATATGGGCTGGACCGAGGCCGCGGACCTGATCATCAAGGGCATGGACGGCGCGATCTCGGCCAAGACCGTGACCTACGACTTCGAGCGGCTGATGAAGGCGGAGGGGGATGCGCAGGTGAAGAAGGTGAAGTGCTCGGAGTTTGGAGAGGCGGTTGTGAAGCACATGGGATGACCGACGGCGCCGAACAACTCGGCGAGTACCGCCTGTCGCGGCACGCCCAGGGCGTCATCGAGCGCCGCGGCATCAAGCCCACGTGGATCACCCGTACCCTCGCCGACCCCGTTGCGCGAAGGCCGGACGCGATCGACCCCAACCTCACCCACGCCCTCCGGCCGATCGCCGAGTTCGGCGGCCGTGTGCTGCGGGTCGTGTACAATGGAGGCGAGACGCCCCCGCTGGTCATCACCGCGTTCTTCGACCGATCGAAGAAAGGGAAGCTGTGAAACTCGCCTACGACGCCAGCACCGACGCGCTGTACCTGACTCTCAGCGATGCTCCACCGGTCGAGTCTGACGAGGTGCGTCCAGGCCTCGTCATCGACTATGACGACCAGGGGCGGGCCGTCGGTGTCGAGATCCTTCACGTGCGCAAGCAGTTTCCTGATGCCGATCTCACCCGCCTGCAGTTGGATTTGGCATCGTGAGCCGGCAACCGCACAAGCGGCGGACGTCTGTAGGCAGGATTATCAAGGGCATCGAGGACGCGATCCGGCGAAGACCGTCACCTATGCCTTTGAGCGGCAGATGGAGGGGGCGATACCATCGCATGGAAGCTGCGCGATGCGCTCGGCCCGGACCACGTCCCGGAGGGCGTGAGCCCGACGGGGGACGAGAACCTGGTGCTCGACTTCGTCGATAAGAAGAGCGCCAGCGGCGGGGGACGCGGGCACGACCGACACCGCGGCGGCCGTCGGAGATACCCTCCCGCAAACGCACCCGATCAGCCGCGAGACCGAGCGACCTTCATCCTCCGTCCTTCCCCATGAACCACACCCGCATCTACGACTACCTCACCCGCTCCCGCCAGCACATCCTCGACTGGGTGCGCCCGCTCTCTCCCGAGCAATACACCCGCCCCTTCCCCATCGGCCGCGGCTCGCTCGCCTCGAACCTCACGCACGTCATGATCTGCGAGTGGTACTACGTGGAGCGCATGCTCGGGCGTGACGTGCCGTCCTACGAGCAGTGGCCGATCAAGGACGAGACCCCGCCGCCCTTCGCCACGCTCGAGGCCGCGTGGGCCGCGCAGGCGAAGGAGACGGCCGCCGCGATCCGCTCCATCGCCGACTGGGATGGTCCCATCCAATATCTCATTACCGACGACCACGGGCAGCGCAAGCTCGTCACCGCCTCCGCCTCCGACATCTTCACCCA
The DNA here is from genome assembly GCA_035654175.1 of Phycisphaerales bacterium. Classification (GTDB taxonomy): domain Bacteria; phylum Planctomycetota; class Phycisphaerae; order Phycisphaerales; family UBA1924; genus PNC22. The sequence goes on from DASRXL010000039.1 coordinate 10,959, forward strand.
GCTCGCCTTCCACGAGATCCACCACCGCGCGCAGTCGATGAACATGCTCCGCCAGCTCGGCATCCCCACCGGCGAGACCGATCTCGACTTCAACGCTCTCATGTACACCCGCGTGGACGCCCCCTGAGCAGGGGCGGGGCCTTTGGAGCCCCGTTATCGACGTGGCCGCCATCCCCTACCATGCCCGCGTGCGGAGACCGAAGATCGGGCCGAAACTCCGGCTCGAGCGAGGGCGATCATGCAAGTCCCGTCAACGCTCCCGCTGGTACTCCTGTCGCTGACGATCGCCGCAGCGCCTTCCGCCGGTCAGCTCTCCATCGAGCACGCCGCCACTCGCCCCCTGCCCAACTCCGCTGCCGATCAGCACGGCGGCACCTTCACCATCACCGGCCTCAGCGGCGTGACCTGGCTCGGCGGCAATTCCTACGCCGCTGCGATGGATAACAGCAATCACCTCGTGCTCTTCGAGATGTCGCTCGGCACGGACGGAACGATCGACTCGCTCGCGAACATCCGTGGCCTTACGCTCTCCCACTCCGGCGACCACGAGGGGATCGCCCTCGCCTCGCCCGACTCCGTATTCGTGAGCGACGAGGCCGCCTCGACCATCCGCGAGTTCACCCTCGCCGACGGCTCTCTCCTCCGCACGCTCACGGTCCCGGCGATCTACTCCGGCCGGCGCGGCAATCTCGGCCTCGAGTCGCTCTCCTTCGACCCTGCGTTCGCCTGGACCGCCAACGAGGAGGCCCTCACCCCCGACGGCCCCCGCGCCACGCCCGAGAGCGGCACGCGTGTCCGCCTGCTGCGCGAGCGCACCGCGACCGACTTCGCGCTCGCCCAGCACGCCTACATCGTCGAGCCGATGCACGGGCCGATCTTCCCCTTCGGCAACCCCGGCCAGAGCGGTCTCGCCGACCCGGTCGCCCTGCCCGACGGCACGCTCCTCGCCCTCGAGCGCTCGCTCGCGTTCGCCGACCCCTTCTTCCTCACCCGCATCTACGAAGTCGGCTTCGCGAACGCGAGCGACGTGTCCGGCCTCGACGCGCTCCACGGCGCCGAGTTCACGCCGACAGGCAAGACCCTGCTCTACCAGGGAGGCCACAGCAACCTCGAGGGCCTCTGCCTCGGCCCGCGCCTCACGGCTTCGACTCACGCTCTCGTCGGCATCGTGGACGATGGCGACCCGATCAGCGTGAATGCCCTGGTCGTGTTCCGCCTCGCGGGCTTGGCCGCTTGCCCAGCCGACGTGAACAACGACGCGAAGATCGACATCGACGACCTCCACGACCTGCACCAGAGCCCGAAGGATCTCGACGGAGACGGCGCCGCCGACTCTCGCGACTGTGATTGCCTGGAGGCGTACCTGCGCCGGCACGAGGCATTCGAGACAGCATTCGGGGCGCGCCCGTGAATCGGGGACAGGGCACTCAGTTCTTCATGGCTTCGACCACCACCGCCCGCATCGGGACCGCGATCGCCGCCGTCTCGTCCCCGCCGGCGAACCGCTCCGCCGCCATGCGCCGCGCAACGGCCGAGGCCTCGCCGGCGACGCCGCGCTCGGCGAGCTGCGCCCCCAGCGGCGTTCCCAGCAGGAACGCGTCAACCCCCGCCGCGCCCGAGGGCGCGCGGCAGACCTTCGGCAGCACCGTCGCCCGGATCTCGCCGAAGCCCGCGCCCTGCAGCTCGCGCACCATGCCTGTCAGGTCCAGTGCGCGGTAGGGCTTCTCCAGGAACCGCGCCGGGTCGCGCGGGGAGACCGACGCGACCGCCTCGTGCACGCACTGCGGCAGCGGGTTGCTCGCCAGGTCGTCCCACACGCTGAAGACGAAGCGCCCGCCGGGCCTCAGCACCCGGAAAGCCTCGCGGAACCCCGCGGCTTGATCGGGGAAGAACATCACGCCGAACTGGCACACCACCGCGTCGAACGCTCCATCGCCGAACGGCGTCGCCGTCGCATCGGCCGCGACGAACTCCACCCCCGCCGCGCCCGCGAGCGATTCGCGGGCCAGCGCGAGCATCTCCGCGCTGACGTCCGACACGGTGAGCGCCGTCTCCGCAGGAAGCGCGGCGCGCAGCCGGCGCGAGACGACGCCGGTCCCGGCGGCGGTCTCGAGGACCGCCCCTCGAACGGGTCCGACGCGCGAGACAATGTCCGTCGCGTACTCCTGGAACAGGAGGGGCACCAGCCGCTCCTGATATTCGCGCGGGATCGACCCGCCAAAGGCCGCGCGGCCGCCGCCCGCGCCGGGAGCGCCGGTCCGCGAATCCGGCAGGGGTATCTGGTCTTTCATCTCCATCCCTCCGGAAGCCGAGCCGGGCGCATCGTATCAGCCAGGGCGCGGGCGCTCCGCGGTGCTTTCACGGGATCTCGCGCCTGATCGACCATGGGGACGTCCTCCGGCCGTTACCCAGCGCCCCGCCGTACCATGCCGCGGAGATTGCCCATGGCTTCCCTCTTTGATCCGCTCCGCGTCGGCGACCTTCAGCTTCCGAACCGCGTCCTCATGGCCCCGCTCACCCGCTGCCGCGCCTTGGAGCGGGTCCCCAACGCCCTCATGGTCGAGTACTACGCGCAGCGGGCCTCGGCGGGCATGATCCTCACCGAGGCCACCAGCGTCGACCCGATGGGCGTTGGCTACGTGAACACCCCCGGCATCTGGTCCGACGAACAGGTCGAGGGCTGGCGAGCCGTGACCCGTGCCGTGCATGATCGCGGCGGGCGCATCTTCCTGCAGCTCTGGCACGTGGGGCGCATCTCCGATCCCGGCTTCCTCGGCGGCCGAGCGCCGGTCGCCCCCAGCGCGATCGCCGCCCCGGGCCACGTCAGCCAGCTCCGCCCGCTCCGCCCCCATCCCGTGCCCCGCGCCCTGGCGACGAGCGAGATCCCCGGCGTGGTCGAGGCCTTCCGGCTCGGCGCGGCCAACGCGCAGCGCGCTGGCTTCGACGGCGTCGAGATCCACGGCGCCAACGGCTACCTCCTGGACCAATTCCTGCAGGACGGCTCCAACACGCGCACCGACGAGTACGGCGGCCCGATCGAGAACCGCGCCCGGCTGATGCTCGAGGTGACCGACGCCTGCATCGGCGTCTGGGGCCCCGGGCGCGTGGGCGTGCATCTCGCGCCCCGCGGCGACTCCCACGGGATGGGTGACTCCGATCCCGAGGCCACGTTCACCTATGTCGCCCGTGAGCTCGGCCGGCGCGGCGTCGCCTTTCTCTGCGCCCGCGAGGCTCTCGGCAAGGACCGCCTCGGGCCACATCTGAAAGAGGCGTTCGGCGGGGTTTATATCGCCAACGAACGCTTCACCCCGGAGACGGCCGCCGCCACGCTCCGGGCCGGCGAGGCCGACGCGATCGCCTTCGGGGTCATGTTCATCGCGAATCCCGACCTCCCCCGCCGCCTCCGCTCGGGCGCCCCGCTCAACGCCGCCCGCCCCGAGCTCTTCTACGCCACGGGGCCCGAGGGGTACACCGACTACCCGTTCCTCGCGGACGTCGCCGACGAAACCCCGCCGGAGTGCAGCTGACTCCCGATCTCACCGGGCACGCCCGCGCACCGGAGGGCCGGGGCCCCTCCCGGCGGGGGCGCGCCCCGCGTCTACGCTTGGGACATTCCGGCGATCCACGCCGGGGAAGCCATCGCGGCCCGGCCCTCGGGCGCCAAACGGAGACCCCCCGTGCCCAAGCCCGACACCCACTTCGACATCGACGCGCTCTTTGCCCACCTCACCGAGGACCTCGAGCACGATCCCGAGGACGAGCTGGAGTGGCACTTCGACTTCCGCTCCGACGACGTCGAGAAGCTGACGCGCATCGGCGAGGGGCTCACGCAGGAGTTCGAGGTCTACCTCCAGGAGGAGGTCGAGACCGTCACCGATGAGGGCACCTCGATCGGGCCACCACTGCTCACCGTCGTCATCGAGGCCGCGCTCCAGCCCGACGAGGTCAAGGAGCTCGCGGCGAGGTTCGAGGAGCTGGCGCGCGAGGAGGGGCTCACGTACGAGGGCGTCTCCACCTTCGAGCCCTTCGACGAGGACGAGGCGTTCGGGTGGATGGACCTCGAGGGCGCGAACTGGCGCCTGCGCCACTTCGCCGATTCCGGCCTCGCGCAGGGCGAGCCGGTGCCGTTCGTCTTCGCGATCCACGCCGAGAACCAGGACGCGCTCAATGGGTCTGCTGCCGCGCTGCAGGAGGCCGGCTTCTCGGATCTCGAGCTGATCGAGGACGAGGAGGGCATGGGGATCATCCTGCACGTGGAGGGCAAGAACGACGAGGCCCTGCTCACGTCGGTCTACGAGGAAGTCGAGCGGATCGCGGACGCGGCGGGCGGCGAGCTCATCGGCGTCCAGTTCTTCGACGACGAGGACGAGGACGAGCAGGAGGGCGACGAGGAGGAGTGACCGCGCGGATGCGCACCGGCCAACCGCGGGAGCCCGGGTGGCCGGTGCGCTCGTGGGTGAGACGGCGGGTCAGCCGCAGCCGGCGGTCCAGGTGTTGAGGAACGCGATCACGTCCCGGCTATCGATCGCGCCGTCGCCGTTCGCATCGGCGCGTGGGTCGCGGGCGTTCCAGGCGTTCAGGAACGCCACGAAGTCGCGGGTGTCCACCGCGCCGTCAAGGTTGAAGTCGGCGGTGCAGCCGGAGAGGTCGATCCAGTAGCCCCCCGCGACCGAGAGGCTCGGTCCAGGGAGCATGGCCGCGTCGTGCTGGCCGGCCGTCGAGGCGACGGCGAGCGTTGCGCCGGCGAGCTGGCCCCCGCCGCAGTCGATGGTGTGCCAGGCGATCTGGAGCGACTGGGCGCGGGCGGCGCCGGCGATGGCGAGCAGTCCGACGGCGAGGGCGGTGCGGGTGAGGGGCTTGATGGCGTGCATGGGTTCTCCTCGTGCGAGCGGGTGTGAGGTGCTGGGGCGGAAACGGGGTCAATACCGCTGGAGCTCGAGGACCATCTGCACGCCGTCGTGGTCGGAGAGCGTGCGGGTCGTCAGCCCGTCGTGGGACATGTCGGCGAACGGTTCGGGCACCTGGAAGCGGCGGACCCGGTAGCTGAGCGGGAGCACCTTCACGCTCCCGTCGAGGCTGTGGGCGTAGAGGAGGTAATCGAGGCGCTTGTCGGCGCCCCCCGGGTCGAAGTAGTTGTGGAGCTCGTTGTCGTGGCAGGAGGTGCAGTCGTCGCTGTTGCCGGCGCAGGGCTGGTTCTGCGCCCCGTCCAGCGTACCGGCCTGGATCCCCATCGAGATGAGCATGCTCGCGTAGTACTCGACGTCCCCGCCGATCACGTTGAAGTCGCCCAGTGCGATCACCACGTGCTCCGGGTGCGTCGCCCGCCAGAGCTGGATGCTGGTCGCCAGCTCGACGAGCTGGTCGGCGCGAGCCTCCACGTCTCCGCTGCCGTCGCCCGACTGCGTGTGGGTGTTGAACACGGTGACGGGGAAGCCGTCCTTTTTGAACGTCGTCCGGATGTAGCCCTTCGACGCCATCGACTCGAAGAACCCGCTCTCGGAGCTGTAGAT